>UQCQ01000009.1 GCA_900539595.1 uncultured Mollicutes bacterium | reverse complement strand
GAACAAATGAATTCTCTTCTATCGTTTCTCCTTCCCCTGCCATCTCTACCTCTCCCATGGTTCCTGATTCCGTTCAAGAAGAAACGATAGAAGAGAATTCATTTGTTCCTTCCTTCCAGCAAGAAAGAATTGTTGGACCCGAGACTGTCCAAGAAAAAGAAGTCGTGGATATCGCGCCTACCCCGATTCAAAAACCCGCTCCTGCCAAACGACGCGTTGTCGCTGAACCGACCCCTGCCCCGGTTCAAGTCCAAACGACGATAGAAGAAGTTCCCGCCCGGTCTCCTGTAGTGGCTTTTTCTTCGCCTACTCCCACTCAAAATCCGTCGAATCCCGATATTCCAGATGCCGCGCCGCTTCCTCCTTATGAGATGCCGGGTCTAGACTTGATTAATCCGCCCACGGCAGAAGACACATCGCTAATTCAAAAAGTCAACCAAGAATGCCAAGACAAAATTCAAAAGATCAATCAACTATTCATGGATATGGGCGTAGGCGCCAGCGTTGCCGGCTTTACTGTTGGGCCTTCCATTACCATGTACGAACTAAACCCAGAACATAATGTTTCCATTAGCTCGATCAATAAGGTGATTCCTGATTTGGAAGTCCGCCTTGGTGGAGTCTGCGTTCGCTTCTCGGAACGAGTTCTTGGCACCACTCACTGCGCCATTGAAGTTCCTAACGACACCAAGCGCAGCGTCCTTTTCTATGAGGTCTATACGAAATTATCCCGGAAAGCCCCGCTTCAAATTCCTTTTGGCGTGGACATTCGCGGCGAGGTCATTCAAGGGGACTTAGCCGAATTCCCCCATATGTTGGTCGCGGGTACAACCGGTTCAGGCAAATCGATTTTCATGCATGGGGTTCTTTGCTCGTTGATCATGCATAACCGCCCGGAAGAATTGAAATTGCTTCTTATCGATCCTAAACGCGTCGAAATGAGCAAATATCGCAACATTCCCCATCTGCTTTGCCCGATTGTCAAAGAACCGCGGGAAGCTTTAGTGGCTTTGAAAAAACTAGTCGATGAAATGGAAAGACGCTATCGAATTTTAGAAGAATGCGATGTGCGCGATATCACTTCATTCAATAACGATTATGCCCCCGAGAATCACAAGGCTAAAATGCCTTATATCGTCTGCGTTATCGACGAATTTGCTAACCTGGTTACCAATTACAAAGAAGTCATTCAACCCGTGCTCGATTTGTCGGGGAAAGCCCGTTCTTGCGGGATCCATTTAATTGTTGCCACTCAGCGTCCTGACGTGAAAATCATCCCCGGTTCGATTAAAAACAACATCACAACCCGCGTGGCTTTAAGCGTCAGTAGCACGGAAGACTCCATGACCATTTTAGGACAAGGAGGCGCGGAAGATTTGCTTGGGAAAGGCGATATGCTTGTAGATTGCGGGCAGGTATCCCGCCATGGCTTCGTCCGCTGCCAAGGCTGCTTTTTAAGCGACAAAGAAATCAAACACATTTGCGATTTCCTTGCGGCCCAACAACCTCAGTGTTTTGATTCCAATTTCTTGGATCTTAGCGATCATGAGGACGATGAAGTCGATGAAGGCGGTTCCTATGGGGTTCCTGGCAACGTTTCCAATGGAAATGGAGGGGGCGGAAGTTCGAACGAACAGGACTTAGGAAATTTATATCAACGAATCAAAGACTATGTCGTGACCCAAGATACGATGTCCATCAGCCGTTTGCAAAATGAATTTGGAATGGGGTATCCTCGTGCCCAAAAAATCTTCAAACAGCTGAAGCGGGATGGGATTGTTGGAGAAACCGATTCGCGAAATAACTCCAAAGGTGCCCCCGTTATTGCGGCTTCTTCTGCGACAGCTCCAGAGCCTGATGAGCCCAAAGACATGTTAAATATCCATGTGGAAAGCTTAGAAAAAGAATGAAAGACACCTTTTTATCTGCGAATTTAGTTTCGGAATCTTTGATTCGCGTCTCCATTTTCTCTTCCGTCTCTTTTGAGCCTTTTCTTCCTAGCGTTCTGCGCGATGGAGAAAAAATCCAAGGGGTTCGCCTTGTTAAGTGTTCCTCTTTTCAAAGCAATTCCTTGTTGGATCTCGAATTGCCTGAGCCGTTGCAATTAGGCCATTCTTATTTGATTTTCGCTGGAGAATATGGCCAAACAGGTGTGAATCTCGATTGGATGCTCGATAAAAAGGAATTTCTCGAAAAATATACCTACGAAGGAAAAGATCTTGGCGTAACCTTTCAAAAAGAAACCACGACGTTTAAGCTCTGGGCCCCTTTTGCCCATCGCGTTTTGATTCGCCTTCGCCCCTACAAGAAAAATTCAAACGAACCCTATGAATATCATTCTTTAAAGCGCGGAGATTGCGGTGTATATTCCTTAGTTTTAAAAGGCGATTTCCACGGTTACGAGTATCGTTATTGTGTCTTCAATCCCCAAGGACCGGTGGAAGTGGCGGACCCTTACGCGAAAGCTTCCGTAGCCAATGGAATTTCTTCTATTGCCGTTCATCCCAATCCCATGCTAGGCAAAAATAAAGACACCCTACCCCCTTGCTCCTGCTTAACGGAAGCCATCATTTACGAGACTCACGTTCGTGATTTCACCTCTCACCCTTCCACTGATATTCAAAACAAAGGAACGTACTTAGGGTTAGTGGAACCAGGGAGAAAGACCAAAAACGGCCATCCCGCCGGGTTAGATTATTTGAAAATGCTTGGAATCACTCATCTGCAGTTGCTTCCTATTGCTGATTATGCTTCCGTAAAAGAAGGGAATCCGAGCGTTGGCTATAACTGGGGTTACGACCCTGCTCAATATTTTGTTCCAGAAGGAAGTTTGTCCACCGATCCCGAAGACCCCTTCGCCCGAATCGAGGAAGTGAAAACCATGGTTTCCACCCTCCATCAAAATGGGATTCGCGTGGTAATGGACGTTGTTTTTAACCATGTTTACGAGGGGTGGGAGAGCAATTTTGAAAAGGTGGTTCCTGGGTATTATTTCCGTCGACTTCCTTCGGGAAAACGTTCGAATTGCAGCGGATGCGGATGCGATTTTGCTTCGGAACGCCCCATGGTTTCTAAACTTATCGTCGACGCTTGTCTTCATTGGGTCCAAGAATACGATATCGATGGTTTCAGGTTCGATTTAATGGGACTATTGGACGTTAAAACCTTAGAAGCCATCCAAACCGAAGTGCTTCGTCTGAAACCGGATTTTTGTTTTTATGGCGAAGGATGGGATATGGCGAGGGGGGTAAATCTTCCAATGGGAACCAAAGGCAATGCCCCGATGCTGCCCCGGTTTGGCTTTTTTAACGATTTTTACCGCGAAGCCGCCAAACGTTTCTTTTGCCAAGACCCCTCTTCCCTTCATGATTTTGAATTTGGGATTGCGGGTTCCTGCGTTGATTTTTTCCACAAAGCGCATTTTATTTCCGCTTCTCAAAGCATCAATTACCTGGAATGCCATGATAACCATACCTTCTACGATGTTCTTTCCTCTTCCTGCCCCGAATTAAAAGAAAAAGAAAAAAATGAACTGATTCAAGCGAGCATAGCTGGCTTGCTTACCAGTTTTGGGGTCCCCTTCCTTCATATGGGAGAAGAAATCGGACAAAGCAAAAACGGACAGGGAAATACCTATAATTCTGGCGATAAATTAAACCAATTCGATTACGATAGGCTGGATGGTAACTTCGCAATGGCGGAAGGTGTTTCTAAGTGGATTGCCTTGCGAAAGGCCTTGCCCTTCCTATCCTCTTTCTCCCCCAAAGAAATTGATGAAAATTTTGACTTAACGGATTATCGAGGATGCCTCCGATTAGTTTTGAAGAAGAAAGAATGGATTAAGGAATACGGCTTCCTTGTCTTTTATATCAATCCCTCCAATCATGAAGTGAATTTCGTAGAAGAAGGGGATATGCACCTTGTCTTGTCCACGTCTTCTCAACTTGGTTTTGATTCGGAGGGCCTACTTATCCCCCCGCGTACTGTGTCAATTTATTCCAATCAATAGTATTTTTGTTGCGCTAACGCACGAATGTAGTATGGTAAACTAGATGGTAAAGAGAAATTGGAAAACGCTTCGCATTCTGCTTCGTGGCGGATGGGCTGTATTAGGCGCCTATTTTAAGTGGATGATTCGTTATTCTCGGCATCCCGAACGTTATTCTTTAGAAGAAAGATATAACGCGGTTCGCAAATTGGTTTTTCGTGTCGTTGGACCTTTAGGAATTCAATGGGATGGGGAAAATGAAAAAATCGTGTCTACGACGGAACCGTGCCTTTTCGTTTCCAACCACACATCAGCCCTCGATCCGTTATTTTTGATCATTGCTTCTCCCAAACCTGTTAAATTCGTCGCGAAGATCGAAGCGGCGAAAATGCCCTTCATTGGACGCGTTCTTAAAATTTTAGATTGCGCGCTTCTTGATCGGAAAAACCCTCGTCAGGCTCTGCAAATTTTTGCTAAAGTCCAGAAAGAAATTTCTAGCGGACTCTGCTCTTATTGCATTTATCCTGAAGGCACGCGAAACAAAGCCCCGCAAACTACGCCTCCCGGCGAATTCCATGGTGGTTCTTTTAAAATTGCTTTTCGAGCTCAATGCCCCGTGTGCTTATATACCTCGTTTGGTGGGCACTGCATTTTCCATTTGAATGAGAACAACAAGAGCGAACTTCTTTGCTTCCGCGTCCATGAACCGATGAAATACGAATCCTTTGCCGAGGGAAACACCCAGATTTTAGCGGCGAAATTGCAGGAAGAATGCGCCAAGGATATTGAAGAATTCCAACAAAAAGAAAAAGCTTATTTTGAATCGGGAAAATCGAAGAAAAAGCCCACGGCTTGGTGGAAAGATCCTTCCCTACCCTTCCCTGTGGAGATGAAAAAATGAACCCTTCTCGTGATGATCGGACCCATTCCCCTACCCTAAGTTTGTCCAAGACGCTTTCTACGAGTCTAGTTGTCTATGGGGCCATTAGTTTTGTGGCGATGTTTTATCCCCTTTATCAAGGAAGGGAAGACGGCAGTGGACTTTCCTATTTTTTGCCATGGTGTCTTCCCTATGGGGTGTTTTGCCTTGGCATGGTGATCTATTCGTTGCTTTCTTTTGGATTTTTATCTCGCAGGGCGCGTTTTTTAAAAATCAATTCCATCGTAGGGATAATTTTTGGAGCGTTAGGAATGGTGGCGGCGTTGCCGATTGGGATATTCCTAAAAGGGTACGAATTCATGATTTCCTTACTCGTGATTGGCGGCTGCGTCATCGCGATTTCGATTTTGACATTAAAAAGTTACCGAGACGAATTTAAAACTCGTTGAGGGGGTAGAGGTGGCGTAACCCCTTAGGGTAATGGTTTTTTGCATTGCCTTTGACACATTTTACCCAACCAAGATTTTTGTTTTGATAAGACACAATTGCAAAGCCATCTTTTGCATTGGGGAGGGGAATCGTTTCGCCGTTTAGGTATTTTCTTGCCTGTTCTTTCGTTAAAGGAAGAGAAAAAGTGACAGGCAGAGCACGGCTAAGGGCAAATTCGGGAATTACGTGTTCTTTGTCTTCTAAAACTCGAATTCCATAGCGAAGCAAAGGGGAATCCCCGGGGTCGAAAGGCGCGGACAAGGACGAATATAGGCCGTTACGGAGGATGTTCGTTCGATGGATCAATCCGTAGGTGGCTAAAAAAGAATCGATTTTATCGTTAGTTTTGATACGGAAAGGGCTGGAAGGAAGGGAACTGCCCTCTTTGCGAAGAAGACAAAGATATTGCCCTTCCCCTGGGAAAATTCCGGGGTCAAGATGAATGCCTTCTTTTATGGTTTCGTCGTGACGAAATAGAGGGCTATCTATGGGAAGAGACAATGCCTTCATTTCGGGGTGAGAGGATAAGAAAGAAGCGATGTTTCCTTCGTTTTCTTCATAGGAAAAAGAACAGGTGCTATAAGCCAAAATGCCGCCGGGCTTTAAAAAAGAAGCCGCTAAATCTAGCAATTCTTTTTGAATCGATGCGCAGCGAAGGACTTTGTCCATACTCCAGCTACGCTTTGCCTCTTCGTCTTTTCGGAACATGGCGCTCCCTGAGCAAGGAGCATCGAGAAGAATTTTATCAAAAGCCTCTTTCCATTGGCCTTTCTTTTTGGCGAGGTTATCGGAAATAACGGCAACATTACCTAGCCCCATTCGTTCCACGTTTTGGGATAAAGCCTTGGCGCGAGGGAAGGACAAATCATTAGCAACCACAAGGCCTTTTTGCTCCATGCTTAAGCTCATGAAGATGGTTTTTCCTCCGGGAGCCGCGCAGAAATCCAAGACGGTTTCTCCTGGAAGCGGGTTCAAAAAGAAAGGAACCATCATGGCTGAAGCGTCTTGAATAGAAAAACATCCTAAATCGTAAAAAAGAGATTTTCCCGCTTCCCAATCTTTTTTGGAATAAAAATAGCTATGAGGGATAAAAGGGTGGGGAGATAAGGAAGGGGTGCGTTCAAGAAGTTCTTGGTCCTTTATTTTACTCGGGTTTAAAACAAGGCAATGAAGGGGATCGCCTTGGAGAGATTTCAGCAGTTTATCGACAAAGTCGCGAGAATAATGGGCGAGCAAATGGGAAGCAAAATCCATGGCAAAATCATATTCGCAATAGGGTGTTAAAGAAAGAGGCTTTGCATTAAAATATGAATTATGAGAATGGTAGATATTATTGAAACAAAACGGGACGGCAAGGCTCTGTCTCGAGAAGAAATCTTTTTCTTCGTTAACGGCTACGCCAAAGGAGAAATTCCTGATTATCAAGCCTCCGCTTTGGCGATGGCTATCGTTTTTCAGGGGATGGAAATGCGAGAAATTGCCGATTTGACGGATGCGATGATGCATAGCGGAGAAACGATTGATTTAAGCGATATCCCCGGCGTGAAAGTGGATAAGCATTCTACCGGCGGAGTCGGCGATAAAACGAGTTTAGTTCTTGGACCCTTGGTCGCCGCCTGCGGAGCCAAACTAGCCAAAATGAGCGGAAGAGGCCTTGGACATACTGGGGGAACCCTCGACAAAATGGAAAGCGTTCCCGGAATGCGAATCGGATTAAGCGAAGAAGAATTTAAAAACCAAGTCCGTCGTATTGGTATTGCGATTGCCGGCCAAACCGCGGACATCGATCCTGCCGATAAGAAACTTTATGCTCTTCGCGATGTGACAGGCACGGTCAATTCGATCCCTTTAATCGCCTCTTCCATCATGTCGAAGAAGCTGGCCTCAGGGGCGGATACGATTTTGTTAGACGTGAAATTTGGCAGCGGCGCTTTTATGAAAACCATCGAAGACGCTGAACGCCTTGCCAAAACCATGGTTCAAATCGGCGATGCTTTGCATCGGGATACCCGCGCCATATTAACGGACATGGAACAACCCCTTGGTTTCGCCGTTGGTAATTCTTTGGAAGTGAAAGAAGCGATTGCCACCCTCCAAGGACATGGGCCAAAAGACTTAGTGGAACTAGTGGAAAATGCTGGCGGAATCATGCTGGAACAGGCTCATCTTGTTTCCGATTTAGAAACGGGAAAGAAGCGGATTGCAGAAGCGATTGCCGATGGCAGCGGATTTCATAAGCTTGTGGAATTGTTCGAAGCCCAAGGCGGAGACGTCTCTTACTTAAAGAACCCATCCTTATTCCCTGTGGCCAAATATGCTCATCCGGTTTTGGCGGAAAAGGAAGGCTATGTCCAACGCATCGATTCGCTGCAAATTGGAGTCTCGGCGATGAAACTAGGCGCCGGAAGAGAAACGATGCAGGATCAAATCGACATGTCTGCGGGCATTGTTTTGTCCAAGAAGGTGGGCGATTTTGTAAAAAAAGGCGAGGTTCTAGCTACCTGCTACACGAATAAAGAAGGCGTTGCAGACATTTTAAAGGAAGTTCATGACGCTTTTGAAATCACTTCTCAGCCCGTCTCTTCTCTAGAAGTGATTCATTCTTATTTGCAATAAAAAGGAATTCTTCATGAAAGTCGTTGTCCAATTGGTCCGCCGGGCCTCCGTTTCTATTGACGGACAAATCGTCTCTTCCATTGGAAAAGGGTATTTGCTTTTCGTGGGTCTTACTCCAGGAGACGATATCCGCATTGCCCAAAAAATGGCGGATAAAATCGTAAAACTTCGCGTTTTTCCTGATGAAAACGGAAAAACCAATCTTTCGCTTTCCCAAGTTGGTGGGTCGATTTTATCGGTTTCTCAATTCACGTTATATGGTTCGGTAAAGGAAGGAAATCGC
The DNA here is from genome assembly GCA_900539595.1 of uncultured Mollicutes bacterium. Lineage (GTDB taxonomy): Bacteria > Bacillota_I > Bacilli_A > RFN20 > CAG-826 > Alloenteromonas. Next base: position 68,512 of record UQCQ01000009.1, on the reverse strand, counting down.
CCATCGTTTGTATCGGCCATGCGACCCGATGAGGCAAGGGTTTTATACGAAGAATTCTATTCTTATCTAAAAACATTGGTTCCGTCCTTGCAAGGTGGGGTATTCCAAGCGGATATGGTGGTATCCTTAGAAAACGATGGTCCTTTTACGTTAGTTCTCGATTCAAAGGAGCTATTTGAAAAATGAAGATTCTTGTGGGCTTAAGCGGCGGCGTGGATAGCGCGGTCGCCGCGTATCTATTACAAAAACAAGGCCATGAAGTCGTCGGCGGTTTCATGCGTAATTGGGACGCCTTGGCTAATAACGATTACTTGGGCAACCCAACTCTTGGGCAAGGGCAATGTCCCCAGGAAAAAGATTATGAAGACGCGAAAAAGGTTGCGGAGAAATTAGGGATTCCTTTGCTCCGTTGCGATTTTGTGAAGGAGTACTGGGATCATGTTTTTTCCTATTTTTTAAAGGAATACGAAAAAGGAAGAACCCCCAATCCCGATGTATTTTGCAATAAATATATCAAATTCGATTCCTTTTTAAATTTTGCCAAACAACAGGGCTTCGATGCCATTGCCATGGGACACTACGCCAAAAGGGTCGATGAAAATGGCATGAGTTATCTTTATAAAGCCGCAGACAAAAACAAAGACCAATCCTATTTTTTGTCGCAAATTAACGAGTCGCAAATTCGTAGTTGCCTCTTTCCCCTTTCTGATATCACCAAACCAGAAGTGCGTCAAATTGCCCATGATCTTGACTTGGAATCGGTGATGGATAAAAAAGATTCGACGGGGGTTTGTTTTATCGGAGAACGCAATTTCAAACTCTTCCTTCAAAATTATTTTCCTGCCAAAAAAGGAAAAATTGTCGAAGGCAAAACAGGTAAAGTAGTGGGCGAACATTCTGGCGTGCTTTATTACACGCTTGGCCAGCATAAAGGGCTTGGCGTCGGAGGAATTAAAGGCGAAGAGGAAGGCGCGTTCTTTATTTACCGAAAGGATGTAAAGAAAAATATCCTCTATGTCGCCCACCCTTCCGAACGTTATCTACTAGAGAGCGATTCCTGCGACGTGGATTCCATCAATTGGATTGGGGATAAACCAACCCATCCAATCCGAGTTGGGGTGAAATTCCGTTATCGCCAACCCGACCAATTCTGCGAACTTCGTTTCGAAGGAGACTGCGTTCACCTAACTTACGAACACCCCGTAGAAGCAGTGACGCCGGGGCAAATTGCCGTTTTCTATGACGGAGAAAAAATGCTAGGCGGAGGGATCATCGAAGCGACCTACCGTAATGGAGTCCGTACAGATAAGGAATAAGGTTTATGGCGAAGAAAAAGAAAACATCAGCGAAGAAAACGGTTAAAAAAGAAGTCAAAAAAGCAGCGAAAAAGCACCCCGTTGCTTTTTTGATTGTGGCGTTGGTTGTTTTGCTTGTTATTGGCGGTGCCACGGGATTCTACTATTTTTATTATTTGCCAAAACACGCGGCTCCCGGTCCAGAAAAAGATTCGAAAGAAGACAGCTCGAGTTCGTGGGTGGTTCCTCCTTCTAGCAGCGAAACTTCCTCCTCTACCTCGACTTCTCATGATTCCCAAACCAAGGAAATGGACCCCATCTCCTTCCATTTCTTGACCTTGGGAAACGCCAATAACGGCGATTCTATCTATATTAAAGCAGGCGAAAACGATATTTTAATGGATGCGGGATCGAAGTCTGGCTCCGCCTCAACGATTGCCAAGGCTTTGAAAGAATATGTGACCGACGGCAAATTGGAATACGTCATTTGCACTCATGCGCATAGCGATCATTATTCAGGGATGTTCGGAAATGCTGATAGCGCCTTCGATGGGGGCAGAAATGGGATTCTTTACCAATTTAAGGTGGATCAATATATTGATTTTGCCTATATGAACAAAGTGACCGTCGATAGCAACAAAAAAGAAGTAAAACTCCATAACGCGGATGTTTCTTCTTCCTTTTTTGGCAATACTACGGAAGCCTATAAGTACGTATCTTCCCGCGAATTTGCCGTCTCAAAAGGTACGAAGTGGTCCACGATTGATTCCTTGGAAAATAGCAGCGCCGGGAACCCTGTGATTCCTCTTGGCAAAAACCTTTCCATGGAATTCTTGAAAACCAAATATCATGAAACGGGTAGCACGGAGGAAAACAACAATTCGATTGTTACTTTATTCCATCAAGGAGACTCCCAATTCCTTTTTACCGGGGATTTGGAAGAGTCGGGGATTGCCTCATTATTGGATTTGAATCCGAGCCTAGGTCATGTTCGTTTGTTCAAGGCGGGCCACCATGGATCGATTAATGCAAATCCCAAAGAACTCTTTGAGCGAATCACTCCGGAAGTGGTGGCTATCTGTGCATCGGCAGGTGTCAGTGAATTCACAACCGACGGGGGAAATGTCATGCCCTATCAAGCGACGATTGATGTTATTGCAAAATATACAAGCAATGTATTTTGTACGACGTATGGGGATTTCTTAAATTCAAAAGGAAAGGTTGGAAACCCTTATGATTTGAATGGAAGAATCAATCTTTATTATGATTCTTTAGGAAATGTCAGTGTCAATAATTCCACGAATAATATCGTTTTAAAAGATAGCGTTTGGTTCAATAAAACCGGGGATATCTATAAAACTGTAGACCCAAATAAGCCCAACCGCACTTGGCCAGAAGGAAAGAGCATGTACTCGGATTCTTTGCCCCTTCACGCTTAAACTTCCCTCTATTCCTATCGGGGGCAAAAGGTGTAGTATTTCCCTATCGGGAATTTGCCACTCCCCCTTAAGCGGGTAATTCCGCCGTGCCCAGCGTTATCGGGACAATCAAGTGCACCAACACCGGTGAAGAAGGATGGTACCGCGCAATCGCGTTCCTTCGGATCGGGTGTTTTATTTTTTTGGAGGAAAACCATGAAGTACATGAAAGGCTCGGAAATCCGCAATCGTTGGATTTCATTTTTCGAAAGCAAAGGGCACCGTTATATCCCGGGTGTCAATTTAATTCCGCAAGGCGATAAATCCCTTCTTTGGGTCAATGCCGGCGTCACGGGTTTGAAGAAATATTTTGATGGAAGCGAAGTTCCACTTTGCCGTCGAATCGTTAACGTTCAGAAGTCGATTCGCACCAATGATATCGAAAACGTTGGACACACCGCACGCCATCATACCTTCTTTGAAATGCTTGGGAATTTTTCCATCGGGGATTATTTCCGTAACGAAGTCATTCCTTGGGCATATGAGATTCTAACGAATGAAAAAACTGGTTTTGGAATTCCGAAAGAAAAACTCTATATCACCTACGAACCTCACGACACGGCGACCCACGATCTTTGGGTGCGTTGCGGCATGGATCCCGAACACCTCATCCCCCTTAAAGATAATTTCTGGGAAATCGGGGAAGGACCCTGCGGCCCGGATACCGAAATGTTCTTTGATCGCGGAGAAAAATACGACCCGAAACACCTCGGCGTTAAAATGCTGCAAGACGATATTGAAAACGACCGCTATATCGAAATTTGGAACATTGTTTTCTCCCAGTATAATTCAGAAGCAGGAGTAGCGAGAGAAAATTATAAAGAACTCCCCTCCAAAAATATCGATACCGGCTCTGGCTTGGAGCGTCTTGCCTGCATTTTGCAGGGAACGGAAACCAACTTCGAAACGGACTTATTCATGCCGATTATCAAGGCGGCGGAAGAGATTTGCCATAAACCTTATGAAGGGGATAACAAAATGGCGTATCGCGTCATCGCCGATCACGCGCGTTGCTTGACCTTTGCCTTAAGCGACGGGGCTTATTTCTCTAACGAAGGACGCGGATATGTTTTACGCCGCATCATTCGCCGCGCGATGCGGTATGGGCAAAAGCTCGGAATCAATGAGCCGTTTATGTACCGGTTGATTCGCGTTTGTGCTGACGAATACAAGGATTTCTATCCCAATTTGGAAGAAAAAGTGGAATTGGTTTCCAAGATGGTCCTTGATGAAGAAAAGAAATTCATCAAGACGCTTTCTACCGGGGAAGAGATTCTTCGTCAAAAGATGGAAGGAAAGCAAACACTGGAAGGTTCGGTCATCTTCTTGCTTTACGATACCTACGGCTTCCCTGCCGATATGACGAAAGAAATCTGTGAAGAAAATGGAGTCAAGGCCGATATGGATGGCTTCCAGAAGTGCATGGAAGAACAAAAAGAGCGTGCCCGTGCCGCTAGAGGCGACATTGAATCGTTCCATAAGCAATCCAAAGACTTGCTTGAATTCAAGACGCCGAGTGAATTTGTTTACGACCAAGAAAGCCTTAAGGCCAAGGTCACGGGCTTATTCGTAGACGGGAATGCGGTAGAAGAAATCGAGGAAGAAGGGGATGTTGCCTTTGACCTGACTCCTTTCTATGCCGAAATGGGTGGACAGGTTTCGGATACAGGCACCCTTAAAAATGACTCCGTCTTGGGGACGATCACTCGCGTTGGCAAAGCTCCTGCTGGTCAGCATTTGCACCACGTTCATTTGCAATTTGGTCATCTTTCCGTCGGAGAGGAAGTGGAATTGGCTTTGGACTCCAAACGCCGCCACTTGATTGAACGCAATCATTCCGCCACCCATTTGCTCCACGCTGCCATCTCGGAAATTCTTGAAAAACATGTGGAACAAAAGGGAAGCTATTGCGATGAAAATTATCTCCGTTTCGACTTTACGTCGATGGACAAACTTTCCTCGGAAGATCTAAACAAAATCGAAGCTTTGGTGAATGAGAAAATTGCGGAGTCAATTCCGGAAGAAACTAAGATTTTGCCTGTAGATGAAGCCAAAAACCTTGGCGCGGAGATGGAGTTCTCCGAAAAATACGGTTCCGTGGTCCGCGTGGTTTGCTTTGAAGATTTCTCCAAAGAATTCTGTGGCGGAACTCACGTCAAAAATACCAGCGAAATTGGCTTGTTTGTTCTAGAAAGCGAATCTAGCGTCTCCGCTGGAACTCGTCGAATTCAAGCCCGTACAAGTTTAGGCGCCTATCAATATTTACGCAGAAAATCTGAAGTTTTAGCCTCCATTGAATCGGAAACCCTTTCTAAGGATGATACGGTTCTTGAATCAGTTAAAAAATTAGAACGCCACATCGACGAGCTTCAAGCTGAACTGAATCAGCTGAAAGACAAGATGTCTTCTTCGGAGGCGAATGAGCTGCAAAAACAATTTGAAGAAATCGATGGAATCCATTTCCTTGCCTGGAAGGGAGAGGGGGAACGCGGAGACATCATGAAACTCGGCGATTCCTTGAAATCGATTTATTCCGACTATGTTCTCTTCCTCTGCGGAAAAGGTTCTAAAGGATATAGCCTCGTCGTCTTCGCCGGAGGCAAAGGCGCCCAAATTGGAGCGGGTAAAATCATGAAGGCGATCGCGCCGATTCTTGGCGGAAACGGCGGCGGCAAGCCAGAAATGGCTTCTGGCAGTGCCAAAAACTTAGACGGATTTGAAGCGGCTATTTCCAAAGCGAAAACTTTGCTTTGATGGAGGTTGATTTTATAATTCAAACAGGAGCAAAAACATGGAACAAAAAATCGAAGATAACGAACGCGATATCGAAATTACTCGCGACGACGGAACCGTCGATCATTTGAAAATTCTTTTCACTTTCCATAATGACGAGAGGGAAAAAGACTATTACTTCCTTTATCAAGAAGGGGACGAGGATTCTTTGTTCTGCCTTTCTACCAAAGACGGAGTTTCCTTTGAATACCTTAGCGAAGAAGAAGCCGATGAGGCAGAACAGGTCCTGGATGCCTATAACGATGATCCGATGATCCAAGATTTGAAAAAAGAAGCCTAAGTTCCTTGTTCAAAAATGCCCTAGCGCGTATAATCCTAACGTTACTTTAGAGGTAGTAGAAAATGCCACAGAAAAAATACACTTTGACCCAAGCGGAATATGACGCATTGGAAAAAGAACATGAATATCTTATTCACGTTGAAACTCCGCAAGTTATCGCGGATTTGAACCTTGCTCGTAGCCAAGGCGACCTTTCCGAAAACGCCGATTACGATGCGGCCCGCGACCATCAGGCTCGTGTTGCTGCTCGCATCAGCGAAATCGAAAACATTTTGCATAATAGTGTGATTACCGCCACCGCAACTGGCAATGAGGCTGGTATCGGCAGCACGGTTCGCTTCCAAGACCTTCTCCGCAATCGCGAAGAAGTGGTTCGTGTCATGGGAAACACTGGTGCCAATCCTTTTGGGGAAGTTGTCAGCGTTTCTAACGAATCCCCTTTAGGCAAAGCGATCATTGGCTCTTCCGTTGGGGATACCGTGGTGGTTTCTACCGACAACGGCTCCTATGAAATCAAGATTCTTGAGATTCATAAGGGCGATAAAGTGGAAAATAATTCCAAAAAAGCTGCTTAAGGCCATAATTAATGCGTGGAAAAAAGCCACAAAAAATGTGGCTTTTTTTCGTGTTTTGTTTCGATGAATGGCTAGTTTTTTAATTTTTTCGAAAATCTTTACCGAAAATTTTTTGAATTTTTACCTTCTATGTATATGTAAGGAGGTTTTTATGAAAACTATTTTACTCATCGTCTGCATCACCATGGTATGCGTTGTCGGGTTTGGCGTTGTGACGCGCATTACCGATGGAGGAACGGGGACTTCCCAAAATATTAACGGTTCCACTGTCCATTCCATCACCGTTACGGTTTCTGGCCAAATTCAAAAACCGGGAACATACACCGTAGAAGTGGGCCAAACCATTATCGATCTCATTACCAAAGCTGGAGGAATCACATCCGATGCGGATACTTTGGCTTTTGTACCCACACATGTCTGTGAAGCAAAACAAAATTATTACATTGCCCCACTTCGCGACAATTCTTCCGCCTGCGCCGTGGAAGATATTCGCAAATGTAACCTAAATAAAGCTTCTGCGGAGGAATTACGCAGCGTAGCTGGGTTCTCCAAAACAGCGGCTGCGGCCGTAGTTTCTTATCGTGCTTCCACGGTATTTGAAACGCTGGAACAAATTACGGAAGTGCCTAGTTGTGGGAAGGCAACCTATATCACGGTAAGAGACAAATTGAGACTACGGGATGCGGAATGAGGCCATTTTTCCTCTTCCTTGGCCTTGTTCTTGGGTCGTGGGGATCATATTCACAGGATTGGCCGATTCGCATCTTGGCTTTGTTGTTAGCTTGCCTATTGCTTGGGATATCGATTGGTCGAAAAGAAGTAGCTCCATTTTTAGTGGGACTGTTCATAGGGGTAATGGCAGGGGTTACCAATATCCCCTTTTCAGAAGGGAAACAAACCTTTACGGGAATGGTCATCTTGTCCAAACAGAATTACGTGATTTTGTGGAGGCCGTTTCAACGGATATATCTTTCGATAAAAGAAGGCGATTTCCAATGGGGTGATTGGATTCGAGTTTCCGGTTCCATCCAACCATTTAAGATGACGACTTATGAATGCCGTTTCGATTTTAAGCAGTATTTATACCGTCTCGGCGTTACCCAGGAAATCCATGCGAATTTTGTGGAAAGAAGAATGGGACTTCCTTTGAGAGTCAATAAATTTCGGGATCGATTTTTGTCCGCGTTTCCCGATCAAAATCAAGCACTTTTGGATTGCTTGCTTTTTGGAAGAAACGATAGCAGTTCGTATGGGGTATCCTTGCTAACCTCGTTGAATCTTCTTTATGTGTGCAGTTGTTCCGGAATTTTCTTTTCATTCTTTTTTCGTTTGGTGAAAAAATGGATGATGCGCTTGCTTAATGATGAAAAGAAAGGGATGGTTGCCGCCCTTGTTTTATCTATATTTTTTATTCCTGTTTCCATTAGGAAAATAGGTATAGCAAGAGGAATACTTTCGAACCTATATACTTTCATTAATACTTATTATTGTAAAAAGAAATATAATGGAATATGCCGAACTTCCTTAACGGGAATTACATTATTTTTACTCAATAAATATTCTGTTTTTCAGTCTGGCTTCCTCATTGGATTTGGACTTTCTTATTTGCTTCAATTCGCTTCGATTCAATGGATGGGCCATTCTCCGTTAGAAAAGAAATTTTTTGGTTTTTTAATGCTTCGTTATTTCTTGCTTCCCTTATCTTTTGGTGGGGGAAGTCTCCACTTGTTCGGTGGGCTGATTTCCTTGCTCACTATGCCTTATTTATTTGTTCTATGTCTACTTGGCTACGTAAGCTATCTTACCTTTCCTTTTAAGGCGCTTCTTAATCCTCTTTGCGATGGGTTTCTATCCTATTTAGGTTGCCTGCAAAGAATTGACTTGATGTTTGAGTTTCCAAAATGGTCATGGGCTTTTGAAGTGGTATTTTATGTACTTTTGGTTGGTGGATTGATTTTAAGAGAATATGGGTTTCGTCGTTGGAATGCGTGGGGAACAACGCTATTTTGGGTGACCTACGCAATATCGCTCATTCCCATCGCGCCTTGCTTAGAACAATCCGTGACTTTTATCAATGTGGGTCAAGGAGATTCCATCCTTCTGGTTAATCGGAATGAAAATGTTTTGATTGATACTGGGGGCAATCTCTCTTTTGATATGGCTAAAGAAACTTTAATTCCCTATTTTAAAAGTCGAAGAATCTATCACATTGATTACCTTATCGCTTCTCATCATGATTTTGACCATATTGGTGCAGGGGAATCTTTAAGAAAACATTTTGATGTCCGTCATTATATCGACGAAGCCAAGGATTTCCCGCTGCAATTAAACACGTGGGGATTTCAAAACTATAACATTTACGGCGGGACGGAGGAAAACGATACTTCCTTGGTTCTTGGACTGGATTTTATGGGGAAGAAGTGGCTTTTTACGGGGGATGCGCCGGTAAATATCGAAAAGAGAATCGTCCGCGATCACCCTGAGTTAAGGGCTGACATTCTTAAAGTGGGCCACCATGGGTCTAGCACCTCCACCTGCGAGGCGTGGCTTTCTACGATAAAATGTAAGGAAGCCATCATTTCTTGTGGGGAAAAGAATTCGTACGGACATCCGAATAAAGAAGTGCTTGAACGTTTGCAAAATTATGGGGTGAGAATCCGAAGGACCGATCAAGAAGGCTCAATTCGGTATGCAAGGTATTCGTTTCCACCGCTATAATAAACGAGTGATTTATCTTTATTTCTCTGCCGAGCCTGAATTGGCTCGTCGAAGCGCGTTAAAAGCTTTGCGCGAAAAACTGCCGCATCGAAATGAATCGAATTATATTTCCTTTAATATGGCGGAAACCGCTTTGGATACGGTAACATCGGAATGCGATTATCTTCCATTGGGTTATGAATCCAAGGCTGTTTTGGCCGAAGATTGTTCTTTTTTGGCTAAGGTTACGAAAAAGCAATCCGGCGTTAAAGGGAAAGGCTCTAAAAAAGAAAAGAAGGTGGACCCCGCCTTAGATCGATTCGCCGCTTATTGTCGCAACCCTAACCCGCTTATCGATTTGTTTTTAGTCACTTATAGCGAAACGCTAGACGAAACAAACCCCGCTGTGATCGCCATTAAGCAGACGGGAAAATTACTACCGCTTCCAATGCCGGAACCCGCTCGATTAATCGGCGCGGCCTCGACTTTTTTTGCTAAAAGGAATTGCCCTGCTCCCAGGGAAGTCTGCCAAGAATTGGTGGAACGCGTAGACGGGGATTATGGCCGATATCTTTCCGAGCGGGAAAAGATTGCATTGTACGCTAACGGGGAGCCTGTGACTCTATCCATGGTGGAAAAACTCGTTGCACCTAAAATGGAAGAAAACACATTTGAAATTTCGAATGCCTTATTAAAGGGCGATACGGCTTCGGCGATTCGAATCTATCATGATTTAAAGGTGTTTGGAGCAGATGAAGTCCGACTTATCAATATGCTTGCCACTCAACTGCGTTTTCTTGACCAGGTTTCCTTTTTATACCGAGAAGGCTATAACTCTACTGCCATCGCCGAACGATTAAACGTAAAATCCTATCGCGTTAGCGTTTCGTTACGCTCGGTTACTAACGCCGATCCTATGGCGCTTTGGGCTATACAAGAAGAACTTTACGAAACCGAAAAGTCGATTCTTTCCGGCATGGAAACTCCCCGGTTTGCCTTTGAACGGTTTCTTGCTAATTTCACTTTGTAAGAAAAAAGCGTCTTTCCATGAGTTCCGTGGGACCCCATTTAAGAGAGACGCTTTTTGATTTTAACCAATCGATTGCTTAGTTTAAGCCGGCGACAATGTGCTCAAGATGCGCCTTTTTGTGGGTGGCGTTGTTCTTGGCGATGATTCCGCTTTGGGCGAGTTTGTCGATGAGAGAGACCGCTTCGGAAAGAGCGGCTTTGGCTTCTTCCTTCTTGCCTTCTTCCACAAGGGCTTCGACCTTTTTGATGGCCGTGCGAACGCGATTCTTTTCGGCGCTGTTTTTGGCGTTAGCGGCTTTGTTGGTTCCGTCACGTTTGATTTGAGATTTAATGTTTGGCATTTTCGTTTCCTTTTTAATAGCGGGTTTTATATTAGCCTTAGGGCTAACCTTTGGCAACTATTTTCGTTTCGTTTTTTTATCTCCTTCGGGGTTTTGGGTTCCTTTTTTTGCTTTGGGACCCATTAAGTCCAAGATTTCTTTCGTAAAATCGTTGGCAGTGCCCAGTTTTCCCCAAAGCTCTTGAGGGATATCGACTTTGAAGGTTTTGTTCATGGTTTGGCACATTTCGATGTAACTCATGGAATCTCCCCCGAGATCATTAATCCAATTGGCGTCAGCGTCAATTTTAAAGGTTGGCAGTGAAAGGATTTTGGAGAATACGCCGATTACTTTTTTCAAAGTATTGGCTACTGTTTTTTCATCATAACCTTCGAAACTAACGGTAGATTTTTTTTGCGGAGCCTCCGCGTTGAAGAAGTCAGGAGAACCTTTTTCGATAGCTTCTCGGATGGCAAAACGCTTGACCTTCATAGAGCCAGAAACTGGCAAGGGGCGCTTATCGATCAAAATGGTTTGGACTTTCTTTTCTTGAGGAAGTGATTGATTGATCGATCGGATATCTTGATAGATTTTTGCCATTTTTTCTTCGTTTACGCTGTTATCGACCTCGCACACCAAGGTGATTTTTTCTTCGCTTTCCCCGGGGTGCTTGGCCCCAAGACAAACTACGTTATTTAGATTTTTGACATCTTTGAAATAATACTCGATTTCATCGGGGTAAACGTTTTCCCCGTTGCTTAGAATAATCGTGTCTTTGCTTCTCCCCTTGATATAGAAATTTTGGGAATAATCCGTGTAGGCGATATCGCCAGTGGGGAAGAAGCCTTCCTCATCTAATACCGTGGGTCGACGAACGCCATTAATGATTTCTTCCACGTGGGTGATAGGGGAACGCACGAACAATTCACCGGAAGAATCCGATTCTTTTGCTTTTTTAATTTTATATTCGACGCCAGCGAAGGTTTTTCCGATGGAGCATTTTAAACGTTGTTCGACTTTTGGAGATTCTTCAACGGAGGTGATTCCAACTTCCGTCATGCCAAAACCATTATAGAGAGGGAAGCCGAGACCATTGATAACGCTGGCGGTTTTGGGGGAGAGGAAGCCGCCACCGGAAATGCAGTAGCGGATATGCTTACCGAGTGTTTTCTTTTGGAAAACCCGCAAGACAATTTTGTTAGCGCTTGCTCCCGCCTCTTTTTTGGAGATTTTGTGGGTCTGGTAAGCAATAAGCTTAGCAAACAAATCTCGCTTTCCCGGCTTTAAGGTAGCGACTAAACGCGTGACCGCTAGGGCTACGCCATCCCAAAACATTGGAACGGAGAAAACGTGCGTACATTCGCCTTTTTTGCAAGCGTAAAGCAAATCGCTTGTTCCCATGGAACGAGGATAAACCACGCATTTTCCATAGAAATTAAACCAAAGATAAACCACCATGAATCCGAAAACGTGGTGGTAGGGAAGCATCGCCAAGATTCGAATTTTCCCTGGATACATCAAATCCAAGGTTCGTTCAGGGATGTTAAGGGAAGAGGCAATTTGGGCAACCAGATTTCTCCCTTCGTAAATCATCATTTTGGCCGCGCCGGTTGTGCCACTGGAACAAAAAATCATTTCGTTGGCCCAATCGGGGGTGAAGGAGTAGTCTGGTTGGCTATTTAAAATTTCGGGCACGCGGTAAGCAGGCACGATAAAATCGCCTTCTTCGTTGGTGATAATGGCAACGGCTTGGGATTGACGGAGCAAATTGTTCGTGTTTTCAACAGCTAATTTGGCATCGATAAGGAGAGGGATATGATGGTTCATTAAAATCGCCCAAAAAACCATGGGCCAACGAGGACTATTTTTTAATTTAATGCCGATGACCGTGTTGGGGACCAAACCCGAAAGGGCAAGGCTCATTTTCGAGGCGAGCAAAAAGGTCTCGTCTCGAAAGGCTTCGTAAGTTTTAAACTTTGGCTTTCCATCGTCATCAAAATAGAGACAGCAGTCTGCCTCGGGGTTTCTAGAGACGATCGCGTTATAGATGTCTTCCATCGTTCGGGCGTTTTCTGCCCAGTTCTTTGTTGCTCCGATGAAGGATTCAACGGATTCTTTCGTGATTTTTTTCATGGAAAAAACCTTACTACTTTTCGGTTCTATTAAAAAGATTTTTAATAAGAGGGTATAGAAAGGTTGAACATCGATTTCGTTGTCCTAAAATATTTTTGCTTATGTCCAATTCAATGTTTCATTCTCCGTCTGAGCCCCGGATTCTCTACATGGGCACCCCCGCCATCAGCGCGATTGTGCTGACGGGTTTGTTGGAAAACCATTTCAACGTCATTGGACTTGTCTGCAATGAGGATAAGCCTGTTGGCCGAAAAGGAAAAATCGAGCCGCCTCCTACTAAAGTGGTCGCCCAAAAGTTTGGTATCCCCGTTTTTCAACCTCATCGGATCCGGCTGGAAAATGATTTCATTCGCGAACTGAAACCGGATGTCATTGTGACGATGGCATATGGGCAAATTGTTCCCGAAGCCGTTTTGTCCGCCCCAAAATATGGGTGTTTGAACCTTCATGGGTCTTTATTGCCCGCTTGGCGTGGCGCCGCCCCCATTCAACGTTGCCTGATGGCCGGTGAAAAAGAAACGGGTGTAACGCTAATGGAAATGGTCGCCGCGATGGATGCTGGAAAAATGTACGACAAAGCTGTCGTCACCATTGAGGAAAACGACAATTATTCTTCTTTATCTGAAAAAATTGGCCTTGCCGCTCGGGACTTGATTCTTCGCGACTTGCTCCCCTATTTAAATGGAGATTTAAAAGGAGAAGAACAAGATGAGAAACTTGTTACGTTCGCCGCTAAAATCAAGCCGGAAGAAGAACATTTGAACTTATCCATGGTCTCTTCGGACTTCCTCCATATGCTTCGGGGGTTGTCTGAGAAGCCGGGCGGATATTTGCTCCTTGATGGTAAGAAGATGAAAATTTTAAAGGCTTCGATTTTTTCCACCGAAACCAGTCGGCCTGTCGGTTCAACTCTCCCTCACAAAAAGAAATTGCTTTTGCAGCTTTCCGACGGGGTGATTTCGTTGGACGAGGTGCAGCTTGAGGGAAAGAAAATGATGGATGGTGCCAGTTTTTTGAATGGCTTCCGTTCTATTTTAGAAGGGGCGCGCTTTGAGTAAAGAAAAGCCCTATTTACGTCTCTCCGTCCACGAATTGGTCGATTTTTTGCTTCGAAAAGGCGATATCGATAATCGTGTTTATAACCAAGACACCATGAATTTGGGGTCTTTAATGCACTCTTCCTATCAAAAAAAGCAAGGAAAGGAATACCTTTCCGAATATCCTCTTTCGGCAACGATTGCTCTAGAAGAAGGCACGATTGCTCTTTCCGGAAGAGCGGATGGCATCATCGTCGGAGGTGACTATCCCATTATTGATGAAATCAAGTCGACGGTTTTGCCGTTAGAAGTCTTTTTTGAACAGCAAAAAGAATGGCATTTGGGGCAAGCTCTTTGCTACGCGTATATGTACCTAACGGAAACTGGCGGGGACCAAATCGGCGTGCGTCTCTCCTATTTATCTCAATTGGATTCTAGTGCTGCTCTGCGGAAAGATTTTGTCTTTACCTGGGAAGAGGTGGAGGAGCGTATTCATGAACTCGCCCGTTCTTATTTTGCTTTTGAAGAAAGACGAATGAAACATGTTAGAGCTCGGGATCTTTCCGTAAGGAAACTCCCCTTTCCCTACGGCGAATTTCGCGAGGGCCAGCGGCAACTCAGCCAATGCGTTTACGGCTTGTGCAAGCGGGGCGGAGTCTTTTTCGCGGAAGCTCCTACTGGGATTGGAAAAACCATCTCAACCCTTTATCCTGCCGTCTTGTCTTTCGACCATAAAAATCTCGATAAAATCTTTTATTTAACCGCGAAAAATACTGGTGGAATTTCTGCTTACGACACGCTGACCGACTTATACAAAGTAGGGCTAAAAGCCCGGGATTCTTTTTTGGTAGCCAAAGATAAAATCTGTTTTTGCCCCGGACATGCTTGTAATCCCGATGATTGCCCTTACGCCAAAGACTATTACACCAAATTAAAGGATGCTTTAAACGAAGCGGAGGACCGCTTGGAACGGTTTGACATGCTTGGGGTGAAACAAATTGCCCTTCAATATTCGATTTGCCCCTTTGAATTTCAATTGGATTTGAGCCTGCAAGCCGATATTGTCATCTGCGATTACAACTATTTTTTCGATCCTCGAGTTAAATTGCAGCGATACTTTGATGAAACCGTTGATGCGAGCAAGGATTTCATTTTGGTGGATGAGGCCCATAACCTGATTGATCGGGGCCGAGACATGTATTCCGCTTGCATCAGCAAAAACCACGTTTTGGAAGCGAAAAGAAGCCTAAAAGGGAAAGAATTCCGTTCGCTTCAACGTTCGTTAAAAAAATTAGCGGATGCCTTGGCGGAGGAATTAGGGGGAGAGGAGAGCCAAGAAATCGAGAACGGGGCATTTGTTTCCTACGCGGATTCGATCCGGAAGAAACAATTAGAATACGGAAAAGAGTATGGGATATCTTTGCCAGAAGAATGTGTTTCCTTAAGCCGCGAATTAGGGAAATATAAATTGCTTTGCGAACAGTACGACTCCCCTTCCATCAAGCATTATTTGGAACAAGGGCGAAATGGAGTGGAATTGCATTTTCGCTGCCTCGACCCCTCTTCCTATCTTCGTGAATCCATGCAAAAAGTTCGTGGATGCGCTCTTTTTTCGGCGACTTTGTCCCCGATTTCTTATTATATGTCCGCCTTAAATGGAACGACGGATTCCCCTTATTTATTACTCCCTTCCCCGTTCCCCAAAGAAAATCTTCATGTGCTTATTGCCCCCAAAATCAGCCTTCGATATAAAGACAGAGACGCTTCTTTAAAGCCAGTTTCCTTGTATTTAAAAGAATTCGTGCAGGCCAAGAAAGGGAATTATTTTATCTATTTTCCAAGCTACGCTTATTTAGAATCCATTCTGCCCTATTTGGATTTTGGGGATGCGGAAGTGCAGATTCAAAGCAAAAGTATGTCCCACGATGAAAGGACGATATTTCTTGAAGCTTTTCAGCCTAATCCGGACCATACAACCGTCGGATTATTGACTTTGGGCGGGGTATTTGGCGAAGGCGTGGATCTAGTGGATGATCGCTTAATTGGGGTGGCCATTGTAGGAGTAGGGCTCCCGCAAGTGGGATTAGACAATGACTCTATTCGAGAATACTACGATAATAAAGGGAGCAACGGATTCGATTACGCCTATCGTTTCCCGGGGATGAATAAGGTCACCCAGGCGGTGGGCCGATTAATTCGCACTCCAACGGACCAAGGGAGTGCATTGCTCATCGATGATCGCTATACCCAAGGAGAATATCGCGATGTTTTTGGAAGGCTTTGGCCGGATGCGCAAATCGTTCTTTCCCCACAAGAAGTTCGCTCTTCGCTTCTTTCCTTCTACAAGGAAAAACAAAAATAGAATATAATCCAGCATTGCTTATGCCATTTGATCAATCCCACATTAGAAACTTCAGCATCATTGCTCATATCGACCACGGAAAATCTACGCTTGCGGATCGTATTTTGGAAATGACTGGCACCGTGCAAAAACGGGAAATGAAAGAGCAACTTCTCGATTCCATGGATTTGGAACGGGAACGTGGCATTACGATTAAACTGAACGCCGTAACGGTTTCTTATAAAGCCAAAAACGGGGAAACATATATCTATAATTTGATCGATACTCCGGGGCACGTCGACTTTTCTTACGAAGTAAGCCGGAGCTTGGCCGCCTGCGAAGGGGCTTTATTGGTTGTAGATGCCACTCAGGGAGTGCAGGCCCAAACCCTGGCCAATGTTTATCTTGCGGTAGACAATGACCTTGCATTGCTCCCCGTCATCAACAAGGTGGACCTTCCTTCGGCGATGCCAGAACGGGTGAAAGAAGATATCGAAAATCGAATTGGGGTAGATTGCACCGATGCCTGCGATGTTTCAGCAAAAACGGGATTCGGAGTCGATGAAGTTTTGGAAAAAATTGTTCGTGACGTCCCTCCGCCCCACGGGGATCCCCACGCTCCATTACAAGCCTTAATCTTCGATAGTTACTATGATTCCTATCGCGGGGTTGTTGTTTTGGTTCGCATTAAAAATGGTTCGGTGAAGCCCGGGGACACCATTTACCTGATGCAGGCGAAAAAGAGCTATGTGGTTACGGAAGTGGGAATTCGCACGCCAAACGAAATGAAAACCCCCTCTTTGGATTGTGGCGAAGTCGGTTGGATTACTGCCACCATCAAAGATATTCATGACGTGGTCGCCGGCGAAACGATTACCCTTGCCAATAACATGGCTAAATCCGCTCTTCCGGGGTATCGCAAGATTAACCCGATGGTTTATTGCGGCTTATACCCGGTGGATTCCAAAGAATATGGGGCGTTAAAAGACGCGTTGGAAAAACTCTCCCTGAACGATGCCTCCTTGTCTTGGGAGCCCGAATCCTCGCAAGCTTTGGGATTTGGCTTCCGCTGCGGCTTCCTTGGATTGCTCCACATGGATGTTGTCCAAGAACGCTTGGAACGGGAATATGGGATGAATTTAATCCTCACGGCTCCAAGCGTCATCTATAAAGTGATTAAGACGAATGGTGAAGTGGTAATGATCGATAACCCTTCCGAATTGCCGGAGCCTTCCAAAATCAGCGAAATCGATGAGCCCTTTGTGAAAGCGGAAATTATGTCTCCGTCCGAATATGTTGGGGCGATTATGCAGATTTGTCAGGATAAACGCGGCGTTTTCAAAGACCTTCAGGTTTTCGACGATACCCGCAATATTCTCATTTACGAATTGCCGCTGAGCGAAATCATCTATAATTTCTTCGATAAATTAAAATCCGCCACCAAAGGGTATGCCTCCTTGGATTATGAACTCATCGAATATCGAAAGAGCGATCTTTGTAAAATGGATATTCTTTTGAATGGGGATGCGGTCGACGCCCTTTCCTCCATCGTTTATCGCCCCAGTGCCTACAATCGGGGAATCGCTTTGGTCAGCAAACTGAAAACCGTTATTCCTCGCCAGCAATTTGAAGTCCCCGTCCAGGCATCCATTAACGGGAAGGTAATCGCCCGCGCCGATATCAAATCGATGCGCAAAGACGTTTTAGCCAAATGTTATGGTGGGGACATCTCCCGTAAAAAGAAGTTGTTAGAAAAGCAAAAAGAAGGAAAGAAGCGCATGAAAGCCGTTGGTTCGGTCGAAATTCCACAAGAAGCCTTCATGACGGTATTATCCATCGACGATGACGCTAAATAAGCGTGGAAATTGGTAGTTTTTTGGTTGATTTAAAATCCTTTTGTTTTTTATAATACTGGCAAAGACAAGAGGTCCAAAAATGGCGGGTTATAGTTCCGAAGATTTGTGCAACGAATATTGTGAGAAGCGTTACGTTACACGCTACGAACTTCGCCGAATCTTGGGCAGTCAATTGATCGACTACCAATGGAATATTCTCCGTAAATTTAGGGACGAAAACCGCTGCAATCTTTTCTTGCGTTCCATTAATAACAGCCGTTTTGGGTATACCTCTACGCAAACGCTAGATCGAAAATTTGCTGATTACGAAGATCGGTTGAACCGAATGAAGGAAATTTTCTCTGATATTTCGGAACGTCCCGACGAAAGACGGAAGATGAACAATGCCGTCTATTTGACGTTACTTCGCGCCGCTTCCCAATTAGACGAAAAGACGGTGGATGATCTTACGCTTAAGGCAATGATTAACGGTCTTTACCGAGAAGACAATCCCGAACATTATTCGATTTTAGGATATCGTGATGTATTGCGTGCCATCGAATCGGTGCGTCGCATTGAATATAACGAAGATTATTTGGCGGAAATATACGGGATGCTGACGGGTCAAGAAGGAGAACTCGTTTCGTTCTTTCGTGAAAAAGACCAACGTTCCCGTTATGCAAGGTCCTCTTTGGAAGCCGTTTATGACGAATGCCCAGCAGACCGAATTGAAGCATGCATGTCTTCTTATTGGTATTTCTATCGAACCGAAGCGATTTCCCCGTTGATGAAAGCGATGATTACGCTTTATTTCTTCCACTATCTAAAGCCTTTCGAATCCTGCAACGATTTAATGGCCTTGCTTTGCTGCAAAACGATTCTTTCGCAAAGTAAACTTGGCCCCTGTTCCGCCCTTTTGCCTTTGGAGAATTTATTAGCTAAATCTCCCAATTGGGATGAGATGGATTCTGAAATTCAGCGTCAGGCGGACCTCACCTATATTTTCTATTATTTTATGGAGCGTTCTTCGTCTTCTTTATCGGAAGAACTTAATTTCTTTTTAAAAATTAAAAAAGAAGGAATCCAAAGTGAAATCAACGCTTTACCCGCTTCTAACGAAACAGAAACCTCTATTTCGAAAGTAAGTCCTCAGGAAGAACCTGCCCCCTCCCCAATCCCTGAAACCAAGCAGGAAGAGATTCCCCTTCCTGCTGTAGAAGAGTCAAAGCTCGACGTGGAAAAAGAAGAAGCTACCGAAACGGAAACTCCTTCGCCCGCCCCGGAATTAAAAGAAGCTCCTCCTAAGCCAAATCCGAATCGTCCTGCCCCTGTTTTGCCTGAAAAAAGAATCGACGAAGGCGAATTAGCTGTTGTCATTCCAAAGAAAGAAATTGCTGGTAAAGATTTGCGGGACGCCGCTAAATATATCTATGAGACGAATCCGCAAATTAGCCGAACTCAAGCATCGTTTTTTGCGACGCACTGCACGATGGGGTGCTATTATAGCATTCAGGATTACAAGCGCCATGTGCGCTGTGCCTATGAAACCGCTCGAACATCGATGGACAATTTGACTCGATACGGCTTCTATCGAAAATTGCAATTCAAAAACAAATTCGTTTATACCCCGCTTAATCAAAAAGGAGAATCATCCAAATGAAAACGAACGTCATCCTCTCTTCCTCTTTCCCCACATGGGCCGTCCCTGTTTTGATCGTTGGAATTTTCGGCGTCATTGTCTTGATTGTGATATTGCTTAAAAAGCACGTGAAGCTATTTCAAAGCCACGAACAGCCCAAAAGCGATAAAGAAGTGGCGGCGGAAGAATTGGACCGTTTGCTCGAGCCAGTCGAAGACCCGGAAGCCAAAAAGCAAATGGCGGATTACGATAAAAAAGATTCGGATTGATGGATAAAACTCTTCCTTCCTCCCTTTACGTCCATATCCCCTTTTGCGAAAGCATCTGTGGCTATTGCGATTTTACGAAACTTTATTACCGCCCGGACTGGGCGGATTCTTATTTGCTGGCTTTATTTTCGGAAATCAGCAGGCTTCATCTTGCTCCTAAAAGCCTTCATACGATTTATGTGGGTGGAGGGACCCCGAGTTGCTTGAATTTAGACCAAACCGAAGCATTGTTCGCTTTTTTATCGCCTTACCTTAAAGAAGGGGGCGAATTTAGTTGTGAGGCAAATCCCGAATCCTGCCAAGAAGAAAAAGTCGCCATTTGGAAAAAGCATGGAGTAAACCGCGTTTCCCTTGGCGTGCAATCTTCTCATCCGTCTTTTCTTTCCTTAATGGGAAGAAATCATCGTTTTGAAGATGCCAAAAGCGCCGTTTCCCTTCTTAAAAAGGCAGGAATTACCAACATGAATTGCGATCTCATCTATGCTTTGCCGGGAGAGACCTTAGAAGAACTAAAGGAAGATATCGAAGCTTTTTGCTCCCTCCAAATCCCCCACTTATCCGCCTATTCTTTGATTTTAGAGGATGCGACCATTTTTTCGTTTAAAGGCATTCAAGAAGCGAGTCAGGATGTCCAAGGGGAAATGTTAGAATTCGTTGTCGAGGCCTTGAAACGCCATGGATACCGGCATTATGAAGTTTCTAATTTCGCTATCCCAGGGCATGAATGTCGCCATAACCTCGTTTATTGGAAGGATGAGCCCTATTATGGGGTAGGCCTTGGTGCCTCCGGCTACGTCGGGCCCCTTCGTTACACGAATACCAAATCCCTATCCTTATATATAAAAGGCGCTAAAGCGGGACGAATTGAAAGAAAAGAAGAAACCGTTTCTCTTCATGATGACTTGCTCTATTTTTTGCTGTGCAACCTTCGTTTGGCGGAAGGGTTTGACCAAAAAGATTTTGAACTCCGATTTGGTAAGACTTTTGAATCTGCTTGTCCCGGCTATGAAAAGTGCTTGAAATCGGGCCTTTTGGTCCAAGAAGGGGGTCGGTTTCATTGCAGCGAAAGGGGGATTTGTTTGCTCGATTCCGTCCTTTTGGAACTAATTCCATAAAATTTAGCAACGAATCCTTGACAGTGCTAAAGTCACGCCTATAATGACACTAGCACTCAAAGGTGCGGACTGCTAGGTGAGGTGATAAAATCATGACAAGAAGTGAACAAGTCTTGAAATTGATTGTTGAACACTACATCAAAACAGCTCAACCGGTGGCCAGCAAGACCCTGATTGAACAATACGGTCTCACCGTTTCGAGTGCCACGATCCGTAACGAAATGCTTTCCTTGGAGAAAGAAGGGTATTTGGAGAAGCCCCACACCTCTGCCGGGCGCGTCCCTTCCGCGAAAGGTTACAAATATTATGTAGATAATCTCCGCGAAGAACGCATCGACGATGGTGTGAAGCACGCCCTCCAAAAGGTTTTGGATCAACGGAGCCAATCCGTCGAAGAGATTATTGCCCAAAGCTGCGAAATTCTCTCCAACATGACGAATTTGGCATCGGTATTTCTGGGTCCGAAGATCAACGAAGAGCACTTGGTGTCCCTTCAGGTCTTCCCCAGCGGAACCAATAGCGCGACGGCGGTATTTGTTACCGACAAGGGCTATGTGGAGAACAAAACCTTCATTCTTCCCGAAGGAATGGAACAAAGCGAACTGAAAAAAGGCGTGGACGCCTTAAGCGAACGGTTGATCGGAACTTCGATTTGCGACCTTGTGCCGAAGATGGAAGCCATGAAACCCGCGCTTACCGACTACATGGTCGGGCAAGACGCCGTTTACCAAGCGTTGCTTGGCGCCTTCCTCCGTTTTGCTGGGGAACGCATGAATCTCTATGGCAAAACCAATCTCTTGGATCAGCCGGAATTCGTCGACGATGCGCAGAAATTACGCCGCGTGCTGACACTTCTAGATAATCCTAAAGAATTGCGGAAAGCCATGGAAGCAGCGGTTCCTAGCGAAGGAGATGTGAACGTACGAATCGGAAACGAGGAAACGGGCCTTAAAAACATGGCCATCGTCTCCGCAACCGTCCAAATTCCAGGGGGGCAAAATGCCACCCTGAATCTACTGGGCCCTACCCGTATGGATTATGACCGAGCCGTGACGTTACTCGATTACGTCACCAAAACCTTGGACGAATATTTTAAACCGAAAGGAGAAAGCAAAGAATGCAAGAAGCGAGCAAGCAACCTAACGACGCCGTCGAGCAAAAGCAGCAAACCGAACCCCCCGAAGAAGGAAAGAAAGTAAGCAAAGCGAAATTTGATAAACTTCAAGAGGAATTCGAAAAAGCCTCCTCCGATCGGGATCATTGGAAAAATGAATATTACAAAGCTTATGCGGATATGATGAATCTCCGCAAAGCGCTAGAAGAGGAGAAGAACTCCGCGATCCGTTATCGGGCCGAAGGGTTCCTTGAAACGCTTCTTCCAGCGTTAGATAGCTTCCATATGGCGCTAGAATCCCCCGCGCCGAACCCCGAATCGAGGAATTACCAAATTGGATTCAGTTACATTTACAACCAAATCGTTGCTTCTCTTAGCAACGAAGGAGTGAGTGAAATCTGTCCAAAACCTGGCGATGCCTACGACGTGAATACGATGCACGCCGTCGATAAAATTCCAACAACGGATTATCCGGAAGGTACGGTGGCCCGCGTTGGAGCGAAGGGATATAAATTACACGATCGTCTTGTTCGGGCCGCGATGGTTTATGTGGCAGAAGCCCCCAAATCAAGCGACGAAAGCAAGACTCAACCAAGTGAGAATGAAGCAAAGGCTCATGAAGCCTAAAAAGGAGAAAAATAACTATGGCAAAAGAAATTATTGTTGGCATTGACCTTGGCACGACCAATTCGGTCATCAGCTATCGTCAAGCAGACGGGAATGTGAAAGTCATCCCCAATCCGGAAGGAACCAATACGACCCCTTCCGTCGTTGCTTTTAAGGCAAGTGGGGAAGAAATTGTTGGCAACGCGGCAAAGCGTCAAGCGATCACCAACCCGGATACCGTTTCCAGCGCGAAGAGAAAGATGGGCAGTTCGGAGAAATTCCACATTAACTGCATCAATAAAGATTTCACCCCGCAGGAAATCTCTTCCAAAGTCCTCGCCTATATGAAGGGCTATGCCGAAAAGAACCTTGGCCAGCCAATCAAAAAGGCGGTCATTACGGTTCCGGCTTACTTCAACGATGCTCAACGCCAGGCGACCAAAGATGCCGGTACCATCGCTGGACTCGATGTTGTTCGTATTATTAATGAACCGACCGCGGCCTGCTTGGCCTTCGGCGTAGATACCAATAAGAGTGGTAAAGTCTTGGTCTTCGACCTTGGCGGTGGCACTCTCGATGTCTCGATTTTGGATATTGGCGATGGAACCTTCGAAGTTCTTTCTACTTCTGGGGACACCCAACTTGGTGGCGACGACTGGGACCACGCGATTGCGGATTGGATCCAGGCGCAAATCAAGATCCAAAACGGCGTTGATTTGACCGACAAAATGGCCCGTCAACGTTTCCTCGATGCGGCTGAACGCGCGAAAATCGAGCTTTCTAGCTCGGTGGAAACGACGATTTCTCTTCCTTTCATTGGCATGAGCAGCTCTGGCCCGATCAACTTCGAAACTACGCTTACTCGCGCTAAATTCCAGGATTTGACTCGTCCGCTACTTGAACGTTGCAAGGTTCCGATGGAAAAAGCGATGCACGATGCTGGACTCTCCTATTCTGACCTTGCTGATATCTTGATGATCGGTGGCTCGACCCGTATGCCAGCCGTTCAGGAAATGGTAAAGCAGGTTTCTGGTCGTTCTATTAACCTCTCGGTCAACCCGGATGAAGCGGTTTCCGCTGGTGCGGCGATTCAAGGGGCCGTTATCGCTGGGGATGTCAAAGATGTCGTTCTTCTCGATGTCACCCCGCTTACCCTCGGCATTGAAACCTTGGGCGGCGTTATGACCCCGCTTATCCAACGCAATACCACGATTCCGACGGAGAAGAGCCAAGTCTTCTCCACAGCGGAAGACAATCAACCCGCTGTTGATATCATGGTCTACCAAGGCGAACGTCCAATGGCCCACGATAACAAATTGCTCGGACACTTCCAACTTTCCGGAATTCGTCCGGCACGTCGCGGCGAACCTCGCATTGAAGTGAAATTCTCCATTGACGTCAATGGTATCGTCAAAGTTTCGGCCAAAGACCTCGATACTCAAAAGACCGCGGATATCACGATTCAAAATAGCAATGGTCTTTCCAAGAGCGATATCGATCGCATGGTAAAGGAAGCCGAAGAACATAAAGCCGAAGACGAAAAGAGAAAAGGCGATATTGAAATCAAAAACAAGGCGCAAACCTATGTGGACGAAATCAACCGCACGCTCTCGGAAAAAGGCGATTCTTTGGATGCCAAGCAAAAAGAAGAACTCACCAAACTTCGCGATGAAGCTTCTGGCGCTATCGCAGCCAACGATATCGAGAAATTGCGCGAAATCGTCGGACGCTTGGAAGATGCGGCCCGCATGGCGGCTCAACAGCAACAATCCGCTGCTGGCGCTCAAAATGCGACTTCTACGGGGGAAGGACATGAGACGGCCGACGATGTCGTTGATGCCGATTTCACCGATAAGAAGTAAAAAAAACTAGATGTTGGACGCGGCGTTCTAATCGGAGCGCCGCGCCTTTATGCAATTTAGGAAGGAGCGCTTATGGCGGAAAAAAGAGATTATTATGAAGTTCTTGGCGTAAGCAAAAATGCTACCCAAGATGAAATCAAAAGCGCCTATCGCAAATTGGCCAAACAATATCACCCCGACTTGAATAAAGCTCCCGATGCCGCGGATAAATTCAAAGAAGTGACCGAAGCTTATGAAGTTCTCTCCGATGAGCAAAAACGTCAAAACTACGATCGCTTTGGCTTTGCCGCTTTTGAAAACGGCGGCTCTACCGGTGGAGCGGGCCCTTTTGGCCAAGGGTTCAGCAGCCAGGGATTTGGCGATGTCGATTTAAATGATATTTTCTCCAGTTTCTTTGGCGGAGGCGGATCTTCGAGAAGTTCAGCCTCTTCGGGCCCAACAAAAGGAGCGGACGTTTTGCGCCGAGTTCGCATTACCTTTATGGATGCGGTTCTTGGAACCAAGATTACGTTCCCCGTTTCCTATGATGAGCCGTGCGCCCATTGTGGCGGAACGGGTGCGGAAAGCCCCAGTGACTTTATGACTTGCCCTACTTGCGGAGGCCGTGGTTATGTAACGACAACGCAGCGCACGATTTTTGGTAACATGCAATCGAAGACCACTTGCTCTGATTGTCATGGAACGGGAAAGAAAATTTCCCACGCTTGCCATCTTTGCGGTGGAAGCGGCTATACGCATGTTAAAAAAGATTTGACCGTGAATGTGCCTGCAGGTATCAATAACGGCCAACAAATTCGCGTTTCCGGAAAGGGGGAACGTGGAGAAAACGGTGGGCCAAACGGGGACATGTATGTCGAAGTATTGGTGCAAGATCACCCTTATTTCCGTCGCGATGGGAACAACGTTCATATCGAGGTTCCTTTGAGTTTTGTCGATTGCGCCCTTGGTTGCGAAATCGACGTTCCGACGGTTTATGGGGAAGTTTCGGTTCGTATTCCAGAAGGGACACAGCCTGACGATATTTTGAAGATTCGTGAAAAAGGAATTAAAGACCTTCGTAGTGGCAAGCCCGGCGATGAATTTATTCATGTAAAGGTGAAAACACCGACTCGACTTGGTAAGAATCAGAAGCAATTGCTACAGGAATTCCAAAACCAGTCGAATTCCAAAGATTCCCCATACCAGAAATGGAAGGATAAATTCGTCAAATGAATGGACCCTTGCTTCAAATCTGAAGCAAGGTTTTTTAAAAATGCTTAAGTAAGTTAGAGAGAAGACCTATAATCATCCTATGCCTTATTGTAAGAATTGTCATCACGAAATTTCGAGACTTGATTCGGACGTTTGCCCTTATTGCGGCGTAAAGGACCCGATCACAGATACCTATCAAACCATGGACGTGACCCAGAATATCGCCGGGTTAAAATCTCAGAATCTTTATCGGTGCAAATCCCAGAAAAAAGCTGCGTTGTTATGCATGCTTTTTGGAAATTTTGGCGTCAAGGAATTCTATTTGCTTGAACCGAAAAAAGGTTGGATTTGGCTTTTAATTACATTACTTGGGGTTGCCGGAATTGGCAGCGCTTTGTATTTTGTATTATGGAAAAATCCTCTGTCTTTTGTTTTGCCTTTTCTTGCATTTTGGCTTTTCCATTTTGTTCGTGGACTACTTTTCTTAAAGAAAGAATCTCCGAAAGACGGCAACGGGGAGTTCCTCCGCTAATGCAACATTTCTTTGGTCAAATTGTCGACAACCGCATCATCCTTAGCCCTGAAGATGAACATCATTTGATTCATGTTAAACGGGCTCAAGTGGGTGAGGAAATCGAAGTAGGTGTCGATGGATGCGTTTATTTATGCACGGTTGCTTCCGTCTATCCTCTAAAGATCGAAAAGAAAATAGCGTTGCCCAGTCGGGAATTGCCTTATCGCCTAGGAATTGCCTTCGGCGTCTTAAAAAGTGAACATTCTGAATGGCTCGTGCAAAAATCGACGGAGTTAGGGGCGACTTCGTTTTATCCCTGCGTTACCGAGCGATGTGTGGTTCGGCCCAAAGCGAAAAAGGATCCCAAGTGGGAACGGCTCCAAAAAATAGCGAATGAGTCAGCTAAACAGTGCCGGCGAGGGCGTTTGCCAGAATTATCCGCCTATCAAAGCTGGAACGAAATGTTAGCTTTGCCATATTCCAATAAAATCCTAGCCTATGAAAATGAATCCCTTCACGGCGATCCTCTTTTGAACGCTTTGCAAGAAATGAAAATGGATGACACCTTATTTGTAATCGGCCCTGAGGGTGGTTTTACGCTCACAGAAGTGGAACAAGCCCAAAGGGCGGGATTCCGCATCGTATCGTTGGGGAAACGCATTCTAAGGGCTGAAACGGCCGGATTATACGGAGCTTGCCTTATTGGATCTATGATGGAGAAAAGGAAATAATGGATTTTTTCAAAGAATTAGAAAAGAAGCAGTCCTCCACTCCGTTTTCCCGTAGCGGGGCAATGAACTACTTTCTCCGTAATTCTGGAATTTTAGCCGATATTCCCTCCTATTCGATTTTTTCTAAGGCAACTAAACCTTTCGATATCATTCGAGCAAATATTCTAATAGCCGCTTTATCCAACAAAGAATGCATCGAAACGATGTTTATGGAACGTTTGAAAGAAGATCGGAAATTGGGCGTGGAATCTAGCCAAGAAAGCATTGTCTCGGATGTAAAAAAGAAGATGCTCGATTTGCCTTATTTTCAAGATGGTAACACCAAGATTTTTGTACCCGTATTTCCTCGTTCTATTAACAATATATATTCGGATAATTTTTTCTCGTTTCAAGATAGAAATTTTAAGAAATTGCTAACTCATTTTGAAGCTTTACTCATTGATCCATTCGACACATACGGTCCTGAACTTTACAATTCTTTTTTTACGAAACTAGTAAAGGTTAAAACTGTTAAAGGAGAGGTGGCCTATTATAACTACGATTCCTATGAAATTTATATTGTGAACGAAGAAGGAAGACTTGAGGTGTCCATTCCTTTGTTCGACCGCGGATTACATCGAAAAAATACGAACCATATGTTAGAAAGAATTGAACCTGTCCTTAATGCATATTTTGAGAACAATAAGGAAGAATTTGTGAAAAGACTAGTTGATAATAAGTTAATATCTAGTAGTTTTGTATATAAAAATAAACACGATGAACACAGGTTTTTTAGGAAAATAGATAAAGGGATTTAAATAATATGAAATATTTTCTACATTCTTTAGGATGTAAGGTAAATTCTTATGAATTATCCGCTATTGGGACTGAACTTTCATCCCATGGATATTCCCCATGTGAAAACGCGCAAGACGCTGATGTCATTATTATTAATACCTGCTCTGTAACTGGCAGAGCGGATCAAAAATCTCGCCAGCATATTTCTTCATATCGAAAAGGAAACCCTAATGCGATCATTGTCGTAATGGGGTGTTATTCGCAGAAGCATGGAGAGGAAGCGGAATCCCTGGGAGCTAACCTCGTTTTCGGATCGGCGGATCGTTCCAAGATTTACGAGGCTATTGAAACCTTTTTAAAAACAAAAATTAATTGCATTGACATTAAATCTAACGTGCGAAAAGAAACCTATGAAGAGTTAGGCTTTTCGGCTTTTTGTGACAATGCGCGTGCCTATCTAAAGGTTCAAGATGGGTGCAACAATTTTTGCTCGTATTGCCTTATTCCTTTTTTACGTGGGAATTCGCGCTCTCGTGACCCTCGCATGGTGATAGATGAAGCTAAAAAGCTTGTTTCCAATGGATATAAAGAAATTGTCATCACAGGAATTCATATCGGCGCCTATGGTTTAGACCTTGGAGACGGCTCTTTTCGCCTTCCTCAGTTAATTGAAAGCATTTTAGTTGCCTGTCCTTCCTTGCCTCGAATTCGGATTTCTTCCATCGAAGAATCAGAAATACAAGATGATTTCTTGGATTTGCTAGCTCGTTACCCCCAAGTTGTTGATCATTTACATATCCCTCTGCAGTCCGGATCGGCTACTGTGCTTCAGCGCATGAAAAGGAAGTACGACACGGCATCTTTTCTTTCTAAGTTAGTAGCCATTCGACAAATTCGACCCCAAATTGCAATAACAACTGACGTCATCGCGGGTTTTCCTCAAGAAAATGACGAAGAATGGCAAGAATCCATGAATTTTTGCAGACAAGCTGATTTTGCTGAGATTCATGTTTTCCCATTTTCTTCTCGGCCAGGTACGCTCGCTCACGCCTTGCCCGATGTAGATCCTAAAATAAAGAAAGCGCGTGTTCACCAACTATTGGATCTGTCTCGTGAACTTCGTGAAAATTACAAAAAACGCTTCTTTAATCAAGATCTCCCCGTGCTTTTCGAAGAGTTTGATCCTAAATCCGGTTATGCCTATGGCCACACCTCCAACTACCTGCTAGTTAAGATAAAATCGGAAAAACCGCTCCATGGGAAAATGCTTCTTGTAACATATAATAATGAGACGGCATCGGATTAATTTTAAATTTTTTGGACATCTTCTAATAATTCGAGTTGATGTCTATTCTTTATTTCATATAATTCCTTCGTTCGAAAGGAGTTTCAAATGGTAGTCCCACAACGTCGCACGAGCAAAACTCGTAAACGTCTACGCCGTACGCATTTCAAACTCGAGGTCACCGGATTGGTCGCCTGCCCGCACTGTGGCGCGATGATCCGCTCCCATCGCGTTTGCCCCGAATGCGGCTATTACAACGGCAAAGAAGTTATCTCTGTTAAAAAGAAAGAACAGAAATAATGTAAGCGTGCCCTTTGGCACGTTTTTTCACATAAGGAGCATTTATGGAATTCAATAAACTATTTGATCACACCCTTTTAAAACAAGAGGCAACATCAAAAGAAATTATCGCTTTGTGCAAGGAGGCTAAGCAATATCACTTTGCCTCCGTTTGCGTTAACCCCTGTTTTGTCCCTCTTTGTGCCAAAGAACTCGAAGGAAGCGACGTAAAGGTATGCACCGTCGTTGGCTTCCCCTTGGGGGCCAATAGCGTCTCGATTAAGGCCGCGGAAGCCTCTATTGCCGTGGATGAAGGCGCTCAAGAAGTAGATATGGTCATCAACACCGGAAAGGTGAAAGAGGGCGATTTTGCCTACACGGAAGAAGAAGTTCGCCGTGTTAAGGAAGCAATTGGGGATACTACTTTGAAAGTCATTTTGGAAACATCCATTCTGACCGACGAAGAAATTAAGGAGGCTTGTCTGGCCTCCGTTCGTGGCGGCGCCCAATTCGTAAAAACCAGCACAGGATTCAACAAGGCGGGTGGAGCAAGCGTTCATGCCGTGCGCATTATGAGAGAAACGGTTGGAGAAAACGTTGGTGTAAAAGCCAGCGGAGGAATTCACCATTTGTCCGAAGTGGAAGAAATGGTGGAAGCCGGGGCGAACCGCATTGGTTGCAGTGCATCCGTTAACATCATGAAAGAAAAAGAGTTGTTCTAATTTTGGAAACCTCTATTTAAAGAACGTTAAGATTTTGCAGAAAGCTAGCAAAAATCAATTCGATAATTGCTGGCTTTTTTATTCATATGTGCATTTTTTTCGCGGAAACGCAAATCTATTCGTTAAATGTATGTATGAAAATTATTTATCAATGTCAAAGCAAAGGATGCGGTTATGCCTGCGTTAAAATGCTGTTATGCAAACGCGATAAAAACCGAAATTGGGCGTACGCCGATGAGCCGGACGCTGAGCGAAGCGCCCCTTCCCTAAACGAGATAAAGGAATATGGAGCTAAGTATGGCTTAAATCTTCGATCCTATCGCGTTGGAAGCCCCTATGATTGGAGGTTTTTGGCTTCTAAAAATGCACTAGTGCTTCTAGAAGAAGACGGTCTTCAGCATATGTGCGTTTTAGCAAAGGCATCAAAATCAGATTTAACCATATTGGATCCCTCTAGAGGAAAAAGAAAAATTAAGATTAGAAAATTTGAAACGATATTCTCTGGCGTTGTGATGGTAACGGATTTGGGCGTCGTGTCTCGAAAAAACGATGTCCCCAAGCCAACCATTCGTTCCATAAAAAACGGATGGATTCCAATGTTATTATCGTTCGTGTCCGTTTTTTTGATTGGATTGGGCTTCCTTTTATCAGAAAGGGCATCCAAGTGGATTGCCTTACCTTTTTACCTCGTCGGTTTAATGAGTTTAGGCCTATTTTTAGTTTGTTCCCGTTATCTCCAGTCTTCCTTTGATCGGAAATATCAACGAGGCTTGTTGGAGGAAGATCCCAATTTACGCAAAGAGCTATTCACCCATTATTACACTTATAAAAACACGATATTTGGAACAATTCCTCGTGTTTCCTGTGAAATTGGAATTCTTTGTTCGTTGTTGTTCTACATAAGCTTTACTAGTCCTTGGCAAGGCGTGATGTTGGGAATTGTGGGGATAGTTTTGCTGATTATGCTCTATTTTATTCAAATACGTTCCGTGCAAATAGCAAAAGAGGTGGAAAAAGACGAAGACGATTTTTTAAGAGGGAAAAGCGACAAAAAAGAATTAGAAAATAAACAAAAATCCTACCAAAAGAAGGGGTTTAGGTATTCTCGTTTATGGCTTCTTAAAATTTTAGCAGTTTTGTTCATTTCCCTTTTGTTTTGCTTGGGCAGCAGTTTAACCAAGCAGAACCTCGAAGAATCCCCTTACTTAGAAAGTTTGATTCTATGCCTGCTATTTTCTATCCAGATTAACGATTTGGCATCTTATTTGCCCTCAATTTTAAGTAACCGGAGCGAAGCATCCTATTTTTGGTTTCATTTTGTTCGCACAAGCGGGAAATAAATCAAGCAAAGGTCGAGGAAATCGGTTAAAATATGCTCATGCTCGAAGGGTTTGTTTGGCGCGATGCTGAAAATGGTCCCGCGTTTCATCTCTGTGGAACGCTAAAGGGAGTCACTTTTCTATATGGCGATGATTCGAGCGCCGTTGCCAATTACTTTATCCATCCACAGCCTGATTGGCATGGGGAATTTTCACTAGATGGCCGGCCCATTTCGGATCCAATCTCGGCTTATATTCTAACGAAATATGCAGATTTAACCCTTTTTTTAGAAGAAGTTAAAAACCGAGAGAATCCCAATTTTCTTTTCTTGGATTTCTCCCATTTGAACGCATTGGAACAATCGCTTTCTCTACAACGAATTCTGGAGCAAATGTCTTTATGCCGCCTTCTTATTTATGCTCCTAAAATTACACCTCGCTCGTTAGGCGTGAACATTGGAAATGAATGGTCCCCTTATAAAGAAACTGGTTGCGTGGAGGACAAAACGCGGTTGGCCCAGGCTTTTGATGGTCTCATTGGGGATTTGGCGTGGGATAAAGAACCGCCAGAAGGATCCTTGGTTCAAGATTCGAAAACCGTTTGGCTAAAAACCCCCTCTATTCCCGAGTCCTTGGACACGGAAGAATCGAACAACCGCCGAAATGAAAAACAAAAAGACACAAAAGTAATTTCTCAAAAAGAAGATGATACAAGCAGAAAACATTTGCCGACCGCAAAAAGAAATAGAAGGTTCAACTGGGGCGAAATCTCCAATGACTTCAAGAAAAATTGGGTTAATCATGCATTCTTTTTCCTTTTTGAAGCTCTTTCCTTCTGTGTTTTGATTCTTTGCAAATGCTCTCAAAATATTACTCCGCTGTTTTTTGGATTATCCATTGGGTTAAATGCGTTGTTTGCCTTTTTGTGTGCTCTCCCCATTTCTTTTATTGCAGAAGATAACGGGAACGACCAACTGACCCCTTCTCTTAAATTTGGCTTTGCTTGTAGTTTTGTGTTTGCCGTTGTTGGCATTGTGCTTTCCGTTGTTTTCTCTTTATCGGCGGAGGAGCGACGAATTATTTCTTACTTTGCAATTCCCTATGGAGCCTCTCCTTTGTTATGCTATTTGGCCTGCTATTACCAATGGCGCAAGGCGGAAAGGAAAAAGGAGGATAAGCATTAATGGAATTAGAATTTGATAATCGATTTGATGCCCAATTTGACGAATGGGAAAGCAAATATGAATCGCTTTTGGATGTGATCGCCTCCCTTTTATCGATTCGCAAAAATTATGAAATTGACCTAAGTTTGGTCGGAGAAGAAGAAATTCACACGATTAATCGTGATTATCGCGGCATAGATCGGGTAACTGACGTTATTAGCTTTGCTTTTGAGGATGATCATAGTGATTTGGGAAAAATCGTGGGGGGAGACGATGTTCCTATCTTGCTCGGAGAAATCTTTATTTGCATTCCCCAAGCCCTCCGTCAAGCCCAAGAATTTGGTAATACCCCTGAGCGTGAACTTTCCTTCCTTTTCGTCCACGGAATGCTTCATTTGCTTGGATTTGACCACGTGACAAAGAAACAAGAAGAAGTGATGTTTCCTCTTCAAGAAAAGATTTTAAAAGCCTGGAAGGAGATTAACCCATGAAATTAAGCCCGGAAGAGTTGCTTGATAAAGCAAAACAGGCACGTGCCTTGTCTTATTCCCCTTATTCGCATTTTGCAGTAGGCGCGGCATTAGAATGTGCTGACGGGAGCGTGTTTTGTGGAGCCAATATTGAAAACGCATCGTTCCCTCTTGGCATGTGCGCAGAAAGAAATGCCATCTATCACGCCTTGATGCGTGGAAAGAAGAAAGAGGATTTTGTTTCTCTCGCTATTGTGGCCGATACGGATGAACCCTGTTCTCCGTGTGGGGCTTGTCGTCAGGTTTTGTGGGAACTGTTCCCGCTAGATGCGCCCATTTATCTAGGCAATTTAAAGAACGAAATAAAACACGTAACGGCGAAAGAGCTTTTGCCCTTCGCATTCAATGGAGAAGATTTATGAAAATTGGAACAATCGCCATTATGGGGCGTCCGAACGTGGGGAAAAGCACCTTTTTAAATTGTGTACTTTCAAAAAAGATCTCAATCGTTTCTCCCAGGGCTCAAACCACCCGTGACTCGATCTGCGGCATTTTGACAGAAAAGGATCGTCAGTATGTCTTTGTAGATACTCCAGGGATTTACTATGGGGATGGCAAACTGGAATCCCACATGCGTCGCGCCGCTTTTGGAAGTTCCCGTGGAGTAGATGCAATTTTGTACTTTCTTGACGCATCTTCTGATTCGCTGGACCAAGATTTAAAAATTGTGTCTTCGATCAAAACGGATTCCCCACTTTTGTTCGTCCTTAATAAAATTGACCTTATTAAAGTGGAAAAAGCCCGGAAAATCGAAGAAAAAGTCAAAATCGCTTATCCGAATTCTTTGGTGATTGAAGCATCGTTTAAAGAAAATTTCGGCATCAAAGAGGTTAAAACGGCTCTCGAGCCTTATCTCACGGAAGGGGAACCCCTTTATCCTAAAGATTATTTAACCGATAAGGACAGAGAATACCAAGCCAAAGAAGTGATCCGCGAAAAATTATTGCATTTCCTTTTTGACGAAATTCCTCATCAAAGCGCTGTTCGTATCGACGAGTTTACCAAAGAAGGCGGAGGTTACAACATTTCCGCCACCATCATCGTGGAAAAGAAGGCTCACAAAGGGATTGTGATTGGTCAAGGCGGACAAATGATTAAAAAAATATCGATGTCTTCTCGTCATGAATTGGAAAGAATGTGGCATGAACACGTCACTCATCTAACCATTGAAGTTGAAGCCATTCCTGGTTGGAGAAACTCCCCGAAAGCCTTAATGGATTTAGGGTACAATGACAAGTGATTGGATAAAAAGAAGCGGGATAGTCTTGCGAAACTCCACGTCCAAAGAAAGCGATGGAGTTATTACCTGCTTATCTAAGGAAGGCTTTTTCAGCTTTTATGCCCATGGCGTTAAGAAGATAACGTCCAAATCGGCTATGTCGCTGCAGCCGTTGAGTTCCTGTGAATTTTCTTTGTCCATAGATTCAAAAGGAAATGCGACTCTAAAGGAGGCCTCCCTGTTAGAAATTTTGCTCCCAAGTGAAAATTTAGACGCATTTTCCATCGATAATCTACTCATCGAATTGTCTTTGCGTTTTTTACAAGAAGATGAAGCCGCGGAAGCGTTTCCTTGGGTATTGAGAGCATTTCAAGCCATAAAAAAGGGTGGCGACCCTTATTGTACTGGTTTAATTTGTTTTGCCCATCTATTGGTAATCGGCGGAATTGGGCTTGATGTGGACGAATGCGTTTGCTGCGGTGCGAGAAATAAAATCGAAACCATTGATCTCGATACAGGTGGATTTGTATGTCCCTCTTGCTTTCGAAATGAAACCATGGGCAAGGTATCAAGGGAGGTTTTAAAAATTTATCGTTATATTTTCAAAGCACCCCTCACCGATTATGGGCGGGTGAATTTAGGCTGGGAAGCTTGCCGACCCATCTATTTGTCCCTTGGCCATTATTTAGAAAAGAATACGGGCGTGAAACTACGGACCTTGGATTTATTATCTAAGATTTGACACCCTCTTCTCCAGCGTACTCTTAAAGTGGGTTGACACGATAGATATCCCCCGTAACATTTGACAGGTTTTTTATCTGTAACAATTCGAAGATAAGGAGGCTCCAATGCCAAACAAATTCTCATTTGAAACCATTACTCAACATCTTCAGAATGCCGGATTCGTCTTCCAAGGAAGCCAAATCTATGGCGGATTGTCCAACACATGGGACTACGGGCCTTTGGGTTCGGAAATGAAAAGGAATATCCGCAATCTTTGGTGGAAAAAATTCGTTCAAGAATCCCCGACAAACGTCGGCATCGATTCCGCGATTTTAATGAACCCGAAAGTTTGGGAAGCCACGGGACATGTTTCGACCTTCAACGACCCGATGGTGGACTGCAAAGCCTGCAAAGCTCGCCACCGCGCGGATGAGTTAATTAAAAGCGAATATCCAGATGTGGACGTGGATGGGATGACGTTTGAACAAATGGACGCTTTCATCAAAGAACACGCGATGACTTGCCCTGTTTGTGGCAAAAGTGACTTCACCCCGATTCGCAAGTTCAATATGATGTTTAAAACCCATATCGGAGTCACCGACGATGCCAGCAGTGTTGTTTATTTACGCCCCGAAACGGCACAAGGCGTTTTTGTGAATTTTAAAAACGTTCAGCGCGCAACCCGCAAAAAACTTCCGTTTGGCATTTGCAATACAGGCAAAAGCTTCCGCAATGAAATCACTCCGGGGAACTTCACTTTCCGCACTCGCGAGTTTGACCAGTGCGAAATGGAATTCTTTTGCAAGCCCGGAACAGACCTTGAATGGTTTGCTTATTGGAAAGAATATTGCCGTAAATTCGTCGATTCTCTCGGCGTAAAGGATGAAAATCTTCGTTATCGCGACCACGAACCGGCAGAATTAGCGTTTTACTCGAAAGCAACAACGGACGTCGAATACCTCTTCCCTTCGCTAGGATGGGGTGAAATTTTGGGCGTGGCCGATCGTACGGATTACGATTTAAAACGCCACATGGATTTCTCCGGTCAGGACCTCACTTATTTTGACCCTGAAACCAACGAAAAGTACATTCCTTACTGCATTGAGCCTTCCATGGGCCTTGACCGTTTATTCCTTATGGTTGCCGTGGATGCCTACGACGAAGAAGAACTGGCAAATGGAGATAAGCGCGTTGTTATGCACTTAAAGCCCGCCCTCGCTCCGTATAAAGTTGCCGTTTTGCCCCTTTCTAAAAAACTAAATGAAGGGGCGCTAGAAATTGCAAATTCGCTCAATAAGCATTTCTCGATTTGCTATGACGAAACGGGATCTATTGGCAAACGTTATCGCCGACAAGATGAAATTGGCACCCCCTATTGCATTTGTGTCGATTTTCAAACCGCGGAAGACCATATGGTTACGGTCCGTGACCGCGATTCCATGGAACAAGAGCGTATCGCGATCGCGGATTTAAAGGTTTATTTGGAAAATAAAATTGGGGAATAACAAACGAAATACGGAAAGAAAGGAGGAGAGATCGACGTGTACGACCGCGAATTAATTAACGACGTTTTGAAAGCCGCTGATATCGCGGATGTTGTTCGACACTATCTTCCGGATTCTTTTCAGAAAAAAGGAAAGAATTATGCGGCTCGGTGTCCTTTTCACGACGACCACGACCCCTCTCTTTCTATTAATGTAGAAAAACAAATTTATCATTGTTTCGTTTGTGGGCACGGGGGAAATTCCATTCGTTTTGTCCAAGAATACACCCATTGTTCCTTCATGGAAGCAGTGCGTAAAACGGCGGAAATCGCTGGATTCCACGACCCCCGATTGGAAAAAGATGCCCCCCTGCCAACGGTAGACCCGCAAAAGAAGCGGTTGTTGGATTGCATTGACACTCTGCAAAGCTATTATCGTTATGCGCTTTCCACGGACGAGGGGGCTGCCGCGAGAGAATACTTGGCCAAAAGAAACCTTGATGAAGCTACGCAGGCTAAGTTTGGAATTGGCTATGCACCCCTAGACGGATCTGCTACAGTCCGCTTCCTTAGAGCAAAAGGATTTTCCCCGAAAAACATCGAAGAAATCGGAATTTCCAATGTCTCGGATTCTGAAATGCGCGATGTTAACGCTGGGCGAATCACCTTCCCTCTTTGGGATAACCGTGGCGCCGTTATTGGCTTCAGTGCGCGACAAATCATTCGTGACCCCCAATCCGGTAAATACCGCAACTCGCCGGAGACTCCGCTGTTTCATAAAGGTGACGTTCTGTATAACTATCACAATGTCGCCGAATCTGCTCATCACGATGGTTATTGCTATGTTTTGGAAGGTTTTATGGATGTCATGGCCCTTGACAAAGCGGGCCTTCCCAACGCGATAGCCCTCATGGGAGTCGCCCTTACCAAAAATCAGGTTTCTCTGCTAAAAAGGTTGCGTTGTGAAATTCGCCTTTGCCTTGATGGGGACTTGGCGGGGCAAACGGGAATGATGGGGGCAATGGAAGAACTCTCTGCCGCCAACATCCCTTTCCAAATCGTAGACTACGGAAACGATTTACGCGATCCCGACGACATTCTTCAAGAAGACGGAAAGGATGCTTTGGTAAAGAGAATGCAAACTCTTTCCGACCCCATTGATTTTCAACTTTCCTATTTGCTTCATTTCAAAAAAGCCAATCGTCCAGAGGAAAAGAAAGAAATCATCGAACGCCTCGGTCCTTCGATTATGAGGGAATCGGGTATTGAAAAGGAAAACCACATTGCCAAATTGGCAAAAGCTCTCCAATACGAAGAAAGCGCGCTTCGAATCGTCTTGTCTCAAAACAATCGAACGATTGCGCATTCTATTGAAGTGCCCTCCGCATCTTCGAGAAATGGAAAAAATCAGGATGTTCGACCCTTATCGAAGGGGACTGCTAAAGGGACTCAACGTCTTGATTTCGCTGAAAACACCATTCTCTATTATTTGTTGACCAACGGTAAGGCTCGCAGGGATATTCAATCGCGAGATAACCCGTTCTATTCAGAGAATTATAGGCAAATACTATTCTATTTACTTCAATACGCATCCGAAGTCGCCGATGATGGATTTGAAATCGCTGGATTGCTATCTTTTATTGAAGAAAACGAACCGTCGGCCTCCAGCAACCCTATGAGCAACATCATTGCTTCGGTCGCTGACGAAGCTCCCACCTTGCCTTATAGCCCTTCTTTGCTAGATCGATGTAGCGAAGTGATTGCGGAAGAAAAACAACGGCTGGGGCAAAAGAAACTCATTATTAAAGCGGTGGAAACTGGCGATAGCCGGCTAGCTGCGTCTGCCTTAAAGGCGTTTGCTGAAAAACGTGGAGAGGAGTGGAAAAAACAAATAAAAGAAAAAGATTAATCGCGGAAACGCGTTCGTGAAATAAGGAGGATCAAAACATATGAAAAAACAAAAAGAAACCATCGTGGATGACGAACTTGACTTCTTAAGCGAAGAAGATGAAGTTGGTTCGGAGAAAAAAACGAAGAAGAAAACAAGCGCCCCCAAGAAGGAAGAAGAGGCGCCCGAAGAGATTTTTGACGGAGAGGAAGAAGAAGACCTCGCCAAGAAAAAAGCCATCGAAGACATCAAAAAATCTTTCTTGAAAAAAGGAAAAGAAGAAGGCTCCATCAATGTGGAGGATGTCTTGTTCGAAACGGAAAAATTGGATATCACAGAAGAACAATTGAGCGATATCATCGAATTCTTCCGTAAAAACAACATCAAAGTGGAATCGGATGAAACCGAGGACGACATCGATGAGGACATGCCTGCCGATTTGATGGATGTGGAGCAACAAATCGCCGAGGATGAAGCCGACGCCGAAGTGGAAGGGGACTTGGAATTAAGCGCGGAGGAGCAAGAAGTCGCTCAAATTTCTGAAGCGGATTTATCCCGCATGTCCATTGGCGAAGTCAAAAACAACGACTGCGTCAAGATGTACCTGAAAGAAATTGGCAAAGTTAACCTTTTAACCGCTGCCGAAGAAACGGATTTGGCCAAACGCATTGTGGCCGGAAATCAGCCCAATGCGACCGAAGAAGAAAAAGAAGATGGCAAGCTCGCCAAAGATCAGCTGATCACGGCGAACTTACGCCTTGTTATTTCCATCGCCAAACACTATATCGGACGCGGCATGCATTTCTTGGATTTGATTCAAGAAGGAAATATGGGTTTGATTAAAGCGGTTGAAAAATTCGATTATACCAAAGGCTTTAAATTCTCTACCTACGCCACTTGGTGGATTCGTCAAGCCATCACTCGCGCGATTGCCGACCAAGCTCGTACCATTCGTATCCCCGTCCATATGGTGGAAACGATCAATAAAATGACTCGCGTCCAGCGTCAACTTGTCCAGGAATTAGGGCGCGATCCCACCGCAGAGGAAATCTCTGAAAAAATGGAAGGTCAGCTCTCTCCGGAAAAAATCCGCGACATTCAACGAATTGCCCTTGAACCCGTATCGCTAGAAACACCGATTGGTGAAGAAGACGATTCTCATTTGGGTGATTTCATTGAAGATAAAGACGCGGAATCGCCTGAAGAATACACGACAAAAGCGCTTCTGAAAGATGAACTCTATGACATCATGAAAGACTTAACCGACCGCGAAGAAAGAGTGTTGCGGTTACGGTATGGTCTTGACGATAATCGTCCCCGCACTTTGGAAGAAGTGGGACGTGAATTCGGCGTTACCCGCGAACGCATCCGTCAAATTGAGGCGAAAGCCATTCGTAAATTACGCCACCCGACGCGCGCTAAAAAATTGGGAGATTATCGGGATTCCAGCTTTATCACTGGTTTCTCGGATAATTCCAACGATCGATAAGGAGAAATAATGACCATTCAGGATACCAAGCTTTCATCACAGGGGAATCTCAATTCCAACGTTCGTTCCCCTAAAAAGTCGAAGGGAAATCACCTTAGTCAAAAAGGAGAAGTTGAAAACTACTTAAGCCGGATTGCTAACCTTCCCCTTTTGACGGAGGAAGAGGAAAAAAACCTTGGTGAAGCCATCCTGAAAGGCCGGGGTGCCGAGGCCTCTTTGGAAGAGAAGGCTTCCGCTAAAGAAGCGGCAAAACAGCTAGCCAATGGTAATCTTCGTCTCGTTATTTCCATTGCCAAGGAATACACGAATCGCGGTTTGCCACTTATCGATTTGATTTCCGCGGGAAATGTGGGATTATTGCATTCGGCAGAACTTTTTGATTATCGGAAAGCTCGTTTTACAACCTATGCTACTCGCGGGATTCGCGATGAAATTTCGCACACGATTATGGCAAATGGCCATGCGATTCGAATTCCCGAAGAAAAAATACTCCAATATTCTCAGGTTAACCGCGCCAAAAAACAATTAGAACAAAAATTGATGCGTGAGCCTTCTTCCAAAGAAATCGCCGACTCGATGGAAGGATTTACCCCAGAACAGGTGACATCGCTTTTAAAGATGCCTCTTCAAGTGGTGTCCACCGATAACCCCA
The DNA here is from genome assembly GCA_900539595.1 of uncultured Mollicutes bacterium. Classification (GTDB taxonomy): domain Bacteria; phylum Bacillota_I; class Bacilli_A; order RFN20; family CAG-826; genus Alloenteromonas. The sequence continues at coordinate 28,129 of UQCQ01000009.1, read as the reverse complement.
TCGGCCCCGAAAACGATTCTTATTCTCTACAAGACTTAATTCCCGACTCGGATTCCGATGTCGACAAAAGTATTCTTCAAGAAGAGGACGAAAAAACTGTGGCTAGTGTTTTAGCTGCTTTAACCGATAGGGAGCGCGAATTCATTCGTTTGCTTTATGGCTTAAATGGAGAAGCTCCGCTTTCTTTGCAAGAAGTGGGAAATCGGTATGGGATTAGCCGAGAACGTGTGCGCCAAATTCGAGAAACTGCCTTATCCAAAATGAGAAAGGCTTTAGGAGACGACGATGCCTAAGAAATTATCCAAAAGACTTCAATCCATCGCTAGTCTTGTCCCAAAAAACAGCTATATCGCCGATATCGGAAGCGATCATGCACAGCTTCCGATCTATTTATGCGAAACGGGAACTGTTTCTTGGGCTCAAGCGGTCGAAAATAAAACGGGCCCTTTTTTGCGTATGACTCACGCGATTCAAGAAAGTGGTTTAGAGGGGCATATTGATTGTAGCAGAAGTGACGGAATATCCGACCTTAACGAGGGGGTAGATACCGTCTTAATTTGCGGGATGGGCGGAATGCTTGCTTGCGACATTTTGGAAGCGCACACCGAAAAATTGTTCCACGTTCAAACCATTATCGTAGACCCTCACAAAGATCTAGTATCCGTAAGAAAGCGCGTGACTGCGCTTGGGTATAAAATCGACGAAGAAACCATGGTTTACGAAGATAAAATCTTCTATACCATTATTCGTTTTGTCAAAACGGATGTCGCTGTTAACTACAGCAGGAGCGATCTTCTTTTTGGCCCAATACTTCGAAAAAAACGCGGTGAAACTTTCGAAGATTGGCTCAAAATTCAACTGAAACATGTCAATGATATTTTGAATTTGAATTTGCCCCGCGAAAAACGGGACTACTATTTGGATTTATATCGATTAATTCGCGATGAAAAGAATCGTACTAACGTTGCATAGCCGATAAATAATCGTAACATTCCTTTAGGATGGATGACGAAGTGGAAGCTCCGCTAGAAAGGGCGATTTTCTCGCCTTTTTTAAAGGAGATATTTTGAAGTTCTGAAAGATTCCTAACAAGATAGCAGCGGAGATTTTTCTTTACCCCGATTTCGTACAATTTAACCGAATTATTGGAACGAGGACTGCCAAGGACCACTAAAGTGGTAATGGATTCCGGCAAATCCATAATTGCCTTTTGCCGTAAATACGTGCTTTGACATTGGGATTTAATCAATTGAATCGAAATTCCTTTTTTGGATAAAAAAGAAATCGCGGATTCTATTTCCTCTCCAGAAATCGTAGTTTGACATATGGCGGGATAGACGATGGATGGAGTAATGTCGATGCCTTGGAGTTCAGGGTGGACCACATCAAGAAAAATAGCGTTTGGATTATTGGCCATAAACGCATCGGCTTCTAAATGGCCTTTTACCCCAAAATAGAAAAAAGAGGACTTGAGGGAAGCCCCGGCCACTCGGTTTGCTTCCACAAAAGGACAAGTGCAATCTAATATTTTAAGATTTTTTTCCGCTGCTAATTTTTCCCAACCCAAGGGGTGCCCGTGGGCAGAAAAGATCACGTAGGAGCCGTCGGGGATGCTCTTCAAGACAACTTCTAAATTTTCTTTTCTCTCATCGATAATATGAATGTGATGATTTTGAAATTCCATCATGGAATCCTCGTTATGAACAAGCATCCCAAGGCAATAAATTTCAACGTCGGGTTGCTCCTTCCTTAGTCTTAGAGCAAGAGAGAAGGCCCTTTGCACGCCGGAGCAATATCCATTTGGTTCAAGAAGTAAGACATCCATGCAAGTATTTTCGTTGAGAATCTAGGAAAAATGAAGAGATTTCCTATATAATCGTACGGTATGAAATCCTTTAAAGAATTTAACTTAAGCCCAGCGCTAACGAGCGCACTGGAAAAAATGGGCTACACCTCGCCTTCTCCGGTGCAATCTCGGGTTATTCCCAAGGCGTTGCAAGGCAAGCGCATTGTTTGCCAAAGCGAAACGGGGAGTGGGAAAACCCATTCCTATTTGATTCCCATTTTGCAAAAAATTGACACGCATTTGCCTCGTTTACAGTCGATTATTATTTGTCCGAGTCGAGAATTGGCGCGTCAGGTTTATGACTTTGCCTTCGCTTTTACCCGTTTCTTCCCCACCTTCAAAGTGCGACTCTTTTCCAGTGAAACCGAAATCGCTCAAAATAAAGAAGGACAAACGGTCCCCCCTCAAATGATCGTGGGAACCCCCGGTCGTTTAAAAGAGCTCCTTTCGCAGGAATATGTTTTTGATTTGCATGGAGTTCGCAGTCTTGTTTTGGATGAAGCAGATATGCTTTTAGAACTCGGATATTTCCAAGATATCGATGAAATTTATCAAAAACTTCCAGAAAACGTTCAAACCATGGTGTTCTCTGCGACCATGAACGAAAATCTTAAGCTCCAACTTGAAAAATATATTGGCTCCGAGTTTTTGTATGAGGGAGAAGAACAAAAAACTAGTTCCCGCGTTGCCCACCATTTCGTCGATGTTAGGCATGTCGGCACCGTGGAAGCACTATCCAAGTTTCTCGATATTCGTCGCCCCTATTTTTGCCTCGTCTTCGCCTCGAAAAAAGAAGACGTCAAAACCATTTACGAAGGATTGAAAGCCAAAAAATATTCCGTTACCTATTTCTCAGGTGATTTAGACAGCCGAGAAAGAAAACAGGTTTTAAAAAGAATCCGCGCAGACGAATATCAAATCGTTGTGTGTAGCGACTTGCTAAGCCGGGGCATTGATTTGGATAATGTAACCGATGTAATTTCCGTTGATTTGCCCATGGATCTTTCCTATTACTATCATCGTGCGGGAAGAACCGGTCGATTCGATAAAACCGGTGATTCCTGGGTTTTCTATAACGTAGATTCCCTTTCTCGTCCCAAAGAATTGCTCAGTCAAGGCCTACCTTTCGATTACTATATCTTAAAGAATGACCGCCTTGAGAAAAACGAATTGGGGCTGGACGCCAAAAAGAAATTCTCCGGAAAGAAAAAATTCTCAGAAGAGGAATTAAAGGAAGTTAAAATCGCCAAGGCAAAAACTTCCTCGAAAACCGTGAAACCCGGCTATAAAAAGAAGCAAATGCGTGCGGTGGAAAAGGTGAAGAACAAGTACCGCCGAAAAGCAATCCAAAAATCAATTAAAGCCAAAAAGGATGCTCGTTACGCACAAAGGGCGAAACAAAAACTAGAAGGGAAATAACTAAAGTTTTTTCAATTCTTCGATCATGGCGGGGATAATCTCCCCGTCTTTTACTTCCTTAAGGATCTTTCCTTTTTGAAAGATAACCCAGCGTCCTTTTCCGCCTGCGCACCCTAAGTCCGCGTGCTTGGCTTCTCCGGGACCATTGACGACGCACCCCATTACGGCAACCGTTTTATTGATGTGGTTTTCTTCCATATAAGATTGAAGCGCCTTGGCCGTAGGAATCAGATTTACCTGGGTTCTCCCACACGTGGGACAGGAAATGAAGGTCGGGTAATCTGGTTTAAGCCCCAAATCATGTAAAAGACGGCAGCAGGCCCTAATTTCTTCTTCTGGAGCATCGCTAAGAGAGATACGAATGGTGTCCCCGATTCCCTCCATTAATAAGGGGGCAAGTCCGGCAGTGGAACGGATAAGGCCAATGTCCTTGGGTCCCGCTTCCGTGATCCCTAAGTGAAGAGGATAGGGAAAACGTTTGGAGGCTTCTTTATAGGCTTCCACGGTTTCAAGAACATTGCTTCCTTTGGCGGATAAGACCAAATCATGGAAACCCACCTCTTCGAAAATGGCAACGCATTCGGTTAAATCATCCATCAACTGTATCGCGGATGCAGGGCGTGGATCGTTAGAATTAGCATCTTTTTTCAAAGAACCAGAGTTCACGCCAATGCGAATGGGAATCCTTTTAGAGGCACATTTTGTGGCAATTTGCCAAATTCGTTCTTTGGAGCCGATGTTGCCGGGGTTAACGCGGATGGCGTCTGCCCCATTTTCAATGGCGCAAAGTGCCAAACGATAGTCAAAGTGAATATCGGCGATTAAAGGAATAGAGACTTCCTTTTTCAAAATAGAGAACGCTTTTGCATCCTCTTCGTCTAGGACGGAAAGTCTCATTAAATCGGCTCCAAGTTCGTGACATTTTCGAAGCTGCTCTACCACGAGATCCGTGCGACTCGTTTTAATGGAGCACATGCTTTGAATCAATATTTTTTCTTGTCCGCCCAGTTGGATGTTCCCAACGTGAACAGGTCTTGTGTCTTTGCGTTTTACCATAACTTCATTGTAATGCGTTTTCGCCCGATTTTGCTTATAGATTTTCCCTTTTTACTATGGTAAACTCATCAACGCTCAATAGAGGGAGAAGAAAAATGGCCAGCAAACGCGATGAAGTCATCTTAAAGTGCACCGTGTGCGGTGAAGAAAATTACATCACCACCCGTAATAAGCGCTCTCACCCTGCTAAAATGGAAATCAAAAAATATTGCCACCGTTGCAGGGAAAAGACGTTGCACAAAGAGAAAAAATAAGGCCTCGGCCTTATTTTTTTGTTAAACTAAAGCATGCTTCTTTTCATTTTCATCACCATTGTTTCCCTCGGCTTTATTCCCCTAAGTCTATTAACCAAGAAGAAAAAAATTCCTGAAGGGATTGGTGCGTTCTCTTCTTTGATTTTGGGGATGGCTTTTGTTTTTAATCTTACTAGCGTTGCCTATCACGCATTCGGCAATCAAAAAGCTTACGAAATATCCTTGCAAAACCGAGAGGACCTAATGGCACGATATCTCGAAGCCAAAAACGACGAAAACAAAGAATCCGAACTAAAAAAGGTCACGAAAGAAATCGCCTGGTATAACGAGGAATTAAGACAAAACAAAGAGATGGCTGATTCTATTTGGGTAAATTGGTACAGTTATTCTTACGCGAGTGAGCATTTCGATGAACTAATTATCACGCTATGAGCAATTACAAAGTAACAAACCTCTATAACGGAGGTTTTTGGTCTAATGTTTATTGTCTAGGGGAAGAAGGCGGCCCGTGTATTATTATCGACATGGGTGACAATCGTGCCGATCGTATTGGAAAATTTATACAAAAACACCATAGCCAATGCCTAGGAATATTATTGACCCACGGACATTTCGACCATATTTATGGCTTGTCTCAGCGAACTGGGGGCTGTCAAGAAGTGTCGGTATATCTTCATACCCAGGATATTCCTTGTTTATCTTCTCCGAAGCGAAACGCCTCCGAAGATTTAATTGGCGAGCCTTTCGTTTGGGAAGGGAAGGTGGAGGAAATATATGATGGATTGGAGCTTTTTGAAGGTTCTCTTCGTTGTCTTGTCCTTCATACACCATTCCATACGGTAGGTTCTTGCTGCTTTTATTTTCCAGACCTTGACCTATGTTTCACCGGAGATACGTTGTTCCATTTGGGCGTTGGACGTGATGACCTTGCGGGTTCTGCACCCCAGCTTCGCGATGATTCCTTAGGAAAATTGATGAAATTGTCACCAAATACTTCCATTTTCCCAGGACACGGTCCGAAAACCACCCTCGAAAATGAGCTGCAATATAACCCCTATCTTTCTTCAAAGAACTGGGGCTTTTAACGGATTATAAATTTATTTATAATATTTTCCGCGTTTGATACGCTTTTAGGAGTAGAAAAATGATCAACGTTACTGAATTACGTCCTGGCAATTATTTCATTGATGAAGGAAATCTTTATCGTGTTATCGATATCCTTCTTAACAAAACAGCCATGAGAAAAATGGTCGCCAAAGTCAAAGTCAAAAATTTGCGCACTGGAGCCATCACCGAGCTCGCCAGAAACTCGGGCTATGGAGTCGAAGACATTCACATCGACAAGAAAATCATGCAATATCTCTATGATTCCGGCGAGACCCTTGTTTTTATGGATGGCAAAACCTATGAGCAAGCCGAACTCGCCAAAAATAACTATGGAGACATCATCCCCTTCCTCGCCCCGAACCAAGAAGTGACCATCGTCTCGTACGAAGACGAAATCTTGGATGTCCAACTTCCGTCTAAAGTTGTTTTAACGGTTGTTGAATGCGAACCGGGTGTCCGTGGCGACACTGTTTCTAACGGCGGTTCCAAAGATGCTAAGCTTGAAACCGGAATGAACATCCGTGTCCCCCTCTTCATCAACCAAGGCGACAAAATCTCCGTCGATACCACCACTGGCAAATACGACGGGAGGGCCAACTAATGGAATGGAACGTTGGCTGGTTTTGCCTCGTTCTCGCTGCGTTGATTTTGGGCCTAATAGGCGGTTTCTTCGGCGCTAGAGCCATTATCAAAAAGGAAATTCAAAAGAACCCTCCAATCAATGAACAAATGATTCGTGCAATGTACCTTCAAATGGGACGTAAGCCCAGCGAAGCAGACATTCGCAAAATCATGAATTCCATGAAGAAAAACAGCACGCTATAATGGCGTGCTTTTTTTGCAATAATGGTTGTCTAACTTCTAAGGTGGTTTAAGCGGTTTTGCAAAAAAGCGGCCGCTTAAAGCTATAACCTTAAGGTTGCTAGCAAACAGGGCATCCAGATGGGTGCCTTTTTTGTCTCCTCACGCTCCATTCCATGGCGAAAAGAAGCTTAGATCCTTTCAAAATTGCAGCGTCCGCATGCGACACAATCGCATCGCGGCACTAAGCCAATGGTGTGGACAAGTCAAACGATGAACACTTCCCCCCAAAAAGATTTCTTAAAATCGTTTGCTCGAGCTAATACTGATTTCGTTGCTGTTTTCCAAAAAACCAACACTTTACTTAGGCAAAACAAGGCAATCCATTTACGAGAATTCCGGCTTGATATGGGACACCTGCAAAACTATGTGGTTTTTTCAGCTCTAGAAACGTTATGGAACTGAACCATAATCTATTCCGAGCGAAATGGAAAGCCATCTGTCGGAAGCTGGCAAATTCTCCTTTAGAAAAGCCATCCGTTTCATAATAAATCATAAAAAGAAGTGAAAGAAGGAGATTTCATTATGATTTCCGATTGGTAAATTATCACATTCTCGTCAAGTTTTTTTGATTGTATCCAAACTGCTTACAACCACGAGGGGACATCTCTTGTTTCAGCGTTATAAATGTTTTCTATGGCAAAGAGTGTTTGAAGAAAGAGAAAAAAGAACTGTGGAAAATTTTTAAAGATGTAGACGTGACGGACTTAGTAAAATTTGAAGGAAACCAACCTGTCTATAACCTAGTAATATCTTTCAAATAGTTTGTTATAACGATTTGGAAACTGAAGATCTATTAAGTTCATAAATATTGCAGTATGTTTTTTCTTTTTTCCTTTGTCTTCGCACTCGGGACCAGCGATCCTTTTCTTAAAACAAATAATTTAACAGTGAGTTCTGTGCAGAGTTTAATTGCCCGGGGTGTAGAAGAAGCGGATAAGGGGTGCATTGAACACAAAATGTTAAAAAAGATAACGCATAATCCAATTTTTTAAAAAAACAGAATTAATAATTAAATTACAAAACTTTGTCAATCAAAAACAAAGTATTATCCGAATATTTTTTCAAATAATTTTTAGTTTATTCTATTATTTTAAATACCTAGAAAACTACTAATAATTTACTTTGAGACTTTGGAGAATGGATTTTTTGTTTCCGTATGTTTTTTTAACCTCTCAATGTTGGATTTATGGCGAGCAATCAGCAAAACAGTGATAGCAGTATCCATAATCGCATATTCAAATCCATATTCTAAGAAGGGGCCAAAGCCAAAATTCCATAAGAATACATTGGTATTAAAAGCTTGTGACGGAACGGAAACTTGAATGATAAAGACAATCCAAGCAACAATCATTCCAATTCCAGAGACGATAATGGAAGTTAACGATATATATTTCGATTTATGTGCGATATAAAGATAAGAAAAGCCAGAACAAACGAATTGAAGCCACGAGGTTAAGCAATTCAGCCCCATGAAACAGGCGACCGCTTTCCCACCTTTGAAATGGATGTAAATGGGCCAGCAATGACCAATCGCGGAAAATAGTCCCGCTATCCAGTAAAACATTTTATTTCCGCCAACTTGCGCGTTCCCCCAAGTGGCGCTCCAAGCTAAATATTGGTTCAATGGGCTAAATTCTCCAATAGCCCAAATGATAAAAACCGGTATCAAGGCCTTAATCATATCGAGCGCAATGACCAATACCCCGAATTTTTTGCCAAAAGTTCTTGCCACATTGGTCCCACCGCTATTGTGTGACCCCTTATCTCGAGGGTCTTCATGAAAAAATAATTTGCCAACCAATACGCCTGTTGGAATAGATCCAACAAAATATCCAAGGACAGCGGCGAATAATCCGTAGAGAACATTGACCAATATGAGATTCATAATTTAATTCCTAACTTATCCATTATGGCGATTTAATGGTGCTTTTCAAACTTTTCATGCGTTATAATACCCCCAGTCATTAGACTGAATATTCACGTATGGTTAACATTGAGGAAGCCGAAAAGCAATATAATGCGCGCAACATTGAACTCCTTAGCGAGATGGAAGGAGTGCGCAAACGCCCAGGCATGTACATCGGTTCAACGAATTCGACAGGACTTCACCATTTGGTTTGGGAAATCGTGGATAACGGGGTAGACGAAGCAGTCAACGGGTATGGGGACCGTGTTTCCGTTTGCATCCATAAAGATGGATCGGTTTCTGTGGAAGACGAAGGACGTGGTATCCCCGTCGACATCCACCCTCAAACAGGTATCCCCGCAGTACAGTTGATTTACACTACGCTCCATTCCGGCGGAAAATTTTCTAGCAAAAACTACACGACTTCAGCTGGTTTACATGGTGTGGGTGCAACCGTAACCAATGCGCTCTCGGAATGGATCGACGTTACCATTTATCGCTTAGGGAAAATTTATCATATTCGATTTGAGGACGGCGGGAAACTCGTTCAGCCTCTTGAAGAACTTGGTCCAACGAAAAAGCACGGAACCTTGGTACGTTTTAAGCCGGACAAAAGAATTTTTTCCACGGTCGAATTCAAATGGGACACGATTTATAACCACCTTCAGGAAGAAGCTTTTTTACTCAAGAAGGTTCACTTTTTCCTTAAGGATGAACGCACTGGGCTCAGCCATGAGTTCTTTTATCCCCAAGGCCTCATCGAATATATCAGTGTTTTAAACCAAAACAAAAAGCCAATCGGCGGCGTAATCGGTTTTGACGATGAGACCTCGTCCATTCGCATGGAAGTCGCCATGCAATGGTGCAACGAAGATTACAATGAAAACGTTTACTCCTATGCCAACTCGGTTCGCACTCATGACGGCGGCACGCATGAAACGGGCTTGAGATTAGGCATTACCCGTGCCGTGAATGATTGGGCTCTCCAAAACGGGGTAATCAAAGAAAATCAAAAACTAGATGGCACCGATATTCGTGAAGGGTTAACGGCCATTATTGCTGTTAAAATCCCCGAAGATAAGCTCGAATACGAAGGACAGACCAAAGGAAAATTAGGAACACCGGAGGCAACGTCCGTTGTCAACGACTTCGTTTATAATAATCTTGTTCACTACCTCGCTGAGCACAAGGACTTCGCGGTGGATTTGGTGAAGAAGTGCCAGGCTTCGAAAGCTGCTAGAGACGCGGCAAGAAAAGCAAAGCAGGCCGCAAGGAACGGAAAAACCAAAAAACAAGACTTCATCATTTCGGACAAGCTCGCTTCCGCGCAGAGCAAGGATTATCGCAATAACGAGCTCTTTATAGTAGAGGGCGACTCCGCAGGAGGCTCGGCGAAATCGGGCCGTGACCGCATGCACCAAGCTATTCTTCCATTACGTGGAAAACCTCTCAATACCGATTCCGTTACCATGGAACGCATGTTGGCCAACACGGAATTTTCCACGATTATTCAAACAATCGGAGCGGGAGTCGGCGCGAATTTCGATGTAGAAGATAGTCACTACGGCAAAATCATCATCATGACCGATGCCGATACCGATGGTGCTCACATTCAAATTTTGCTTTTGACCTTTTTCTATAATTATATGAAGCCCCTTATCACTCACGGAATGGTCTATATTGCTTGCCCACCTCTTTATCGTGTTTACAAAAAAAGCGATCCAGCGCATAAATTTGTATACGCATGGGACGACGAATCTTTGGAAGAGGCTAAAAAGAAAATCGGCCCAGGATACGGAATCAATCGATATAAAGGGTTGGGCGAAATGAATGCGGATCAACTCTATAACACGACCATGAATAAGGCCACACGCAAATTATATAAAGTTACGATAGAAGACCCCTTGGTGGTTGAAAAGCGCATTAGTATTCTCATGGGAAACGATCCTTCCCAGCGTCGGGCCTGGATTGAGGAAAACGTCTCCTTCAATGAAGAAGACACATTCATTAAAGAGGTTAAGAAATAATGGCGAAAAAAAGGAAGGACGAAACTCCAGAAATCACAGAAAACCTCGTACCATCCACCTTGGATGACTTGATGGGGGATCGCTTTGACATCTACGCCAAAGATGTAATTCAAGACCGTGCGATTCCTGATGCTCGAGATGGTTTGAAACCGGTTCAGCGTCGTATTGTTTTTGCCATGTGGAAAACAGGCAATACGATTGATAAACCAACCAAAAAATGTGCTCATATCGTGGGTGAAGTCATGGGGAAATATCACCCTCATGGCGATAGTTCCATTTATGACGCCCTCGTCCGCATGTCCCAAACCTGGCGCGTTCGTGCTCCATTAATCGACTTCCAAGGAAATAATGGTTCCATGGATGGCGATCCCGCTGCGGCTTATCGTTATACGGAAGCTCGTTTGGCGGCTTTGTCCCAAGAATTAATTCGCGATATCGACAAAAACACCGTCGACATGGGCCTAACCTTCGATGACACCGAATTTGAGCCTCAGGTTTTGCCTTGCCATTTTCCTAATCTTTTCGTAAACGGGTCCAGCGGAATCGCCGTAGGTATGGCTACGGAAATTCCTCCGCACAATTTGGGCGAAGTAACTTCCGCCATCATCTATCGAATTCAGCACCCCAATTGCCCGATTGAAACCCTCATGCGTTTTGTTCCGGGGCCAGATTTTCCTACCGGGGGAATCATCTACGAATCGCAAGGATTAAGCGATATTTATCTTACGGGACGTGGAAAAATCGACGTGGCTAGTAGGACGTCCATTGAAGAAGCCGAGGACGGGACAAGTCAAATTATCATCACCGAAATTCCCTATGGGGTGAATAAATCCCAACTCGTATACGCGATTGACAAATTGCGGCACGACAAAACCATTGCCGGCATTGATGAAGTTCGCGACGAAACGGATAAAAGCGGGCTTCGTATCGCCGTCGATATCAAAGAAGGCTTCAAGCCGGAGTCCATTTTGGCTTATTTAATGCAGAAAACGCAGTTACGTTCTTCCTACACGGCCAATATGGTAGCTATTGTTAATGGCCGACCTCAGGTTCTGAACCTGCTTTCTTATTGCGACACTTACATTGCTCACCAGGTCGATGTGGAAACTAGACGTTGCCAATTCGATTTAAAGAAGGACCTTGCTCGATTAGAAATCGTAGAAGGATTGATCCGGGCGAGTGACCTCATCGACCAAATCGTTCGGGTCATCAAACGTAGCCGCGACAAAGCAGAATCCAAAGTTAATATCGCAGCAGAATTCGGTTTTACGGAAGCTCAAAGCGAAGCGATCGTCATGATGCCGTTATATAAGCTAAGCAATTTCGATGTGGAAACCGTTTTAGACGAAAAAAAGCGCTTAGATCTTGAAATAGCGGATTTGAAGGAAACTTTGCGAAATCCCGATAAAATGAATTCGCTGATCATCTCCAGTTTAAAAGCCATCGCAAAACGCTTCGACACCCCGCGGAGAACCGCCATCGAAGAAGAAGATGTTTCCATGCGTTCCATCAACCAAAGGGATTTGGTCGCCAAAGAAACTGTGGTAGTCGTTGTGACTCGCGACGGATATATCAAACGTTCTTCTCTTGCTTCTTGGCGTTCTAGTGGTGGAGCGAACGGAGAACTGCCCGGCCTTAAAAATGGGGATACTCTCATTTTCGATGGTCAATGTGACACTACCGATTGGATGCTTGTTTTTACATCTAAGGGCAATTTCCTTTATATTCCCGTCCATTTGATCAAGGCCAATAAATGGAACGACGAAGGAATACACGTCAATTATGCGATTTCCCTTCCGGCGGAAGAAAAACTAGTTCGTGCCTTTGCGGTACGGAAATTCCGCGACGATCTTTTTATCGCCTTAGTTTCCAAAAAAGGCCAAATTAAACGCACGAAGTTATCTTCTTTCCAGGTCTCCCGTTTCAATCGCCCGATTCGCGCCATGCGTTTGCTTGGCGATGACGAGGTAGTGGATGTCGCCTTAACAAGCGGCAATAGCGATTTAATGATTTTCAGCGATACGGGGCTTGCCACCTTCTATAATGAAAATGAAATTGCCTATAGTTCCACCAATTCCGCTGGGGTAAAAGCCGCCTCCTTCCGTGGGGGACTCGTGGCAGGTATGCTTTCGTTCCTCCCGGAGGAAAGTGCCAAATTGCTGCTAATTACTCAGCTAGGATATACTCGGGTGGCCAGTTCGAGCAACGTAACAAAAACGGGTCGTCTAAATAAAGCAACCACCCTTTTCAAATCCTTTAAAAACGAACCGCATTTCCTTGTCTATGCCCAAAAAGCACCCGATGTGGACCCCCCTTACACCCTTACGGCGACTCTTAGTAACGGCGAAACTGCTTCGATTACATACGAGGACTTCTATTTAACCCCCATGGATAAATACGCCAAAGGCAGTTCCATCAAACTCCCAAAGGGAGCTACCGTAGCCACTATTTTCACGAGGGATTCCACCTTAATTGACGATTCGATGGTCAGTTATCATGTGGAACCCGTAGAAGAAAACAAAGAAGAAAACTCTACTTCGGAAGTTGAAGATACGACGGAACAAAAATCTAAAGGCCCAGAAAAATTTGAGCAAATCTCCATATTTGGAGATGAGGACTTCTAATAATCGATTCAAATTCCTTCCTTGCCCGCATTTACGGAATGAGCAAATCCTCTTACAATGTCTTTATGAAGAAATCGCTTCCCTACGCGCACGCCAAATCGCTATTCGAAGTCGACCCCTCTTTCTTTGAAAGAATCGGGGTCAAAGTTCTTCTTTGCGATTTAGACAATACCCTCATTCCTTACGGAAGCAAAGAACCCACCCCAGAGCTTCTCGCCTATAGGGATTCTCTCTCCAAAAAAGGGATTCAAATGGTTGTTTGTTCGAACGGAAGAGGCGGAAGAGTTTTGGAAGTTTCTCAGAAAGCCGGCTTAGAAGCCCATGGATGGATGAAGAAGCCCTTCAAAGGTCCTCTCGTTGGATTAATGAAAGAAAAAGGCTGGAAACCAAGCGAAGTCTTATTGGTGGGGGATCAAATCCAAACCGATGTTCTTTGCGGAAATCGCGCAGGAATTCGAGTCTTATTGACGGAACCTCTCGGGGCTTATGAACCCCTTTGGACCAAATTCAATCGCCTCTTCGACAAACCCAAACGAAAAAAGATGTTTGCCAAGCACTGGATCAAAGAATGGAAGGAGATCAAAACATGAGCAAACTAAACATCGTGCGTCGTTGCTACAATTGCGGCGCCATCCTCCAAGCCGATGACAAAGAAGCGGAGGGCTACGTCTCCCCGGAAGTCATCAAAAACACCAACGCTTTGGTCGTTTTTTGTGATTCGTGTTACGCGAAGCAACGTTACAATTTCAGCAAACACGAACTAGCTTGCTCCGACGAATACCTATCCATGTTAAAGGATGCGCGCGCTAGCGACGCCTTAATTGTTTGCGTCATCGACTTATTCAGTTTCGAAGCCGGCTTCCCCAAGGATGTCGTCGATATCATTTCCAATAATCCCGTTCTCGTCATCGCCAATAAAAGAGATCTTTTGCCAGCGGATGCCGACGACCAAAAATTAAAAGAATACGTTGCCCACCGTTTTCGGGTATCCAAGATTTCTGTCGAAGCCAACGATGTCGTTTTGACCTCTCTTACCGGCATGGCCGACATCTCGCCCATTGCGAAGGAAATTGAAAAAAGGCGTCGCGGGCACGACGTCTATCTCATCGGGGCATCTAACGCAGGAAAAACCCTTTTCCTTTCTTCGTTTTTACGAAGTTACAAGAACAACACGTTCAACAGCGTTGTGACAGCTAAATACCCAGGAACCTCGATTCGCGTGATGCAAATTCCCTTGGATTCATCGACCTTTATTTACGATACCCCGGGGACTCCAACGGACAATTCCATGACGCATCTGCTTAGCGTAGACCAAGTTCGCCTCGCCTATCCTTCCGAACCCGTTAAACCGCGTATCGTTGCTTTATCGGCAGGGGAATCCCTTTGCATTGGGGGCTTAGCTCGAATCGAATTGGTTAAAGGAGACAAAACCTCCATTACCTATTTCGGCTCCAAAAACGTCAAATTAGCCAAAACCCGTTCCAAGCACGCCGAAGCCGACTTTTTCCAGATGATTCAAAAAGGATTTTTATTCCCACAAAGCCCTTTTTTGCTGGGGCCTGTGGACCTTGCGGCCTATGAATTGGTCGTAGACGAAACGGGTAGCCGGGATATCGGCATCGAAGGATATGGGTGGATTGGTTTCCATGGAAAGAAACAAACCTTCCGAATTTTTGTTCCAAAAGATGTCGCAATTTACACCAGCCGTTCGAAAATTGCAGTAAAAAAATAAGGATCTATTATTATGTTAAAACCCTTTCAAAAAGCCTATTTAAAAAAATTAGCCAACCCCATTTCTCATCGTTACTTAATTGGGAAAGGCGGATTGGATGATAAGTTCGTAGCCGAACTAAACGATGCGTTAGAAGCCCGTGAGTTAATTAAAGTCGGTATTTTGCAGAACGCATCCTGCGAACCAAAACAAATTGCCGAAGAGTTGGCGGAGCGTCTTGACGCAGACCTCGTCCAAGTCATTGGGCGAGTCATGGTTTATTACCGCAAATCGAAAAAGAATCCAAAAATCGTTGTTCCCACTCGCGATTAACTCAATTCGGAATGGAATCACTAATTCTTTACGGCGGAACATTCGACCCCGTTCATAATGGCCATCTGCGCATCGCACGAGCAGCAAGCTTAACGTTAAACGCGGATGTAATTTTCATTCCCAATGCAAATCCACCAGGTAAAAAACCGATTGCCTGTTTTTCAGATCGCTTAGAAATGCTTAAGGACGCATTAAAGGAAGATGGATCTGCATCTTTTTCCATTTCTTTGTTCGAGTCCGAACTAACTACAGAACCCCATTACTGGATCGACACGTTACGTTATTTCAAAAACCGTTACCCGAAGCGGAAACTATTTTTCATTATTGGCGCGGACGAAGCCAATCAATTCCTTTCTTGGAAATCTCCGGATGAAATCTCAGAGCTCGCGACGCCGATTTACGTCCCGCGAATGGGAATCGAGGTTCAAGACGCCTTATTGCAAAAATATCGAATGTGGCGCTTGCCGTATGAAAAGTCGGGGGAGGTAAGCAGTTCGGAGGTTCGCCGACTGCATTCCTTGGATATCCCCCTTTCCGTTCGAAACAACATTGAGAAAAAACATCTTTATTACATTAACGATATTTCGAAAATGCTTTCCGCTCATCGTTTGCTGCATTCCATTTCCGTTGCCCGTTTAGCTTACGAAATCGCCTATCGCAATCATTTACGCAACCCAAAATTCGCCTATATCGCAGGATTGCTCCACGACATTGGGAAGGATGTGCCCAAAGAAAAAGAGGTCACCTTCATGAAAGAACACTTTCCTGAGCAGGACCAATTCCCCGAATGGACCTACCATCAGTTTATTGGTGCAGAGATTGCCAAAGAAAAGTTTGGAATCGAACAAGAAGAGATACTAGATGCGATTCGGTGCCATGCAACCGGAAAGCCCCATATGACTCGCTTGGCCAAAATAATTTATTCAAGCGATAAGATCGATCCACTGCGGGGCTACGATTCCAGCAAATTAATCAAAGCCTGCATCAAGGATTGCTACCAAGGATTTATTCGCGTCTTGGAGGCGAATAAAATATATTTGGAAGGGAAGGGATATCGAATTGATAATCCCATGACCGAAGCCTGTATGAAGTTGTATCTAGGAGGAAAATAAAAAATGAAAGAGCAACCAAAGGAATTAACAATTGCTGTCAATACATTGGAAGAACACAAGGCGGAAAGCATTCAAGTCATCGAAGTGGAAGACTTGAATCCGTTTTGTTCCTATTATGTTTTAGCTACCGCCCAAAACGTCCGAGCATTAAAGGCAAATTTTGACTATCTTGAAGAAGCGTTTTTTAAGAACGGAATCGAAATGCCAGTTTCCGATTCCGAAGAGGAATCCGGTTGGGTAATCCTCCAAGGCGGAGATGTCATCGTCCATGTTTTCTTACCGGAAATGAGAGAAAAGATCTCCTTGGAAAAGCTTATCGAATCCATTCGTGAAAAGAACCAAAATAAAGAAAAAGAAGATTAAAAAGCCAACAAATCAGAACCGCTTAAATGCGGCTTTTATTTTTCAAAATACATTACTTCGTATAATGTCCATTATGTTAAGTACTTTAATAAATAAAGTGAATTTACCGAAGTTATTTAATATTAAGAATATTTATCTTTCTAAATAATTACCTTGATGATCGTGAAGTTTTCCACTTTTTAACAATTACTAAATAACTACTAATAGCCTATTTTAAAATTTCATTTGTTTTTTTCAGTCTAAATGCATAAAAACACAGAATATTTTTTTCTAGTTCTGCTTCCTCTTTTTAGGCATTGCCAATTTGTCTTGGATTCAAATTCTTTCTACGGTATCTTTGGATGGATTTATTCATCATTATTTAAATTAAGTTATAGTTTCCGTTTTGTTATATATCAGATTAATGCCACAAAATACTTGAAAAAACCAAAACAAAATCAACATTGATTTTAAATCTGAAAACAGTTTTATCTTTTTTATTCTTCGTCTATCTTGATTCTAGAAGAAACAAGATTTAAAACAACGTCAACTAAAGCAACCATTGCCAATGCGATCAAGCTATAGGGGATAATATTCTCCACCTCGCCATTAACCTGACTATTAGAAATCAATCCCCCTAGGGATGGTTTGGAATTGGAGGTCGCGCAAAGAATCTCTGACATGATAAGAACCTTTACGGATAATCCAAAACTTTGTATCGCACCCAAACGAATATAGGGGGCGGCATTTGGCCAGCGGACATAGACTACTGCCGGGGCAGCGTTCCGCCCACATTCCAAATCCAATGCTTCTAACAATTCGCTCGAATCATTTATTAAACCTTTTAGAACAGACTCATAAATCAAAGGAAACGCTACCAGAAAAACCAAAGCGCATGGAATAAACGTGATCGCATTCCTTGATTTAGGGGTGAAGAAAATTCCGATAAAAAGTAAAACAACTGCCGCTGTTGGAACAGTTCGGCTTAGAACTATCCATGGTTTTAGAATGTGTTCTATTTTCCGGTGACACGCTGCCAACGTTCCTAAAACAATTCCCAAGACATAGGAAATCGAAAAACCAATCAGCAACCGCAATATAGTCCAGCCGATGGCAATCCAATTCTTTTCCGCTTCCTTGGGAGAAAAAAGAAAAACAAAAGCCTTTCCAAACGCTTCATGCGGATAAGGGAAAACCATATTTCCATTCTTTTTTAAAAAATAGGAAATTAGGAACCACGCAGCGATAATCAAAAGAACGCCAATAAGAATATAGACAATGCGATCGGATTCTTTTTTTCGGCTTTTCCTCTTCAAGGGTTCATCTCCAATTCAAAACGCTTGTTTCGTTAAATACAGGAAGGCCCAAAGTCGATTGAAAATCATTCGCCATAGCAAGCAATGATTTTGAATCCACGCCACAGTTTGAATAATGCAATTTATTAGACCCATCCTCCATTAATTGCTTTACCAAATTCGAAGAAGGGAATCCAAATCTCTCCGCTAATGAGATTCCCTTTTCTTCGTAGGAAGATAGGATTTGCAAAACTTGGGGATCGCCAAGTCGAACAGATTGAATATTGGACTGAATCTCATTAAGCCAATCCACCGTTTCAGAGGGATGTTCTAAATAAGTTCGTTCACGAACAAATATAGCGGCGGCAGGTACCTTAACTCCGTTGTGATTGGTGACAAAGTCCGTTTGAAGATCGCTGATCACGTGCAATGCTTTATTCTGGGAGGCAAATTTTTGTTTTAACAAGCTCAGCGCCGGCTCAGCAACAACATAAAAATCAAACGCTTCAGGGTTGCTAAGCAAATTCTTTTGGACCACGTCAACGCCGGTCTCATAAACGATTTTGTCATCGGGGGAACTTCCATTCGAATATTCTCCCCATTGAAAGGTATTCGCTGCGACGTCACGGAAAAGAACCGATGCGGTGCCACTAGCAACAAAAGCATCGATAGTAGGCTTATTTTCTAGGTTTTTTGCTCCATCTTTATCGTATTTAGCGGAAACCAAATAGAAGGAGCCTTCATTGATCCAACTAGCAAGGCGATAGGCGCGTTGCTGCTTTTCGATGAGGTTTAAACCGGTGATGCCGTCGAAGACAATCGCATCATAGGAAGCGGAAGCAAACGCGGCAGGAATGAGCGCCGCCGGCGTAGAGGTAGAAACCCAATTGGAATTTTCCGCTTCGCTATAAAAGGCCAAAGTCGGGGAGCCCGTGGGCGAAAGCCAGGATAATTCGTAGGAAGTCTTTTTTTCTCCCCCACAGGAAAATAGCAAACTGGCAAACGCTAGAACAAATAGAGACTTAGTGTTTTTCATTCGAAAATCTCCTTAAGGGGCTCTCCGATAAGGTCATCGTTCCTCTTAAGGCCAAAATTTTCCAAAATTGTCGCACCCATCACTCCAAATGTTGGGGCTTCTTCCAATTGACGACCTTTCTTGAAGGAAGGGGAATAAATAAGCAAAGGAACTTTTTCGCGCGTGTGGTCCGTTCCGTGGAAGATCGGGTCATTCCCGTGGTCGGCCGTAATCATGAGCAAATCATCATCCCGCATATGAGAAATAAATTCTCCTACCCTCTTATCAAAGGCTTCCAAGGCACGAGCATAGCCAACAGGATTTCTGCGGTGGCCAAATTCGCTATCAAATTCCACCAAATTAACGAAGCAAATGCCTGTGAAATCTTTATTTTTAAGTTGATCAATCGTCTTATCCATGCCATCTTCATTGGAAACGGTATGTTGAGTTTCCGTAACTCCTTTTCCGTTAAAGATATCACTGATTTTTCCTACGCAAGACACGGTAAACCCGTTTTGCTCTAGGATATTCATATCCGTATCTTCTTCCGGGGAAAGCGCATAATCGCGGCGGTCGCCTCCAACGCGGCGGAAATCATCTTTATTGGTGCCCACATAAGGGCGAGCGATAACGCGGCCCACCTTCCATTCTGGCTTCATGCAAAGGCGACGAGCGATTTCACAGCACCGGTACAATTCTTGCAAACCCGTAACTTCTTCGTGCGCCGCGATTTGAAGAACGCTATCCGCGGAAGTATAAACGATCAAGGAATTTTCCTTCATTTGCTCTTCCCCGAGAACACGTAAAATCTCCGTGCCGCTGGAGGAGTAATTTCCAATAAGCTTATGACCGGTTTGTTGGGACAATTCGTCCATCAATTCTTTTGGGAAGCCCGTCTCTGTAAAAGTTTGGAACGGTTTTACCGTATTGACGCCCATCATTTCCCAGTGACCCGTCATGGTGTCTTTTCCACGGCTCGTTTCTCGGCAGGTTAAGCAATAAGCGTTGGGGTGAGCAACTTTAGAAACCCCGGGGATATCGTCTAAATCGCCTAAGCCCATGGATTCCATAAAAGGCACATGAATTTGCCCGACACTTTCCGCGGCGTGTTTCCATGTATTGGAGCCGCAATCTCCGAATTCGGCGGCATCGGGTTCTTCCCCGACTCCGGCACTGTCAGCAACGATGAGAAAGATTCGTTGGAAAGGGTATTTTTTGCTCATATTTTGTATTTCCTCCATCACAAATTATATCCTATTTTCGGCTTCCGTATTTAGAATACGCATCCATAATCCTTCGCTCGGAAACGTGGGTGTAAATTTCCGTCGTTTCCAAGTGAGCGTGGCCAAGCATTTCTTGAACGGCCCGAAGATCGGCTCCATTTTCAAGTAAATGCGTGGCGAAGCTATGACGCAAGGTGTGGGGACTAACGTTTTTATCGATTCCGGCTTCTAGTGCATATTTTTTGACTTGCATGAAGAAATATTGACGGGATATTACCTCTCCGTTTTGGTTAAGGAAAAGATAGGCGTTACGTTTCTTTTTCGAACGAGAAAGGAATTGCCTCCTCGGACCATCTAAATATTTTTTTAAATAACCCATGGCAAAGTCACCGATTGGAACGGTTCTTTGTTTTTCGCCTTTCCCTTTTGTTACGGTAACTAGGCCGTTTTCGAGGTTAAGGTTGGACAATTTCAAATGGCAAAGTTCACTAACCCGCAGCCCTGTTGCATACATCGTTTCGAGCATCGCCCGGTCACGAACACCCGATGGACTATCTTCATTAGGTTGCTCAAGCAGAGCCTCTACTTCATCGAAATTTAGCACGACAGGAATTCTTTTTTCTCCTTTTGGCCTCGTGATTTTATCCACGAAAAAGGAAACATACCCTCTTCGAGAAAGGAAGCGATAGAAACCATAAAGGCAAGAAAGCCGGCGGGCTATCGTGGAAGAGGCCCTTTCTTTCATCCCCTGTTCAACGGCAAAATCGTCAAAATCATCCGTATTCAAATCGGAAAGGGATTTTTTATCGGGGAAGGTTTCGAAAAATACTTTTAAATCATCGCGGTAGCACGCCAAAGTGGATGCTTCGCGTTCCACGCTCACATAAAGCAAATATTCTTCGACGGCGTCCGCGATTTCCATCTTATTTTCCCTTAGCTTGACTGGCCCGCGTTAAATATGGCCCATCCATTTGGCGGTTCAGTTCCTCAATCAAAAGTTTGGTCGCGTCTTGTTCTTCGAAAGAAGAGTAATTCCAAAATGACATTTGAACGTTTTGTTTGGCCCGATCATCCAATTTGGATAAAGCAATGCTAACCAAGCGAAATTTAAACGATTCCCCTTCTCCCACAAAATTCGAATAAAGTTGCCGAGCGATTCGATACAAATCATGTTCGCTGAATATCGGGTAATCAAAGGTTTCGGACTTTAAATGCATTCGAAAATCGGTATCTTTCAAACCCAGTGAAACCGTTTTTCCTACCTTCCCCGTTTGAAGAGCGCGAATGGAAACAGCGTGGCACAATTGTTTAATGGTTTCCTCCACTTCCGAGAAGGAATTTGCATCATGAAGGAGAGTCTCGGCGCAGCTGATGCTCTTCGCGTCCTCGGTTTCCCCACTGACCGTATCCTCTCCATATCCAGATATCCATTCTTTGGCCGTGGAAGCAAATTTCCCGAGAATCTTTGTAGCCACGGATTCGTTATTTTGTAAAGCAGTATAAAGGTCACCGATGGTTTGTACCCCCGCTTCTTTCAGTGATGGGGCGGTTTTCTTTCCAATCCCCCAAAAGGATTCAATAGGAAGGGGATAGAGAAGAGTTGGGATGTCGCGCCGACGAAGCAAGACCAAACCCATTGGTTTTTTCATATCGCTAGCCATTTTGGCCAACCATTTGGTTGGAGCGACGCCTATGGAACATTTAAGTCCCGTTTCGTTTTGCAGTCCTAGTTGAAATAATCGCAAAGCCTCGATAGGGTCTTTTTTGGAAGATAAATATTCGGTCATGTCGACAAAGCCTTCGTCGACACTGGCTTTTTCAACTAGCTTAGAAAAGCGGGATAAATAGCCGAAAAAACTATGGGACATCACTCGATAATAAGAAAAATCCGGGTGAATTACTTTTAAATTCGGACACTTTTCTAGAGCTTGAAAAGTCGGTTGGCCGCTATGAACTCCGAATTTGCGCGCACAATAGTTCGCCGTCGAAACAATTCCGCTGCGACCTTTATCGCCAATTGCTACCGGGACATTGGCCAATGATGGATCGCGAATCTCTTCGCAGGTGGCAAAAAAAGCATTCAGGTCCACGTGTACGATAATTTTAGCCATGTTTTATGCTTCCAAGAATTTGTCCAAAAACTTGGTCCGGGTCTAATTGAAGTTCCTTTTCTTGTTCCGCGCGGTTGGGCGAAAAGGGGATAAAGGAATTGGGAACGCAAAAACATTTTACTTTGCCTTGGTACCCTTTTTCCATGAGGTCAGAAAGAATGGAGGAACAAAACCCCTCTTTGGTGCTATAAGCATCGTAAATGAAGACTTGTTTATAAGGCAGCAATCGATCGATTTCTTCTTTTTTATAATCATTTAGGAACAAAGGGCACGCTATTTCAACGTCCGTTCCAGAATTCTTTATTTTTTGCACCATGACATTTGCTCTTGGCCCAACACACAAAAGAATAGCTTCTTGTGTAGTTGTTATTCCATAGAAATGAAAACGGCCAATCTCTAATGGGTTTTTATGCTCTATGGGGTCAGGAATTGTGTCTTCGCAAGTAATCCGAATGACATTGACTCCCTTTTGTTCAAAACTTTGATTGAATAAAAATTCGGCTTCTTCCACGTTAGACGGCATCCAAACATGCGTGTTAGGAATGCTTTTTAAATAAGCTTCATCATAAATACCCTGATGAGTCTCGCCATCTTTTCCCGCTAAGCCACATCGATCCAATAAAATCGTTAAATTTGCGCCCATTCGGGCACAGTCATGGCTGATTTCATCGTACGCCCTTTGCAAGAAAGTGGAATAAACCGAAAGAATCGGGTGAAAACCATTAAGAGATAATGCGCCACAGAACGTTGCCGCGTGTTCCTCGGCAATGCCGCAATCCACGCATTGCTTGGGAAATTCTAAAAACACAGGCTGTAATCGGCTTCCAAAAGAAGTCGCAGGGCAGATTAACATAGAATTCGGGTCCGAACGAAGCTTTTCCTCAACTAGGCTCGAGAAAAGAATTTGCCATGGTAACGAAGGAATTTGGGTGGCTTCCGCTTTTGGATCATTGATTTTAAAACGACCGGGCGCGTGCCAAAACCCTGTTTTATCCATCTCTGCGAGTTGATATCCTTTGCCCTTAAGAGTCTTGCAATGAATTAACGTGGGTTTTGTCGTCCTTTTCGCCTTTTCAAATGCTTTGTCTAATTCTTTAATATCGTTGCCGTTAATTGGCCCAATATACGTAAATCCGAGATTTTCAAAGCCGTTAAAAGAGATTAATTTTCTCTTAAGCGAGTTTTTTATATGATACGAAAAGTCATAAATCTTCTTCCAAAAACGCCCTTTTCTAGCTTGTTCTCGAAAACTTTTCTTAAAGGAGTTATAGGTTTTAGCCGAACTAATTTTACGGAAAAAGCTTTTGGCGCCACCGACACTAGGGGTAATAGACATTCCGTTATCATTAAGAACAACGATGATTTTAGATTGACTGCCCCCAATGGCGTTTAGGCCTTCAAAAGCCAAGCCGTTAGCAATCGACGCATCGCCGATAACCACCACGATTTGCTCGTCGCTAGAGCCTTTTACATCTCTTGCGTGTGCAAAAGCTAAAGCGGCGCTTAACGAATTCGAACTGTGCCCGGCATCGTAACAGTCAAAAGGGGATTCTATTCTTTTTTGAAATCCAGAAATTCCGTTTTTACGAAACAGAAACTCGAGATTTCTCCCACTTAAAATTTTGTAAGCATAACATTGATGCCCAACATCAAAGATAACCTTGTCAGTTGGCAAATCGAAATTTCGGAATAAACTGATACATATCTCAACGGATCCTAAATTGGAGGACAAGTGTCCGCCACGAGTGGAAACCGTATCAATAATTTGTTTTCTTAAATAGTCAGAAAGGGCATTCAGTTCAGGGTATGTTAAAGATTTAACCATTTTTTGGTCTTTAAAATCATTTTCGTTAAAAACACGCTTGGTTAAACACTTTTTCATACTAATAAACTACTAATTTCTTGCTTTTATTCTACTTTATCTTCTATTAGCTTTTCCGCTTCATCAATTTGAGAATTTAAAATCGCAATTAGATTTTTTGCCTCTTTATAAAGGTTCATCGCCTCCGTTAAAGGTAAAACATTCCCATTCATTTTAGTGGCGATTTCATTCAGTCTTTTTAACCCTTCTTCAAAGGTAATTTCCTTTTCTTTTTCCATGCGTTTCTCCTTATTTTACAATGGAAACTAACTCTCCATCCGCTAACATTGTTTTTATTTCGTCTCCTGAATGAACCTCTTTTTTGTTCTTCAAAATATTTCCTGAAGAATCCAAAGTCATCGTGTATCCTCGTTCCAATACTTTTTTAGGATCCATTGCGTTGATTCGATCAAATGCGGACGCCGTTTCCGCTTTCCAAAGCATAATTTTTCGTCCATATCCATTGTAAACGGATTGTTTGAGCAACTCAATTTGGCTCCTTTTGTTTTCATAAACGCTTTTTAAATTAGTAAAACAGGGCTTGTGGGAAAGCGAATCCACTTCCCCTGCCTTCCTTTGGATGCAGGAAGCGTATAATGCCGTCAAATTTCGCTGGAAATCATCCAAACGTAACCGAACCTCATCTTTGTTTGGAACGGCGGCTACCGCGGCTGCTGTCGGGGTAGAAACCCTTTTGTCTGCAGCGAAGTCCGTCAATGTGATGTCCACTTCGTGCCCTACTGCTGAAATAACGGGCACACGGCAAGCAGCAACCTTGCGTACAACCATTTCATCGTTAAATGCTCCAAGGTCCTCACTAGAACCGCCGCCGCGTCCCACGATCAAAACGTCGATCGGAGAGTTTTCCGCCTCCGTAATCGCCCGAATAATATCTTTGGGAGCATCATTGCCTTGAACTAAGCTAGGAAAAACATAAATTTTCGCTATCGGCCAACGATTCCTTAAATTCGTTTCAATATCTTTTAGTCCTGCACTGTGGAGCCCAGCCACAACGCCGACGCTACGAGGAAATTGAGGAATGTTGCGTTTTTTTGCCGGATCAAATATTCCTTCGTTGGCCAATTTTTTCTTCAATTCTTCTAATTGAAGCAAAGCTAAGCCCACTCCGCTTTTTTCTATCGAGATAACGCTAAGCTGATAATTTCCCCTAGGGGGATATAGTGTCAACCGGCCAGCCACAATGACTTGATCACCATCTTGGGGCATGGACTTTCCTAGCATTTTCATTTTTTCTACCGCCGATGCCCACATAACGGCAGAAAGGACAGATTGGCTATCCTTTAAACTAAAATAAGCATGACCGGATCGGTAAATTTTAAAATTGCTTACTTCTCCTGTCACATATAGAGTATAAGGAAAAAGAGCCTCAAGGCCCTCTTTTATTTGAAAAGATAAATCGCTGACCGATAAGTATTTAGGCATTCGCGTTCCTTTCGCCTAAGACATTATCGAGAATAGCATTCACGAAGCGATAATCCTTTGCGCTTAGATATTTTTTCGCCAATTTAACCGCGACGTCGATTACCACGCCCTTATCTACGTGATCGTCCACATAATAATAATGAACATAGGCTTGGATGAGGATTGCTTGTTCCAAACGAGGCAAACGCTCAAATCGCCAGTTCCGTAAATGGGGTTTAAAAGCATCGACGACATCGTGGAAATGAGAAACGGAGGACACCATGCATTGTTTCACGAACAAAGGACAGTCTTCATAAGGCTCATTGCAAAGCCCGGAGACGATATCTTTGACATCGATGGAATAATCCATGTAGATATAGGTCAAAGCGTCATAGATGCAAGTCATAGCTAAAGGCTGCAAGGAATTGCGGGATCTTGCCATCTCTTCTAGTTCGTCAAATTCTTCGAGCCAAGCGCTTTCTTTTTCGTTATTCATTCTGTTTCGTCTTTCTATATTGTTGAGGGTTTAATCCATGATTTTGGCAACATGCACCATGACTTCATAGGGCAAAGTGTCACAATTGAGTCGCAAAGCATCCGCGACTTGCTTTTGGATTTTTAAGCAAATTTCCGAAACGTTAAGTCCAGGGGCCAAGGCCACGTCAAGCTTAATGATGGCTTTCCCCGTTTTGGATAAGGAAGTTTTCGCTCCGGAAGGAACGGAAAACAAAGGGGAAATAAAATGGGTTTTTCTGTCTTTTGATTTCGAATTTTTGGAATTCGTGTCTTTTTTCGCCTCCACGGCAGCGGAATAAACAGAGGCACCTGGAATTTCGGCAACCGCTTTCGACGCAATGGTGTCAATAGTGGCAAGGCTAATGCCCAACTTCCCTTTTTGAGAATAGTTATTAATGTAAATGTAGGGCATGTTCCTCACTCCTTGAAAAACGAAGAGATTTTCCCAGCAATTTGAATGGGTGTAAAGCCAAAATGTTCTAATAAATCTTCCGCTTTGCCACTTGCACCAAACTCATCGATGCCAATGTTATATTTTGCGATTCCTCCCCAGCCAAACGTGGAGCCCATTTCCACACTAACGCGAGCATCGTAAGGCAAATGGAGGACTTTCTCTTTTTCTTCCGGCGGTAAGATAACGAAACGATTCCAGCTTGGCATAGAGACTACTTCCGCGTAAATTTCCTTTTCTTCGAGGATTTTAGATGCGGCGATGCATAGAGATACCTCGCTTCCGGTAGCAATTAATTGAATATTGGCCTTTTTGGAAGGGGTATAAACGACATAAGCGCCTTTTTGAACTCCCTCAAAGGAAGAATTCTCAAGCTGAGGTAAATTTTGTCTGGTTAAAATAAGAGCAGTGGGTCGGGTTTTGCTTTCAACGGCCAAGCGCCACGCCGCTTCCGTTTCATTGATGTCTGCAGGACGAATCACGTCGATGTTGGGGATGGAACGCAAAGACGCCAATTGTTCGATGGGTTCATGCGTGGTTCCATCTTCTCCAACAGCAATGGAATCGTGAGTCAAAATATAAATAGAGGGAATATTCTCCATGGCCGCCATACGAATCGCAGGCTTCAAATAATCCGAGAAAACAAAGAAGGTGGCACAATAAGTCAACAATCCTCCGTGTAAGAGGATTCCGTTTTGCGCACTTGCCATGCCGAATTCGCGGATACCGAAATGGACATCGCGTCCTTCCGGATGTTCCGCATCAAAAATAGCAAGCCCTTTGACATTGGTTTTCGTGGATCCCGCCACATCAGCGCTTCCGCCAAACGTAAAGGGCATTTTTTCCGTCAAGCGTTCCAAGAATTTTCCGCTGCTATTGCGGGTTGCTTCCGGTTTTGCTCCTTTGGCGTCCCGGTTTTCCGGAAGATATGGGGTTACATTACGGGCAAAAGCATTTTGGAAAAGCTCATAGGCTTCGGAATGGTATTTCTTATATTCCTTGGTTGCGCTTTGATAAGCTTCATAAGCTTCTGCTCCGCGTTTTCCAAACGAGGAGGCGAAGTCGGAATAAACGGAATCCGGAATCGTAAACGGGGGATAATCGTAGCCAAATACCTTTTTGGCGTGCAACGTATCCTCTTCCGTTAGCGGAGCTCCGTGAGTTACGTGAGACCCTTGGTGCTCCGACCCATACCCAATTTGCGTATGGAAAAGAATCAAAGTCGGGAAGTCTTTGTTTTCCTTGGCTTTTGAAATGGCTTTAGAAATTTTCTCCCAATTATTGCCGTCTTTTACCTCGATAACATCCCAGCCTGCTGCAAAAAAGCGGAGTTTGACGTTATCGGATGCGGAATCGGAAGTCGGCCCGTCGAGAGTCGAACCATTTTCGTCGTAAAGCAAAATCAATTTGTTGAGATGGTAATGCCCCGCAAGCGAAATGGCTTCGTGGGAAATCCCCTCTTCCAAACACCCATCACCGCAGAGGCAATAGGTCCAGTGATTCATGATTTTGGAACCTTCGGGATATTCAGCTTCAATGGCTTTTTCCGCCATCGCCATTCCCACGGCTTGTGCAATTCCTTGCCCTAAGGGCCCGCTGGTAGCGTCTACCCCTGGAGTCATTCCCACTTCAGG
>UQCQ01000008.1 GCA_900539595.1 uncultured Mollicutes bacterium | reverse complement strand
TAGGATGGTCATTAGGATGGTCATTAGGATGGTCATTAGGATGGTCATTAGGATGGTCAAAGGAAAACGGGCCATAAAGAGAGTCATTGTCAGGATGATATGAGGATTAACTTTTGCCAGAACTGCGCCTGACAAGGGGCTTATAGCCGTTTTACACTTCCAAATCCAGACTGTTCGCAGGCATTCTTTTTCTGGGCTGAAACCATGAAAAACACATTTTTCCGACTTTTCTTAGAATGATTTACACATTTTTCCGAAAACGGCTTTTTAAGGTCGTAATCGATATCGTTTTTATGTGACGGATTTCACTATTTTTTCACTAATTTTTGAAATTCATTCGATGATAAGCCGCTTTTCATTTTTTGACTTCAAAACGCTTATTCCCCTAAAAATAGGGAAGATTATAGGACAATACAGGACAAAAAGATTCCCTATTTAATTGCTCCACATAATCCAATATAATTGTATTTAGAGGAGCAAAAATGATTGTTACGATTTCGATGCTGAAGGAGAAATATCGCGATTATGCGAATCCTTTGGACAAAATCAAGCGCGACGCGGATAAAGGTATTCTATTTCGCTTAACGAAGGGACTTTACGAAACAAATCCCCACGCCGAGCCCTATCTACTCGCCTCTTCCATTTTATCCCCTTCCTATTTAAGTTTTGAATGGGCATTGTCTTATTATGGGCTCATCCCCGAACGCGTCGTTGCCATCACCTCGGCAAGCCTGCAAATCCACAAGAACAAAACCTTTTGCAACCATTTTGGCCGATTTGAATATGGCGATGTCCCTTCCAAGGTGTTCCCTTATGGACTTACCTATTTAGAAGAAGGGGACTATATCGTTAAAATCGCGAGTAAAGAAAAAGCCATCTGCGATTCCCTCTGCAAATACAGGGTCGTGAAGAACGTGGAGGAACTAAAGGAACTATTATTCGAGGATAAGAGGTTTGACGAAGATGAATTCGCTTCCTGCGATTTTGCTGAACTAAAAAGGCTAGCTTCCTTCTACAGGAAGACCAATTTAAACCTTCTGATAAATCTCATTGAAAAGGAATATGAATGATGGACCGTATTATGGAAACAATGCTAGGGAAATATAACCCTCAAAACAAACTAGAGAAGGAGAACGCTGTTAAAGAAATTATCCAGGAGATCGCCTTATCGGGTCTTTCTCACGGAGGGTTTTTTGATAAGGCTGCTTTTTACGGCGGCACCTGTTTAAGGATTTTTCATGGGTTAAATCGATTTAGCGAAGATTTGGACTTTGCCTTGCTCAAAAAAGGGGACGGGTTTGCATTAAATGATTATTTTCTTACTTTAGAAAAGGAGTTTCGGTCCTATGGCATCGAAATTCAAGTGGAAGAAAAAAGAAAAAGTGCTGAGTCTAAGGTTCAAAGTGCCTTTTTAAAAGGTAACGCCATAACTCTCATGATGTCTTTCTTTCCTCAAGACGATGAAATGAAGAAAATCATTTCCAACCAAAAAATGAAAATAAAATTTGAGGTGGATACCGACAATCCAAGCGGGGGCCGAACCGAAACAAAATTTCGGATGCTCCCATCCCCCTATGAAGTGAAAATATTTGATGAGGCAACGTTATTCGCAGGAAAGATCCACGCCATTATTTG
Source organism: uncultured Mollicutes bacterium (assembly GCA_900539595.1). Classification (GTDB taxonomy): domain Bacteria; phylum Bacillota_I; class Bacilli_A; order RFN20; family CAG-826; genus Alloenteromonas. The sequence goes on along the minus strand of UQCQ01000008.1, from coordinate 76,374 downwards.
CAGAAATTATCAACGTCATGTGAAGGGGAGAGATTATTATGATTTCCTTTTCTACATCGGCAAAGATTCTCCGTTCAATCTCACGTATTTGGAAAACAAGTTGAAAAATACCGGTGGAATTTTAAAGGAAAATGAATCGTTAACATTAACGAAAGTTCGAGAATTATTGAAGGAAAGGTTCGAGTCACTTGATTTTGAATCTGCTAAGGATGACGTCCGTCCATTTATTTCAAACAAAGAGAACTTGGAACTTTGGAAAAAGGAACTTTTTTTATCGACCTTGGATAACTTGAAAGGGGAATAGGCCAAGTGTAATAGGTCCTGTGACAAGGTCGTTTTCCTTTGTTACGAATGCACTATAGTTGCTCCTTTACACTCCTTAAAAACGAGTGGACGGCAGCCGCTGTATAAGAAATTCCAAGGGACTTTTTGATGATTTTTTAAGAAATTCCAAGGGACTTTTGGCTGAAACATAAGAAATTCCAAGGGACTTTTTAGAAAATTCCCATTCAAGCAAAGTCAAAAAAGCGCCATTTGATTAGCGAAAAAATGCCTATATCATCTTGGAATATGCAAAAAAGGCGCGGATACGTTATTAGAAAAACGATTACAGCTGAACAAGAAGCCGGCGTTGTCGTTGGCTTTGTGTCGTGCCCGAGAAGAACGTCATTCGGCTAAAAATGGAGGAAGAACCCTTTTTCACCTTTTGAAGAAATGCGGTGTTTGAATTTCAAATTCTTATCTTATGACACCACTAAGACAGGGACACTTTTCCCGGCTCTGCCTATATTAAATATCGGAACAAAGTCATCTATCGTTTCTTCTCCGATTCCGAGATTCTATTGTTGATCCAGAAGTGCCGGGATTAAAACGCGGTTGGATACAAATCGATCCTCATGATTTTGCAAATAAAAACGGCAAATCCGTTTTTATATTCCACTTTTTAACCCAAAACACCCTAAAACGATAGATTAAAAACGAAAAAAACGAAAATAAAGAATTTCCTGTGATGCATCGTAATACATTTATATTGTAGAAGATAGGTCACAGAAGGGTTAGTGAACTACCTCCCAATAACCAAAGCGGTTGTTTCCAATCCGGATGAGGTAACCTTTATTTACGAGCGAATCCGTGGCTCTTTGAATGGTGGAAACGCTTTTGCCTATCGCTTGTGACAACTCCATTCTTGTGATTTTTAGATTCTTCTTAATTTCCGAGAAGACGAGCGCTTCGATATCCGACAACTTTGGACGTTCGGTTGTTTCAATGACATTTGCCACTTGCTGTCTATTCCGATAGAAGGTGAAGTAAAAACCATATGCGCTGTTGCGACTATCCCAACGAACCCCGCTTTCGTTGCACATCTTATCCACTCGTTTAAATCCGGTTCCTGTTTTTTCGACGTTTTTGCACCGGTACAAAACGTCAAGAATCAAGGGGTTGCGTTGGATGGAGGAAAGGGTGCCGGTAACAAAGTCCCGTGGAGTCAAATCATCTGGGAAAGAGCCGGGGTTAAAGATGGTGATATGGCCCGGGTGGATGTTAATTTCAATTTCTGGGGTCGGCTGATACATCGCGTGGGCAAACGCGTTAACGATAATTTCGCGGATAGCTTGAACGGGAATTTCAGGGGTTTCTTCCCGCTTTAGGCCGATGGATATCCGCCAATCAATATGATTCAGGATGTAGGTAACACCGAATTGAATCAAGTTATAGATGTTGCCGCGTATCGAATTGAGGTCGGTGAACGTTAGTTTTTCGTCCGTGGCAAAACAGGCTACTTTTAATTTGATATTCGCGTTTTTCCCAAATAAGGCAAACGCGGCGTTGTTAAATTTCCCGTTTTTATAAAGGTCTAAAACGGTAAGGAGGGATTCTTTGTCGTAATTGGGTAATACAAGGCGTCCGCAGCCAACGGCTTCTTGATAATAATTGTATAGGGCTTGATCATCAAAATCGTCCAAAGTCATGTCGCAGACTTCTTTTTCCCAAGGGTAGGAATAGTCTTCCTCTTTGATGAGCTTTCTTAATTCATTTCGAGTCATCGCCCGATTTTGGGTGCCAACCCGAGTAAGAAATCTACCGAATGCGGAATAGGGTTTTTGCGTTCCACAAAAACTGACTTTTAAGATGGTCTTGCCGTCCTGTTCCTCTTTTTCGATCGTCGGGATAATTCGAGGCTCGATGTCACGCAGTATGGCGTCGGATACCGTTTTAAAGGTGCTGTCTGAGATGACCTGTCCTTTGATATTGCCTGCATCGTCAATTCCAAAGTAGATCTTCCCAGATTCGTGCTTATTTAAAATAGCGGCAATCGATTCCACCGCTTGATGAAGTTCGCTTGTTGATTCTTTGAATTCTAGAGTTTCCGATTCGGTTCCAAACTTCATAATAGTCCCTCTTTTCGTATGACTAGATTATACATTGAAACATGGAAAATGACACTCTATGACACTCTATGACACTCTATAAAACAGCCTGGAATCGGATGTTTTCAAAAAAACAAAGGTAAATTTGACACTCTATGACACTCTATGACACTCTATTCATTCTATAATTTGTTTAATGCTTTCGAAGTGTTAGAGTTTGGAGAATGAACTTGCTTTGTGCGGATCAAAATCGCCGGGCGGTAGGTGTTTTTTAATGGATTTCATCGATTATTGGGAATTAAACATTTGACTAAAACTCTTGGGATATAAAGACAATTTTGTTAACTTTGACTCGGTCTGATTTCTTTCGAATTAGCCGTTTAACAAGAATCTTTTGAAGAAAACATCAATTTTTTCTTGTTAAACGCTATATTTAGCAGAATCAAAAAGGCGACGGTTTTCGAGCTAATCCCGCGATTGCTCTAGAACAGGGAAATAAAAAAGGCTTCCTGGTTCGGAAGCCAAAGGGCTCATAGGAAAACAGAAACTAAGCTCTTTCCATGGCCACGAAATAAACGGTCGATGAAATTGCTTCTTTCACCCGGTAATGGATCGTGTCTACTTTTTCGAAAGAAGAACTTGAAGTAGAAACATCGTAGAAGACATACGGCGCGGATTCCCCAAGGGTAACGGAGAAGGAATAGACATGCCCTAGAGCAAGAGACATCGTATCGATGATTTTAGAAGAGCCGTTCGTGGTAAAGCCGTAATAACTAACGTGGCTGGAACCATATTCGTAATCTAGGTCCGAGACATGGAATTCAAGATGTTTCCCCGCGGAATTTTTCGCCGCGGACAAATCGATTTCAAAGGGAGCTTCGGTTGTTTCGACTGGAATGGAGCCATAAAGAACAACCTTTAGTTCAAAACAAAGTTCGATTCTAGAAGCCGAAGAAGCCCCGTTACTCGGTGTGATGCTTGTTTTAATCCGAGTGGTCCCGACTTTAATTTGGCTCCGATCGATATGAAGGTCGATGCGGTTGATGACGTTGCTACCTCCTGTTCCTGATAGCGAATCTTGGGGTTCAATAGAAATCGCAGCAGAAGGAACAACATCTTCATTTTGGGAGAGGATGGACTTGTCATCCCTTTTAATTGCAGTGACATAAGCCCAGTTGGCTTGGTTAATTGCAATTTCAATCACCGGGTCATCCCAAGAAGAATATTCTTCGTTTGGATTCGGGGTTGTAATCGTGAAACTTTCTTTTTCGATGGATCCTGCCTTGCAACTAGAGACTAAGCTAAAGTCCATCGCAGGAGCAGAAGCAGTCGAAGATTTGCTTGTCGTGGAATTCGAAGATGGGCTAGAAATCGAAGGACGAGAACCACAAGCACAAAGTAGCAATGCACTAGAAAGGATCAGAAGGAATGATTTTTTCATGGGGATGTCTCCAATAGGAAAAATTATATCTTTTCCTCCTCCATCCGAAAATGCGAAGAAGGCAAAAAGAAAAGGGGCCAATGGCCCCTCGAATCATTCGTCTTTCTTTTCGGCTGCGGCCTTCGCCCGTTCCTCGGCTTCGATTTCTTTTCTTAATTCTTCTCTAGCCTCAGCTCTCGCTTGGGCTTGGATTTCGTTGATCTCGTCATCGCTCAGCTTGGATTCCCGCTTGGAAGCGTAAATGATGAGATAGATGATATCCAGAACAAGGATGACTAGAAGCGGAAGCACGATGATCAAGAAGAACGGCGTTGGGTTATTTTGGAACCAGCCGATCAAAGGTCCGTTCTTATCGAGATTCATCTGCTGCCAGTTGGGTCCCGATTCCGGCTTGTTGTAGGTCACAATCACGAGAATCGACACAATCAAGCAGAAGAGAATGATCGCCGCTTCCACGATTCCCGCGATGAATAAGGTGCGTTTCGTTTTCTTGTCCATAATTCTAAATTCGTTATTCGGTAAATAAAAACTAACTTGTTGCTTAATTTTATGCGCACTCGCCTAGGATTGCAACTTGTACCTTTTTCGACAAATCCGCCTGCCTACGCTTGTTTTCTTTTGCTATCTACTTTCCTCTATATTTCTTCTTCTTGGAAACTCATTCTCCGCTCCTTTCGTTTCCTCGCACTTATTATTTCGTTTCAGTTTCGTTTCACGTTATCAAAAAGTTTCGATAAAAAGCCAACTTTTCTTTTTGAAGCGAAATTGCTTCTTTTTGAAGCGAAAAAAATTTCGTTTCAATTTCGCTAATTTCGCTTCAAATTTCGCTTCCAAAGAAATCAAAGGAGATAAACCGAATCGGGGTTTGATTGGTAATAAGTGGTCTTGCCTTTGAGATTAGGAGTTAAAAATCCCTGGGATTCCAAGTTGCCAAGAATTCCTTTTCGCAAATGGGTAGACACGGATATCCCGAGGTAAGTGGCGATTTCTTTGACGCTTCGGGGGGCAGCGTAGCAATAGCTTAGGATTTTGTCGTCGTATTCGGTGGGGGAATCGATATAACCATGACGGATTTCCGGGGCAATCGAAGCATTGACGATGCCAGGACCATATTGAGTATCCGGAAGCGTAATCAAGAAGGACTCGTGGTCGATGGTCACAAACGGCTTTTTGTTCTCCCCGTAAGAAGCGTATTCCTGGGTGATTTTGTCAAATCCCGTTCCTAGGGATTCCATCATTTGTAGGAGTTGGAACACCCGAGAAATCAAGGGGTTTCGGTTTTGGGGGCGAATGGAGGCGATGTCGTAGATGGTTTCTTTTTGTCCGTATCCACTGACAAGGGATCCCGGGGAGCAAATTTCCAAGCGGTCGCGGAACAAATCGAGGGTGATGAAGGAACCCTGCAAATAGTAGTTGCGGTGGACAAAAGCGTTCACCACGGCTTCGTAAACGGAACGTTTGGGGTAGGCGTTGTATTCGACGCGCCCATGGGGCGTTTTCTGGAAGCCACTAGAAGAATGACCGCGGACAAAGGAAAGGGCAAATTCTACCGCATCGAGCAAATTCCCCTGAAAAGAAGCGGGGTGTAGATACGTATCGGTCGCCCGATTTAAAGAAGGCCATTGTACGGCTTTGATTAACGTATCTTCGCCGGAATAATCGTCTTGAAAGAACAAAGACCCTTGGCGAAGGAACCCGGATTCATCGAAAAATGAGATGGCGGCCAGCGTTTTTTCATTTAGTTTTTTGCCGGTAGCCTGTTCGTATTGAACGTAGAGCTTTTTAAAATTCTTGGGGCTAAACCGGATGTCGGTTTTTTGCATATCAAAAGGAATGTTTTCGCTTCGAAGATACATCGTCCCGATTTCATCTCGGCTTGCTAAACGAACATAGCCCTCGTCCCGTAGATAGACGTTTTGGGCCCCCTTATAAGTGGTATAGATGGGTTTGATTTCCGAAGAGGGGATATTAATGGCGATGATATAAAGCGAATGGGTCCCCTCCGCATAACGTGGATATTGAGTGGTAAAATAAGGCCGAGGGGATAAGTAGAGGCGTATATTTTGAAGAAACAAACGCATTTCGTGATCGATCTCGTCTTGGGTGAATCCGCATAACGTGCCGTCATCTTTGACCCCGATATATAAGGTCCCGCCATTCCCGTTGGCAAAACCTGCGACGGATTTGAGCCAACTGAGGGGGTCTTCTTCGTTTAAACGTTGTTTCCATTCGTTTTTTCGATCTTCAAAGATATCCTTTTTTAGTAAATCACTCAGGTTCATATCTCGTCCTCCTTGGATTGTTATAATTATAGTTGAAACGAAATTAATATCAATTGAAGCGAAAAAAATTTCGTTTCAATTTCGCCAATTTCGCTTCAAATTTCGTTTCAACTTCCAAAAATTCTTTTCAGATTTCGCTTGAAGAGAAAGGAAAAGGATGATCGATTGGAAAAATAACGACGCTTTTTACGCTTGTTCCTATCACCTCGGGGTTACTAGAGAAATGGTTCGAGAGGTAAGGGGCAAAATGCAATCCCATTAACGATAGAGGTTCACCCTTTAGGATTCACGAAGCGGGTCAGATTGATTAGGCGCCTACTCCGAGGAGAGATGCTTGATCCTAAAACGTTTTAATATTTTAAAATGCTGTTTCAAGCTATAAACCTTGCTTTGAAACCCCACCCGATAAAGAGATTCCGCACGCTTTTTCTTTTGATAATTATTTTCTTTTATATCCATCCCTTGATTAATTCCCTTCCTTTTCGTTGAAAAAAAGGAAGCGCAATGATAATCTAGTAAGGTTAAAAGCAAAACCGAAGTGATTCGGCGACGCAAAACTAAAGGGTCTAGTTTTTTAGACAGCCAGTTGCCACTAGACCCTTATGGCAAACATCCAAACCGTATTAAAACGCCGTCGTATGGCTCGTATCCGTTTCGTAGCCATCGCATTTTTAGGTGCTTTGGTATTGTCCACGATTGGGGTTTCCACCTTTGCCTGGTTCACCACCAACCGCTCCGCCAAAACGACTTATTCCCAAATCGTGGCCCGTGACCCCACGATCCTTGGAACGCCTACCTACTATCGTCACGTTCGCCCCGTTTCCACTCAAGAGGGCGACCCTTATTATTTTGCCAAAATCACGGACAATACCTTTGATATCGGGGCATATCGCGATAAAGACCTTTTGGGAGAATCGAGCTATCGGATGCTCATTCAAATCCCTGTTTTGGCTTCTTTTGATCGTGTTGTCGCCTTTGCCCGCTCCGATCGCCCAACGATTTTAGAACCCCGTCAAGAAGGGGATTCTTCTTCTTGGGACTGGCCTTCGACCTTCGAAGAGAGTTTGGCTAAAGCCAATTCCCTTACCAACCCCCTCTCCGCGGTCATCGCGTTTGCTTCCTATGCCGACTCGGAGATCAACCAAACGTTGCAAGAAGTGACGACGGAAGAAGGGCAAACCTATTCCTGCTTGTCCATTCCAAAGAAAAAAGCGGTCAAGGGTTTTGTGGATGTGGACGTCTCCACCGCCCCAGTGACTTTGACCTATGCCCCGCAAGGATATTTGGAAATCCCTTCGGGGGAAAATGAGGTCCAATTGACCTTAGACGGGGCGAGAAATGTTTGGCTAATGCTCGATTATAACGCGGAAGCTGTTACAAGCCTTTATACGGACAATATCGGCAACGCCCTTTTTGAGGAGGGGATGCTTTCTTCTGACGGGGAGCGTCTAGGGTATGTGGCTTATTATCGGGATTTCACTCTTTCGGTGAAGGAGGGGGAATGATGAAGGACAAAACCTTTAAATTGCTCTTTTCCGGCGTTTTGTCTTCGTTCATCGCCCTCACCACATCGCTAGTTTCTTTCTCCTACGCCTGGTTCAAAAACAAAGACATCATCCAAGAGGCCTTCGTTGGAAAAAGCTACGGTTCCTATTTTGCTTACGGAAACGGAACGGCGGAGAAGCCTTATGGCATCACTCGCCCCCTGCACCTCTATAACCTAGCATGGCTACAATACCTTGGCCATTTCAACCAGTTGGACGAATCGGGGAAGCTGAAGCAACAATTCCATTTTGAACTCGGAGACGATTTCGATGCCTCCACTTTAACGTTGCCCCCCATTGGGACGACGGAAAACCCTTTCGTGGGGACGTTCAACGGGAACGGCAAAACGATCAAAGGGCTAAAAATCGCCAATACCCGAAGCGAGTTGAATGCCCCTAGCGCCGTCAAAAGCATCTCGGATCAAGGGGATAGCTATTTCCATATCCTCGGCCTTTTCGGCGTAGTCGGAGAATATAAGCCCGCCGTAACAGGCTCTTCCCCCTATGCTTCGATTACTCCCGAAATCAAGAATTTCACGTTGATGGACGCAACCGTCTCGGATACGAACTCCGCTTCGGGAGAACAAAACCAAGTCCTGATGGGTTTGGCCGCGGGATACGTTAACGGAGTGATGTCTGACGTTGCGATATCCAATTCCAGTACGGCTTCTTCGGCCCTAAAAATCCAAAAGGAGGCCTATGCCTATACTTCGGGATCCCCCTCTTTTTCCTGCATCTCCAAATATTCCCTAGTGGGATATTGCGAGCCCGAGTATGAAAACGCGGTCGAGAAAATGTCCTATTCCGTCTCTAGCCCCGAAACCCAGCAGAAGAACTTTGTCGCCAATGGCCAAGGCTCGAAAGCCGGTTGGGGCGGGGGCATTGATATGAAGTCCATCAACACCCGTTTGCAGGATATCCGCGATAATTATTGCGATGTCGGAACGAGTTCCCATCCTTATTATTACGATCGCACCTACAACATCTCTTCTTCTGGAGTGAAAACCGAATCGGATAAGGGGAATTGGCAAAACGGGAACGACCAAAGCGAAGATAATTCTCGGGGTATTGGCGAGGCCCGCCTTTATAACTCGGATTTCCATTCCGTGGCCTATAACCCCAAAATTGGGAATTACAATTTCCTTTATCGGAACAATGGAACCGATAAGGAGGATGCATCGAAAGTCCGCCAAATCTATACGTTGCTCGATGGCGGGTACTACCAACGCACTAATATTTACCGGGAAGAGGTTGAAACGCGCTATTATTCAGCCATCGTTTCTTCCAACGGGGGAAGCGATTACTTCCTTTCTCTTCTAGGAGATGGTTCCCTCGGTTATGAAGAAAACGCCGAGAACCCCTACGTTTGGAAAATGCCATCTTCCGGCGATTACGGCACCATTTCCCAAGTCCGTGATGGCACGGAATATTATTTGATTAACGATGCTGGTAGCCTAAAAACCACAACGGATTCTTCTCGCGCCACCGACTGGTACGTGGATCCCTCTTCCAAAATCTCTTCGATCCTTAACGGGAAGACCTATTATCTCCATTTCACCATTCCCTCGGAAACGGGAGCGACTGCCGGGTGGTCGTTAGTGGAACGCTCCCAATTTACCAGCGGTTCCACGTTTCTGATTTCTTCTGGCTCCAATTATTTGAAAATCAAGGATAGCCGAAACGGGGTGGAAAATACGACCAATCCCTGGGAGGCCACGCGGTGGACCATTGAAAACAACCAAAATGAGGCCAAGGTCTATACCACGGTGAATTCCTCTCGGTATTATCTTGATATTTCCCTTTCGGGTTCGTTTTTTAATCCGACGGCAAGCGTAGGCGTTTCCACGAGTTCGAATTCGAATTTGCGTTTTTCTTCGTCTTCCCTTAGCTCCATGGTCTCTCTTTATTACTCTTATTGGTTTGGCAATTACTATCTTACCTTCAATAATAGCAACTGGACGGCTTCCGAAGAGACTTCCAGCGTCACCCTCGTTTCTCTTCAGGGGGCCACTAGTTCCGAACGTGTCGAAGTGAGAGAATCCACGAATCCTTTTGAAACGATAAGACGCGAAATCTTTGACCATTCCGAATCCAAGGTCGATTATTCTGGCAACGAAAATACTTTCTCTCCGATTAACGCATACACGACGCAAGAAGAAGCCTCGAAATATGGAGCGAACAAATACGAGCCGACGGAGAATAACACCGGTTATCTGATCGGGGGATCCACTTATAAGGATTCGTATCTTGAAACTTACGATTATCACCACGTCAATTTCCGTTTCGGCAAATTCGCCATCTCTGGAAATATTTCGGATTGCTATTCCGATAGCGAGGGATTTTTTAACGTCCAAACGGTCAATAATCAGGGAGAAAACGCCGTGATTTCTTCAAAAAACATCAACGGCAAAACCGTTTGGACGGCCGAAGGCGACGACACGGTTCTAAGCAAATATTCCGAAGTCACCAACGGGCTTTGGAACAATAGCTTGAAGGGAAGCAAAAGCATCTGGGGCATCCACTTTATGGATGCAAACCTCTCTACGGATAATCTTGTCACCGCCCCTTGGGTTTCCATCAATAACCAAACCCATACGAACTATCAAATGCCCGCCAATTCCATTGATTTCCAACTGAAAGAAAAGGGCAGCATCAATTTCATGTCGGGAACGTATTTTGATTCTGGCTCTGGCGGCGAGGGGCGCAACAACAGCTTCTTTTCTTTGCATCAAATTGTCCGCGATTTGGGGAACGAGTCCAAGGTGCATGAAATTCGTCAAATCCAAGCGATCCTTCGTAACGATGACCATCCCGAATACCCCTATGTTTATGCCTACAAGGACGGATCTTATTCTTTGCCCTATCGTTTAAGCGATAAGGGTGAGAAGCTAGAAATGGATGGGGTAACCCCCATGGAAGAATCCTATGAGAAGTCCTCTAGCAAGCCCACGGGGTATTCTTCGATTTTCGATGTCGCTCGCATCATGAAGCGAGACGATTTGGAATTCAAGAAAGCCTATTACTTTGAAGTCCCCGTCAACGAAGGGGAATATGCCTTGGGCTCCGTTTCCGGGGGCGTTGGCTGCTATTTGATGTACCTCGATATCGGGGCATCCGCCAAAGAAATCAACCGTACCCGCGTCACGGAATTCATCCACGAAATCCAAGAATCGTTTTATTTCCCCTTGGGTGTATCCCTTGTGGCGACCGGTACCTCGTCGGTAGACCCCACCGATTCGGTTTGCGTCTTGGTTCGATCGGGATATGCCGGGACTTTAACCTTGCAACGGGATTCCGCTCCCGAAGACCAGAAAGTGGAAGTCGGCGGCGTCGATGATTCCGTTTCTCCATCGTTTAAAGGGGATGGAATCGAATTGAAGTCCCCCACCGGAGAGACCTTGAAAGATCCGGAGCCATTTTCGAGGAAAACCAAGACCCTACGTCGATTGCATTTCTATGATTACTCCGTGAATAAGCGAACCTTAGCCCGCGTGGATTTCCTCGATGAAACCTTAACTTCGGAAAATTTATTAACGGGGACGACCTCCACGACCAAAGCCCCGCGGGAAATCCATCGTTATTATCAAGATGAGAATTCGTCTTGGGTAGAAGATACCTCTGAGCTCACCGATACTTCCATCGTCCCGATCTACCGCGATGAAGCAGAAGGAGAGAAAAAACAAGGCTCGGTCTACGAGTCAAGCGAACTAGATTCGATCCAATGGAACGATCCCGCTGCTTCTAACGTTTTGGTGGGATTCTCCTATTCTTATATTAATAAGAAGGCGGACGGAACTCCCCAAACGGAAGCTACCTTCCAATACACCTTAACCTTGGTTGATCCCGATGGGGATGGCTACCAAACGATTCAGGGCTTCCTTGCAGCAGGAGAAGATCAACTAGATCCTCATCCCACGATTACTTTTACCAAAGAACCATCCGGCACCATCACGGTGACCATCTCCCTGAATGGGACGGTTGTCTATCCGAAAGCCTGATATTTTGGAAGAATTTCATTTCAAAAAGCATCGGAACGAAGCGGAGAAATTTTAAAGTAGCAAAGAAGAGCTTTCCTTATCCTGCTCGATAAAGAAAAGGTATCGGCCATTGGCTTGCATCGATATCTATAGGATGAATCAAAGCACATGCCCTTTTTGTCTTCACGGCCGTTTTATCCCATTTGCTAGGAATAGTAATCATTTCATTAAAAAGGAAAATTAATGAAATAAATACTGAAAAAGCAGTAATAATTTCACTAAAAAATAAAATTAATGAAATAAATACTTCATTCAGACGGAGAAAAAACGAAAGGGAGCAACGAACTTGAAAACCTTTAGATGAGAGTTGAAAACGAAAAAGAGGAAACGTTCCCCTAACAGAGGCCTAGAGTTGCCCTCGATGAAAGCGAATCCCTATGAATCTTCATAATCCATGGCCTCCAACATTGGATATACCTTCTCTTCTATTTTTCTCTTTTTCGCGTATGGAAAGAGAAAATCCATGTCTTTGTCCTTCCCCTTCAGGAACGTCTTCACGGCCTTAAGGAACAGCTCCGAATCGTAATCTTTCCTCTTCCGCATCCTCTCGACGATCATCTTTTCTTTAGAGAAACAAGTGACCGTATTTCCAAACATGGTTTCGGCACCGACATTGCCCCAAGCGAATAGTTCGGCGTTGTTTTCAATGTGACAAACGGCATAGGGGGCGATGCTTTCCTTTCTCACCCTGCAGCCTTTCGGCATCGTGAAATCGATAGAAGCCGGTATCCGATCGGTCAGCCCGAGTAGATAAAGTGCTGTGATACCGGAATAGACCATCCTTGGATACCTTCTTTGCCATTGAAATAGTTCATCGACGGCGCCTTCCTTGGCGTAGACGCCCTGGCTAATTCTAAAAAGATGATGGGAACGGACGTACCTGGCAAAACTCGCTGGCGGTACCCCGTTAGCAAGGGCGTCTTTCCTGGATATGCTGCCGTCGCCTGTTTCCATCATCCTTTCTAGCATCTCGTTATTTTGATTCATTGGTATCACCATTTTTCAAATTCCGTGTAACCGAGATATCATCCATTGTCCATAGTTTGGACGCAATTTTTCAAAAGGAAAGACGGATCCCCTTGCTTGATGTTTCTCTTTGAAAGGCAAACGGGACACTGTTCCTGGGAGAGGTGAGAAAAGAAGAAGTGACTGGCTAGATTTTTTGCCAATTTATTTCATCCTCTAATCAAAATAAGGTGCCAAAACTTATGACCAATGGCCACAAAGTAATGGGACTCTAAAGACCCATAAAACAAAAGAAAACCTCGCTTCAAAATCGAACTTTTATCATGCTCCTTGCGGAAACATTTAGAAATCAGTCCATCTTAATTGTCGCTATATATTTCGCGTTTCTCGATTTGCTATTCGCGGTTGTTTCCAAGGAACCGGCTTCTAGCAACGGTTTTAATATGTCGGCCATAAAATGGCTTCTGCTCTTATATCCGATATGAGCCTGAATTTCTTCTCTGGAACGAGCGACGCCATTGCAGAAGGATAATATCGCTTCGTCGTACTTGCCGTTGAGGATCACACTGTTATTTTTTTCGCCCAGCATATCGTATAGGGTAATCAGAAAATAATCGTGCTGATCATTCAATTGGGGTTCCTTGAATTTCAGCTTCTTGTATACGTTGTATATCTTTCTAAGTCCGCTGCCGCTCCTTTCCATGAGACCGGCAATCTCAAAGCAACGGCATATGACCTTATTCCTTCTTACGGATGGTATCGAATCAAGATTGTATTCATCGGGCTTTTTCGGGAGAAGCCACCCGCCTGGAGAGGTGATGACAAGCCGATCCTTAAAGATATCGACGTCGACCTGTGTCCCATCGATGGAGTAGTCCCTATGGGCCAGGGCGTTGACAACGGCTTCCCTCAGGGCGATTTTCGGATAGGAGGAGGTGTCGAGTCTTGATCCATCCGCGTTTTTGACGAATCCACTCCGACTATTCCTGCTTACGAAATCCATGATGTTATCGAACACATCGCAAAGACACCCTTTGAATTCCTTTTTGTCGATCACCTCGTCGCTTCCTTTGTCGAAGCCGTTCCAAAGCCTGCATACGGCCAATGTCTCGTCGCCATCGAAGTCATCAGAGAACATCTTTAATCCTTCGGTTATTCTTCCGTCCTGACCGACGATTTCTTTGCTTATGAGCATTTTTTCCGTTGGTTTTTCCCCATCTTTTCTATAGAGGGCCGCCAATTTGCTTAATTTGGAAAAATTTTTTACTTCATATTGTTCGTTCAGCAATTGAGTGTCCATTCCCATTTTTCTTTTTCCCATGGAAAGGATTTGGCTAATGGTCGCAGGCAGAGTAGAGCCATCTTCCCTGATGTAAACCTTTTCGTTGTAATCGCCAGACTTGAAGATGACCATTTCGTTCAAATAATCGGTCCAAATGGCGAGAATGTATTTGTCTTCACCACAAGGGAAAACCGAAAAAGAAACTTCGATATGGGGGAATATATGCCTGTTTATGGTTTTGAGGACCAAAATCTTTGTTCGATCCACTTCGTCTCCATCAATGCCGACGACATCCTTGTTGTTGGACACCCCAACCAATATATATCCGCCATAGGTATTCGCGTAGCCAACTAAAGTTTTGGCCCATTTTTCTACCTTGTCCTCACTCGTCTCCAAATGAAGCTTATATTCGCATTCTTTATTCTCGAAAAAATCCGCTTGAACTAATTCTTCAAGATTTTTCACGGTAAATCCTCCTGACAAATATATTTTGCATCATGTGCCCTGCAAAAACAATATCATGTGCCCTATCATGTGCCCTGCGAAAACCATATCATGTGCCCTATCATGTTCCCTCATGTGCCCTTACCGTTCCTTCCGATGGGGCAAAAGCAATCAAACGAATCTAAGATAGCCATAGAAACGCCCGGGATTACTTACGTAAAGCCAACCGTATGGAAAGGCCTGAAATAGATAAAGGGACATCGTAACCGCTTATATCGAGTCTATGGGTCATAGAAGCCCAATTAGCATATGGAATCCTAGAAGATAAAGAAATGGGGAAGCGTCTACTGAACGGAGACTGCTTGGTGTTCCAACTCTTCGTAGGAACCCCATAGACTAAAAGAAGTCAATAGGAGGATAAGAAGGAGCAAGAATCCCAATCTAGTGGAAGTCTAGTACCCAAAGAGAAAGAGGTACAAATCCCCTAATCATCGCATAAAACAAAGAAATAGTAAGGGAATGCTTACTTTATGGTTGAAACCCGTTTCTTAAATTCTATAATAGAGCCATCTAGCCTACGGGGGAGCCCAATTCTTCGTCGTGCTGGAATTCAAATTCCCCGCATCCGCGTTGGCGGGGAACGCCCAAATACGCGGATTCAAGTTCCTAATAAATAAAGAATAAGGAACAGAAAGGAAGCAATGAAAGGCAAAACCAAAGCTTTGATGGCGATCTCCGTCCTCTCAGTTGGCGCTTTGGCAGCCGCAGGCGCATCCACCTTCGCCTGGTTCCAAGTGAACCGGACGGTGGCTCTAGCCTATTCCTCGGTCACGATGCAAAATCGCGCCGCGGAATTAAGCGGCAAACTCATTAGCTTGGATGGAACAGCGGCTACCGGAAGTGACAAAGCCCAAACGATTTCTGGAGCCACAAGCACCGCAAGCGATGTGAGTAGCAAAGACGGCAAGGCCTTCTATTCTCCAGACTGGGGAATGGAAATCGGTAACGACAAAGCCCCCGTCCGCGTCAATGATGTCTCCGAAGGCGGCGCCAATACCTATTATGCTGAATACGCCTTCTCGTTAACCCACAAAGGGATTAAAGCAGGCGAAGCCGGCTATAACGCCAAAACGGATCGTCCATTTGAAGTCTATCTGACCGCAGGCACGAGAGTCTTCGCCCACGATGATAGCGACGAAGCCCAAAAGAAAGCCAATGAGGCCGCGACCAGCTGGACTCGCGTGGCGATTCTCCAAGGAGAAAATCCCGAAACCCCAATCGCTAGCCACGATGATATCGTTTCTAGCGAACTCACTCCCATCCTGACGTTCGAATCGAAGCCAGCTGCGGAAGTGACCGCGGATAAGACCCAATATGTGCAGTCCAAGAATTTAACCGGTGACGACAAATTGGATCTCGCATCCTATCAAACTAGCGATCGTCATTACGTTCTCGGAGACGAAGGAGTGTTTGCCAATACGAGCAAAGACTCCAACATCCATTCCAAGAACTATCTCAGCACGATCGCAAGCGGAACCACCTCCTATTATGTGGTCCGCGTCTGGCTAGAAGGCACCGAGAATAATAACCAACGTTCCGCCCAAGGCGGCAAGGTGGACATTAATCTCGAAATCAATGCCCTCTCCCAAGCCATCGCTTAATTCATCTTCAATTCATTCATATTTATTCATTGAAAGGAAATCAAAACAAATGAAAACGAAAGCTAAACTCGTCCTCGCTCTCTCCGTCCTCACAGCCGGAACCGCGGTTGCCGGCGCTACCGGCACCTTTGCTTGGTTCACCACCAACCGCAGCGCGACCCTCACCTATACTAAAATCACCGCGCAATCTTCCAACGCCAAACTTGAAGTTACCCTTGGAGGCATTACTGATGATGGTCTCCATGCATCAAATTATGAATCGTCGACCGGTAAATTCTCGGATGCCATTCGGGTAGAATCAAACAGTTCCTTTACTACTGATGTTTCCTCTGTTGATGGCAAGAAATTCTTCAAACCCGACTGGAAGGGCGTCGCCGGCAATGAACAACAGGCTTATAGCGTGAAAGAGGTTACAACCGGCTATACGCAATTCTATTTCACGGTCAAGAACACCGGCAACACCGCTACCCACGTTTTCTTCAACGAAGGAACCGCGGTTAATGCCAACACGTCCGGAAACGCCGCCGATGTCGCGCTTGCCAAATGGACTCGTGTCGCTGTTTTGGAAGCAAAAGACAGCACAAAGGATCCGGTGGCCGGAGATACTGCTGATGCTACGTTGAAAGTTCTCTTTGAAAACGTGGACTCCGGATCCACCAAATCCAAAGGAATTGCCGAAGCCGCACTAAACGAAGGAAAGCCGAAGTTGGCGGATGTTGCTACTGCGACCCACAAACTTGGGGCTTTCGATGCCGTTGTTTCGGGCACTACCAAAACCACGGGCAACGTTGCTTATTTAGGCGAATTGACCGCGAATGCAACCAAAGCTTATATCGTTTCCGTGTGGCTCGAAGGCACCGAATCCGACAACCAAGACGCGGCTGCCGGCGGAGCTGTTGATGTCACGTTGAAACTCACTGGTATCGAGACTGTTGGCGCTTAATCCGTTTCGTTAAAACCCTACGTCTAGAAGCGGGGGAGGGGATTCCCTCTCCCGCTTATCTCTACTATCAAGAAGAAAGGAAACCGCCGCGATGAAAAATTTCAACAAAGCCCTGATTACCATCTCGGTTTTAATCGTGGCTTCTTTATCCACCGCGGCGGTTTCCACTCTTGCTTGGTTTAATGTAAACCGCTCGGTATCGATGAATTATTCTTCGATTACCATCAATGGCAATTACGGCCATTTAAGAGTATCGATCGATTCGATATCTGACCCTAAGGCGGTGATACAAGAAGAAGATGGTGACCATAATGGCGTTCATCAAACCTTGCTCTCAAGCGAATCCGTAACCAAGGATGTATCCAGCAAAGACGGACGAACCATCTATCGTCCCGACTGGATGGATACGTCCCAATTAGGCGGGAAATGCTATAACGTTAAAAACGTAACTGGGGATTATCATTATTACACTCTGTTCCGGTTTTCGGTGACGAACCCCGGAACCACGGAATTGCCGTTATTTTTATGCAACGGGACTTCGATTAATCCCGTGGATAAAGAAAGCGACGCGGATGTCATGTTATCCCAATGGACCCGCGTATCGGTTTTAGAAGTAAATAAGAAAAACTACGACCGAAAAGACGCGAATGGAGCCTATCTAGGCGAATGCAAGATGGTTTTTGAAAAAAAGAAGGACGCATCGCTAGATACCTATATCGATTCGCCGATTTTAAATACCGATCGAACCGTATCGACCTCCCGTTATAGCGATGATGCTTCATTGAATCATTTCTATATCGAAGATTTTTCGATGCCCAACCAGTTCACCCCTTTTACGAGCAAACAATATATGGGTCAACTAGCCGCCCAAGGCACCCGTTATTATTATGGGGTGGTCTGGCTAGAAGGCACTGAGATGGAAAACCAGGACGCCTGCCAAAACGGATCCGTATCGATTTCTTTGTCCTTTGCTGGCATTGATCCTTCGAGTTATTAAGGCAATAAATCGTACTTCGTGCCGTCCCCAACTCGGGACAGCATCTTTTCTTTGGAGCGTAGTAACCGCTTTCATGGTTGTTTAGGCGCATAGAATCCCCCTTGTTTAAATTTAATGTTTCAATCCTCTACGTAGTAGGGTAGACTAGAGCCGTGAGATCCGGCCTATGGGGATTCTATGCCTAAAAGAGGTTAGAAACGGGCCCCTTCTCTCCTCTAGTCTATTAGACCGTTCTTCCTATTCGTTAGCAAAGGAAGCGAACTTGCCAAGGCCTTATCCTTGGCCGTCTAGTAGAAGCGGTGCACCCTTCTCCCAGAAGGCGCCGTTTCCCGGCCACTAAACGGGTGCAACCCGCTTCACGGCCAAGGATAAAGCGCGTTAATCAAAATAGGAGAAACAAAGAACATGAAGAAAAGATTCTTAGCGTTAGCCTTAGGAGCCCTTGCTTTCGGTGTGACCCTAGGCGGAGTAAAGATGGGCTTCGGCCATCAAGATACGATGATGGTGAAGGCGGAAGATGCGGAAACGGCGTTTTCTACACTAACCTTTTCAAGCAAAACAAATAGCAAAGGCGTGAGCGGATATACTACTTCCTGGACATGTACGGCTAATAACGAGACCGTTTTTTCTGTAACTAACTTTAATAATAACAATAATAGCTGGACCTACGTAAAATGTGGTAGAAACGGGAATGCCTCGGTTGCTTCCATTGCTACTGTGGCTGCGTTGGACAAAGCCGTTGCCAAGGTTGCTGTGACATTTGATAAAGTGAATGCCACAAATGTCAACTCAATTAAACTCGTCGCTGCCAGCGATGCAGAATTCACAAATTTGGTTGAAACGGTCCAACTTAATGACGTTTCAATAGGTGATAAGGAGTTTTCATTATCCAAACCAGCTCCTAATTTGTATTACAAGATAATCTTTGATTGTGCTTCTGGTTCGGCAAACGGATTTGTACAAATTTCGAAAGTTGAATTTTTTGAATCAACCTCTGCCGAGCCTGCGTCTCCGGTCAAGTCTATATCTGCGGGCTTGGCAAATCCCAACGCCGTGTTCTATGTTGGCGACAAAGTTACGCTCGATGATTTCGTTATCACTGCAACACATGAAGATACGACCGAGAGCGTTCTTAAAACTGGCGTAACGATTGAAAACCCTGATCTCGTTGAAGGCGCAAATGTATTGAATTTCGTATATGGTTCAGGTGAAACTGAACGCCGTTGCCAATTTACCGTTAAGGCAATTAAAGGTAATTTCTATTCGAAATCTGTAGACGCTTCTAGTATCGCCGTTGGCAAAAAGATTATGATTGCAAACTCCGATGGCAGCTTCGTGCTTGGGGCCCAAAAAGAAAAGAATCGTTCTGGTGTAGCGAACGGTAAGGCCACTGATCGGTTGGTTGAAAATTCTGAGTTTGCTTCTCTTTTGGTTTTGCCCACTTCCAAGAGCGGTACGTTTGCTTTGTATGATGAAGTTAGCAAAGGCGTTTTGTATGCAGCAGATAGCTCGAGCAATTTGCTAAAAACGGAAACCGACTTCAATAATATTGATGAGAATTCGTTTGCAAAAATGACTTGTGTGGATTCCACGTGGAAAGTGCAATTCACGGGTAAAAATACGCGTAATATTCTTCGGTTTAATCCGAACAAGCCAAACAGCCCTTTGTTCTCATGCTATTCGTCGGGTCAACAGCCTGTGTCCATCTATGTTTCTTCCGATGCGCCTGTGACCTTTGGAACCGAAACTTGGGCCGAAATCTTCCTAGCTAAGCTAAACGAAATTTGTGATCCAACTGGCAATACGGCTCTTACGGAAGCCAAATGGAGTGAAGCCGAAGCCACGTTTGATGCGCTATCTATCCCCGATAAGATGGCTATTAAATACGGCAATTTTGAAGGCGAGAAAATGAAGCAAGCTCTTGCGGGTTATGACTTCATTATTAAAACCAAATACGCTGCTCTTCATGACTTCCTTGGCCGTCGCACTACCACTAAAGCCAATGCCTTGATGCTCCCGGGCGCAACGGATTCCACCACCTGGACTCTTGTTGGCATTGGAGCCGTTACGATTGCCGCTAGTGCATCTCTACTCTTCTTCCGTCGTAAGAAATCCAACTAATCCTCCTAAGGATATCTAACGATATGGAGCCGCTTCAAAATGCGGCTCCATTTTTAATTAGGCGCAAACTAGAAGAAGTACGAGGGTTAAGCACGATTATGTTGCTAAATTCCTGACCCAGTTACAAAATGAATCAAAGAAAGCTTCGCTGGAGGGTGCTAGATGAGGTACAAGATATTTTCCAAACATCTTTTGAGTTATGCTGCTGACACTTTGTTTGTTATTCTGCTGATCACGGCGGTGATTTTGGAAGTTATGGGGTTCAAATTCCATATAAGCGAAGAAGCCTATAAAACTATGCCGATGGAATCCTACGCCGTGACAATAACCTTAATTCCGTGCACCGTTACGGTTGTGTCCGTTGTTCTCGGAATTTACAAAGACAAGATTTATGGTGCGACGATTTCCGATATTAATGAAATTCGAGGCAAGTGGTATTTTGACCATCTGCATAAAATGGTTGTCGTTTGCGTGCTCTTAGGTGCCCATTCTCTGTTGTTTGTTCATACCTTAAAAATATCGCTTTATTGCTTGGAAGCCATTTCCTTCCTCTATTCAATCATTTTCTCATTCCAGGATATTTCAATTGTTGCTCATCCAAAATCGGCTGTTAAACGTGTTGTGAAACAGAAATATTTGTTAAAGGAGAAAGAAGAAAGCCCCTTTAGAGATCATGGAGACAATACCTTTGAAACCATAGTACTTAATATTTTGATGGCAGAAGGGATTAAAGAGGCTTTTAAGACACTAAGACGGCACGATGCAAATCCCTACGATTTGATCGACTATCTAATGGCCAAACAGGATAGTTATTTTCACAATGTCCAAGAAAACGTGACAAAATATCAGCTAAATCAAACGTTTTTGCTAAGTGATATTACGGTTGCCGAGGCGGTGAATTGCGGGTATGAGAATATTCGAATCGTTATATCGGGGGAACTGAGCAAGAAGCTCAATTTCGCGGAACTGCAAAAACATTACCGTGCATTGGCAATGTCGCTCTTACAGCTCCACGACCTTTGCTGTGCTCTTGAACTTGGGGAGAAGGAAAAAGAAAAAGTGAATGCGTTGGTTTCCTATGATGGTATCTATCATGCCTCTGATTTTGATAACGCGATAGGACTTTCGGTTGTTGTCTATATGTTAGCGAACACCTTAAACAAAGGTGATCCATGGTTTTTGAAATTGCTTCGAGATAACGATTGGCATCCGAGGGATCTTTTTCAATTTGGAGAACAACCGATTGGCTTCTTCGCTTGTATGCTGATGAATCATTTGTCTACGAAATCGATTTGGGCCGACAGCGAAAAACAAGCAATTGAAGCCGTTTTGGATGAAAAATCAAAAGGCCTCAACGCAGATGGAACCAAATGGAGACATTGGATGCAGGAAGCGCCAAAAAGGACTAAGGAAGAGAATATCCCCAAATCAATTTCAACGTTTCTAAAATACTACAATTCTGTATCCGAATCCGTTTTTGATTTCGATGGAAATCGGATTACAAATGTCCATGATGGCAATGACACATTCAAAAAAGAGGATCTATTTCACGATTGGCTTTTGCTTGTCTTTGCTTCCGCACGAGTCTATTCCCCGACGATAGACTTATCCAAAATCCTAGCTGATTTGGCTCCGAACGACAAAGAAGCGCTTGCGGAAGAACTTTCTGAAAACTGGCTCGAAGGAGGAAAACTTAAAGAGGATATCGATCAATCGTTTTTGGATTTCCTTGGATTGCGGCGGTTGGAATTTAACGTTGTAAATCATCTTTTCAAAGGTATGGTCAAACAATTAGTCGACTTCCACGACGTTTTTTATGATGAAAAGGCAAACAAACAACAACCCGATGTTGTCGACCTCGATCAAGACAATTGTTTGATTGTCGATGAGTTTGAGAAAGCACTAAAAGCAAATCCGTTTTATGACCCAACGATTGATGCATCGAATGGAACTTCTGAGCATTTGTATACGATGATATGGAGCTACAACCATAAAAGTGGTCTAACGTCCTTTTTGGGGCAGGTTCCATCACAATTTGATAGAGAAATTGGTGAAGCGGTAGGTACTGCGGCATTCAAAAAAGAGAAAAGTGATAAAACCGCGCCAGATGATATTGCAAAATGGATTCTAGATTTAAAACCGGAATTTGAGTCTACCGCATATTGGACGCAGGCTTATTTAGACAACGAAAATAATAGATACCGTGAGGAGATAGAAAATCTTAACTTAAAAAAAGTCCCGAACTTGACTTCGGAAGTTTATTGGAGAGAAGGTGCCATTCGATTTAATGCCAAAATTGATGAGAAAGCATCGTTAATACGGCGCTTGGACAACGATGAAATCGAGTCCATTATTCAGCGTCACTATAAGCCTTTCGAAAATGGCTTATATCGCTACTATGACATTGGCGATAATGACAAACATAGTTTCTATATTACAAAAGAAGAATTGATAAAGAGACTTAAATCGACCAATTATTATGTATTTCTAAGTTTTCGATATGTTGTATCCGTTGATAAAG
Source organism: uncultured Mollicutes bacterium (assembly GCA_900539595.1). Taxonomy (GTDB): domain Bacteria; phylum Bacillota_I; class Bacilli_A; order RFN20; family CAG-826; genus Alloenteromonas. Next base: position 53,766 of record UQCQ01000008.1, on the reverse strand, counting down.
ATAAAACGCTGCTTATAGAACATAAATTGGATCGAAGCGTGTTTTGAGCCACGGAAGAAAAAACGATACGCAGAAAGGCCAAAAATTGGGGGTAGCAATGAAGAAGATACTTATTTCTATCAATCCAGAATACGTCGAAAAAATCCTAAGTGGGGAGAAGAAGCTCGAATATCGGACAAGGGTTGCTAAACAACAGGTTGATACTCTTATTATCTATGCAACAAAACCAATAATGAAGGTTGTCGCAGAAGTAGAAATCCTAGGTGTTATCGCCACTTCGCCCGAAGAACTTTGGAATCTAACCAAGAACCAATCCGGAATCACTAAGTCGTTCTTTGATGAATACTTTAAGGATAAGCAGGTTGCTTATGCCTATAAGCTTGGAGAAGTTAAAGTATACGAAAGGCCAAAATCCTTATCGGACTTTGGCTTAAGGATGGCCCCACAGTCTTTTGCCTATGTGAAATAATGTTGTCTGGTTAACGATATGGAGCCGCTTCAAAACGCGGCTCCATTTTCTATAGAGGGTCGTTTGCATTTGTTAGTAACGGGAGGATTTTTGCTAGAAGGTGATTGCCGAAGAGGGTTTTGCATTTCAAGAAAACGTAGAGGATTTTCGCCGACAATAAACTTACGAGGTCATCGATGCAAACCGCCGAGAAATGTGCGATTCGTTGCGTGGTTTCGTGAGCGACGGCGTATCGCTGAGCCAACGTCTATATCTTCCAATGGCTTTATGCAAAACTCGGAACGAGGTGACTACAAATAATGTTGGTGTCTACTTTTTATTGACTGCTATAATTAATTTGAATTAGAAACCAAAGCATCTTTAGTTTTATTTTTCAAATAGTTTTGGAGGGTGTTTTATGTATTACAAGACACGGACATACATTGCAGGCGCTTGGGATGAAGATTCTGATGCCATCACCCAATTATATAAGTGGAAGGAAAGCAATTACTGGTCACTAGATTTCGTTGACGCCCATGAATTTAAACAAGCAAGAGACACAAGCAACCCTTGTAATATAAAAAAATCACTTTGCGATAGAATGGAGCACTCCAAACTATTTGTGCTTGTTGTTGGTCCAAAAACGAAAAGTGTCAACTCAGGATCGTGCCGATATTGCTCGCATTACTTTAATAATAGATGCTATTCAGGCGGCAATGTTTCTTTTGATAGTTTCGTTGATTACGAATGTTCAAAAGCCGTTAGAGATCACATGAACATAATCGTTTTGTACAATTCTAAGTATGTTTTTAAAGATTGGTGTCCAGAAGTTATTAGAACCTCTGGAATACATATACCTATGAAAAATTCGTGCGGTTTTGATTATTACGCCGTTAAGAATGCATTTGAGCGCTTCATGTAAAGGAAATGATGAATTATGAATGTTCTAACAAGACTGAAAATGAATATCTCGTCCATTGGCGGATGGACACTAAATATAGCGAGTGCTTTGTTTGGCATTTTATCAACGTTTCTTTTGTTTGCTTCATGGGATGAATTGAAAGTCACTAATTTCTGGATTAAATTATCGATTTTGTTTGGCGTTTTGCTTGTTTCGTTTTTGTCTAGTTGCGTATTGGTTATTTTCGTGCTGAGAAGAAATAGGATTTGGAGAAAAGGGAAAAATTCTGTTTCGGCATCTTACGGTGACTTAATGAAACTCGCTTTTAACAAGAGGTATGAAGAGCAAAAAATAGTGGTAATCCCAGTTAATGACACGTTTGATACCAAGATTGAAATAGCCGACGAGAAGACCAACAAACCACTTGTCAGTAAAAAAACATTACACGGTGCTTGGATAGAGAAGTTTTGCAGCCAACAAAAAATAAGCGATTGCGACTTAGACGAACGTATTCAAGCATCCTTGAAAAAACACGGTGCTGTTGGTGAAGAAATTGATAGAAAAAAAGGCAATAAAATAAGATATAAAAAAGGAACTGTGGCAATTGTTGGTGGAAATAATAACACCATTTTTTACCTATTGGCCATTTCATCTTTCAATGATAAAAACAACGCTCAATCAACGAAAAAAGAACTAAGAGATTCCATTGATTCTTTGATTAAGTTTTATGATGAGAACGGACAAGGGATTCCAATGTTTTTGCCTTTGATGGGGACCGGATCGTCTAGAGTTGGAATAACGCACGAACAATCGTTAAAGATAATCAAGTCATCGGTTCTCACCTCCGATGAGATAAACGGATCAATAAATATAGTTGTTTATAACGGTGACAAAGACAAAGTATCTATTTTTGACTAAAGGAGGTCTTGCTATGAGCCATAATTGCTTTATTAGCTTTAAAAAAGAAGACAAAAAATACAGAAAGAAGATTGTTGAAAAACTCGGTGAAAAGCGAATCACTGGAAAATCGTTAGACCGATGGATTGATTCGGACGATATTGATTATGTTATGCAAGTCATCAGGAATGAATACATGGCAGGCACGACCGTGACTTTATTTTTGATAGGCGAACATTCTTCCGAAAACGAAGGGCTTGATTTGGAGGGTAGGAACGAGCAAGCGTTCATCATAAGAGAACTTCAGGCCACTTTGTATGATCGAGTCGGTAATCCTAGGGATGGGCTTTTAGGTATTGTTCTCCCGGAAATGGAAGGGAAAGTATACGGCTCAACTTCGATTTGCCAACATTGCGGAAAGGCGGTCACGTCTATTAACCTAGACGACTCAACGGTTATAAGGGAATTTTCTGAAAACTACTGGTTAAAGAAAAATGCCTGCGGACATTTTGACGATAATGGTAGATTTGCTGTTCTTTGCAGGTATTCGGAATTTATGAACGATCCCGAGACTTATATAGATGCTGCTTACGAAAAAACCAAACAAGATATATCGAATTTGGTTCACTACAAAGATATTGTTCATAAAGGCATGTAATGCTTCCTGAATAGAGTCTCGTTCGGAATTTATATTCGACAATGTGAAAACTTGACGTGCCGAGTTAGTTGGTAATCCTAAAAAAGAAAGAACGTGAATGCTTTATTCTAAGCAGTGAATACCTTTAATGTTTCTGTACATTTAAGCCGACGAAATAAGGCAATTGGAACTATCTATCGCACAATCAACAAAGGACAGTCTTCGAATGATAGTTTTTATGCTAGGAAAATCCGGAAAATAAGGTGCTTTCCTTCCGAATAAATTGATGGATGGCAATGAACCAATGATTACCATTTATTCCGACAGGATCGAGATACTCTCAAGAGGAGGCTTGGCGCCATTGCAGACAAAAACCGGTTTCTTTCGCGGCCATTCTGTCCCTGTGAACGCAAAGCTATCGGAAATATTTCTGCAACTGCACATCAGTGAGAAAACAGGAAGGGGAATTCCTGTGATTTCATCCGAATACGGCGAAGGGGCGTTTGATTTCTCCGACAACGACATTACCGTCACCATCCCATTCAACTTCATCAACGAGGTGGGTGATAAAGTGGGTGATAAAGTGGGTGATAAAGTGGGTGATAAAACTCTCAACGATTCCCAAACCAGGGTGCTCGCCGAGATACGGAACAATCCGAATATCACAAAACCGCAGCTTATGATGGCCTGTAATCTCGGAAAGACATCTGTGGACAATATAATTTCTGTTCTCAAGAAGAAAGGGTATATCGAAAGAGTCGGATCGAATAAGTCCAGTTATTGGAAATGTTAGTTGGCGGATGGCACGAAACACTTTAAGGGTTTGGGGCGCCTTGCCCCACTCACATCGCACATCAGTTTTGTTGCCGTTTTCGGTTACAATATCCATTGGCACCTTCCTTCGCTTTCTTGGTCGAAAACAATATAGGCGAGGCGCCCTTTCCTTTTCCCGCTGCTTATCGTCGGGGGTTTCTGGTTTTCCGCTCCCTTCGACTTTGTTTCCCGTCATTTAAATAGAAGGAACAAGATATAAATACGGGCATCCCTAGAATCCTTCAGGCGTAGGAAGGTGCCGATAAACAGCCTGTTTTTAATCCAAGCGGTAATTTCTTCATGCTGACATTGCCGAACCAAAATTATGTTGACCCTGTAAATGACCCTGTAAAAATCGAGGATGATAGACTGGGGGACTTAGAATTACTGATTCTACAAGCAATACAGCAAAACCCAGGAATCAGCACAAAAAATCTACTTAACCTAATCAAAGAAAAGCAGCCTGAAGTTGCGTTGGATATCTTGAAAAACAATATCAAAAGAAAATTGCATCATTACATCGAATTCCTAGGTGCCTAGAAAAAAAGGCTTTTATTTCATCAAAGGGAAAAACGAATAAGCCCTGCTCGTGCCACGGTTCAAGACTTTTTCTTGCTCCATCCTTATTTTTGAGGAAGGAATATCGCCAATAAGCCTATTAGACCCTATAAAGAATGGAAGTACGGACCAAAAACTGAGCCACGGCATTCCTTCCTTTCATGGTCCGGCTTTTTGTCCACGCTCCTTTAAAGCGAAGTGTAATGTTAAAAAGATTTCGAATGGGGAATGCGCTAAAAGGCAAATTTATACCCAACTTTTTGATCATGTGCGGTTGATAATAAAGTTGGTAATAAAACCGATACCAAGATAACACCCAACCGAAAAAAATTCTGTCTGAGGTCAGAAACAATCCGAACATAACCTCAGCTTAGTTCTCGGTGATTCTTGGGATAAGCATCACCGCAGTTCAAAACAACATCGAGTATCTTAGGGCTGCTGGACGCATCGAAAGAATCGGTTCAAACAAAGCGGGGTATTGGATAGTTAAGGATTAAACGCTTAAAAATGGGTACCGAAAAGTACCGGTAGTACCACTTTAAGGTTCATCCATCTCTGATGTAGATAGGATGAGTATGGCATATACCTCATCCCATTCCGATGAGGTAGCGGATGAGACTGGGCGTGTTGTGATTGCTGATTGGGGGAAAGTTCGGGAACGTAAGCGTTCATTTGCTATTCACCCCTCTAAACAGGCCTAAAAAGCCGACCCTATAACATCAACCATAGAGATTTTTAGGATCAAGAATATCCAAAAAAGAATGGTTTTCTCAAAAAATCGTAGCAAAATTACGAGTAAACGAATGGATTGTGAGAAAACCCTTACTGCGAAAGTAAGGTGTTCTATATCAATATCAAATGATGTGAAACAAAATCGGAGGAGAATAACGGATCCCAAAACCCTTGGATAAGAGCCAAGGATGGCGGGGAACGGAAAAGACATCTCGCCTATAATGTCTTCGACCAAGAAAACGAAGAGGGATGACGATGGATATTTAATCGAAAAGTGGCAAAGAAATTACCTTCGAAAATCGCCACTAGAGAAAGGCTAGGTGTGACTAGGGGGGCATTTTACAGGGTGACGGGATACCCGAAATGGCGCTTAATACGAAACCTCCGAATGGGGCGGAGTTTGAAAAGCTGGCTAAGTCGATGAACGATCCGGGGGAGACGAGGAGGTCCCAAACGCTTAAAGCGTTTCACATCATTTTTTAACTAGCAACGGGAGATGAATTGATTTTTATCACCCCGGGGCGATAAAAATCAGTGGGGTGATAAACAAGAGATGCCCGATCATTACGTCAAGGTTCCCCATTTACTAAGAGATAATCCGAATGCAACGAAGCCCCAAATGGTCAAAGAATTGCATGTCGGAAAATCAACCATCGATAAAGCGACGGAGCATTTGAAAAATAAGGGGTTGATAGAAAGGGTGGGATCGAATAAATTTGGGTATTGGAAAGCCAAAGATGAATCGTTTGGAAATTGGATGGGGAAAAACGAATACCATCATCGGATCGTGGCCTTTGAGCGAATTCCTATCGTCGATAGAATTTATAAAATGCATATGGACTCCATGGTGTTCTAATGAAGGGGGTTCCTTTTTACCCGTTGCACCGTAAGTCCTACAGGCCTATCAAAAACCAACTTCATTCCTTTGATCGCATTTGGGACGTGTTTTTAGGAGTTACACGGACGTGCGGAGGAGATTCATCTCATCATGATTGTCGATGGGGAAGGCCGTGGAATGGCCGGGTTCAATAAGCTCGATATTTGGGTGAAGAAAGAAAAAGCATGATTCTGGCCGATGAAAAGCGGAAAGGATATTGATTGGCGATGTTCTTTTGCCTTGATGGGGCCTATTCGATTAAAACGGAACTTATGCCCAAAAGGGTTATGAGACTAGAACGGAAGCGTCAAAGGATATACTCCGCCCCTCTAAACAGGCCTAAAAAGCCGATTTTGCTTTCTTCGTAAAGGAATGCGCGATAAACTAAGTTTGCTTTTTAGAAAGAAAACGAAAGGTTGATGGACTCCATGGCGATTTCCGAGCAGGCGAACGAATACAAGAAAGCAGGGATTGCTTTTGATTCCGGTTCAGAAGGAACCGTGGATAAAGACAAAGCCATCGAATGCTTTTTAAAGGAAGCCGAATGCGGGGATCCCCATGGATATCTCTATGCCGGCAAAATCTATCAGTTCGATAAAAAGGATGATGCCAAAGCCTTTGAATGCTTTTTAAAAGCCGCGGAACACCAAGTTCCCCAAAGCTATAACTATGTTTCGCTTTGCTATAAAAAAGGCCTGGGTACCGCCAAGGATGAAACTAAAGCCATGGAATATGCTCGCTTAGGCAAAGAAGCCGGGGATTTCTTCAGTGCCTATAACCTTGGATTATGGCTCTATAACGACGCCTCGAAACGCCTCGAAGCCTATGATTGCTTCTTGGCAGCGAAAGCCTCCAAAGGGTTTTCTAAAGCCAAACCCGAAATCCAACAACGGATCGAATCGTTGTTACTTGAACTCGCCCCCCAAACCAAGGAGCAAGGAGAAGGAGTTCAACCCGAACCCAAGAAAGAATCCAAACCCTGGTTACTCGGTTTCTATATCATCTTGATGGTATTAGGAGTCGCGGGGATTATATTAAGTTGCTTGGCTGTTTTCCAATTAAAGCAACCCTCCTGGTATGGGTTACTGGGATTATTTATCCCGATGGTATTATTTAACGTCGTCCCCTTCGTCTTTAAGAAGACCCGTTATAACGAGATTCACTTCTATATCGATTGCTTATTCGCCCTCGGTTATATCGTCGCGATTCTAGTCGCGGCGATCCTCTGGTACAAGGCCAAAGGCATCTAAAAAGTAATTCGAGTTTTTTCCTTACTTTTTTCTTAAAAGTTCCCATCAAAAGGCCCGATTGCATCGGACTTTTTATTTTTATTTCCTCATTTTTATTTTTCTTTAGCACTTTTTTGGCGTTTCCTGAGTACAATAGTCCTCGCGTGTACGCGTATTTTCTTCATTCCTATCGAAGAAGAAACCACGCGTACACACGACTTATCAATAAAGGGGAATAACATGAAAAACAAAAAAATGGCTGTAGCAGGCATTTCCCTGCTAGGGTCCATCGGCGTGATTTCCACCGGCTTTGCAGGGTGGATTATCTCGGCACAACCTCAAACGAAAGAAGGGAATGGTTCTATCACCGCGGATGGAAATGTTACGTCTAAGTCCATATCCATTAAAGAAACCTCTGGTTTTGGACTGGAATCGGATGCCGCGACGAATGGCGCCATTTGCTTCGCTCCAAAAATCACCAAGGAAACCTACAACTGGCTTGGAGCTAATAATGAAAACGGCGAAGAGGACCTTACGGCCGTTTACACCGTAAATTTGGGCATTAGCAATGTAACCACAATTAAAGTTTATGGCGTTACGTTGGCGGAAAAAGATGGTGGGACGAACTATAGTGCTTTATCAAATGGTGGTCAAAATCAATTGGGCACTTTGCCAGCGTTCAACAATAACGTAGCCGCTACCGCCGGACATGGCGATATCAAACTTGCGAAAACTTCAGGGACGGCGTTTACGTGCGCTGACGGCGTAGCTACTGCCAGCGTTGACAGTAAGGCGACCGAAATGTCCTTCACCATTTCTATCAATTTTGCTTGGGGTAAATACTTCGATTACCAAAACCCGTATAAATATTACAATTCGAAGCCTTATACCGCTGATCTTCAAGCAGATGCCACTCAAAAAATTGGTGAATTAAAGAATTTGGGTGCTAACGTCAAGTTCGCCCTATCCTTCACCGTTTCGGCGGAGTAATTAAATTAGTTTCCTTCATTAGTTTTATAAATATTAAAAGGAGTAAAAAATCATGAAGAAAAAAGCAATGATCATGGCCGTGGCTAGCCTCGGATCCATGGCTCTCATCGGTACCGGCTTTGCAGGCTGGGTTATCTCGGCGAATACCACCGCTTCTGCGGATGGACTTATTACCGCTTATGACGTGGTCGACCATCGTTTGTCCGTTGAAGGTGGCAAATGGACGACGGCCAATGCCGCGAAAGGGAATGTTGTTTTCGGAAAAGGCGGAACCGTTTCGGCTGAAAAGCCCTGGTTCAGCTTCGAAGGAGTTCCATCAGAACAATTGGAAGACACATTCACCTTCACCGTTAAAACGAAAGATACTAAAGACACCGGAACAATCAAAGTGGCTTGCGATAATGCCAAAGATTTCAAGGTAGAAGCAAAGAAGGCCGACGTGACTGGTGATGTGTGGGAAGCCTCCGCTGCTTGGACCGATGCCGTCAACGCCGAATTGGTGACCGCGCCTGTCATTACGTTTGCACCAGAAAACGGCGAATATACATTCAATGGAACTACTGGTGCCGTTACCGTTTCCATGAATGTCACGTTTAAATGGGGCAAACACTTCGAAATCGATGGCGTGGCCAAGAACCCCTATGAGTTCTACAACACCGTTTCTACTGACGGTGCGGATAACACTGGGAAGGCTACGCTTGCTGAAGGAGTCTCTTCTTGGGCTGATGACGCGTTTGCTTCTCTTGATAAATTGGCCAAAATCCAACAAAACAAATTCACCCTCACCATTCGCGTTGATCGTAAATAAGAATAAGGAGTCGTTGTTGTTATGGCTAAATTAACTAGAAAATCCTACCAACGCAAGGCGATGGTTGTTGGAGCCACCGCCTTTGCGGGCATTGCTCTTGTTGCAACTGGGTTTGCAGCCTGGGTTATCTCCAGCTCTGCGACCAAAAACGTCCAAGGAAACGTTAACGTTGGTACCATTTCCGAAAAGTCGATTGAAATCACCGAAGTCAAATTCAAGGAAGTTGACGGTACTCGCGATTATTTCTCGTTTGAACCCGTTAAGACCGACCTTTCCGGACGCGTTCGTTATGACGGCAAAGACCATTATGAGAATCTTTCGCTTGTTGTAACCGGCAAATACAAACCGGCTTCCTATGTCAACAATTTCTCCATTGGGCTCCATATGGGAACCGTTGATACGGCAGGCAACTTTGTGGTTGATACCGCTGCTGAAAAACGTATTGAAGACGCTGCCAATGTCAGCAATTACATTAAACTTCCCGCTTGCTGGGCTGGCGGGACTAAGGGTGGTGATGGTGTGACCTTCAATACCAAAGGAGCCGCATTTACTTCGAACGATGGCAACGGAACGATTACTGTTGGCGCGGACGGTGTTGCGGAATTTGCTTATACGATTTCCTTTGAATGGGGCAGCCATTTTTACGACGGAACTACAAAAAAGAATTTGAATCCGTCCGAATTCTATGACTCCGATACTGGCAAGAAGGATTACAACGATAGTACCTTCAAAACCGATCTCGGCAACTTCTATTACGCAATGACAGGAATTGAATATAAACCTGGTGAAGCAGCCGCCGCTCCGGCCACTGATTTCACCACGATGAATTTCGCCGTTATTATCAAAGCTGACACTGCCGGCTCCGCCGCCTAATTGTTCTATATCTATATAAATATATATAAGGGGAATTAGAACTAGATGCGCCGCTCCAAGATGGAGAAACAGACCAAGAAAATGGTGACACTCGGTGTCTCCGTTTTCGCCGTGGTTTCGCTTTGCTCCGTTGGAGCGGCGGCTTTCGTCGTTACGAGTTCCGCCTCGGCCTCTAGTGGCGGCAACGCCCATATCGGTGTCATCCAAGACGCAAAAGTCCGTTTTGAATCGACAGATGGAGGCCAACTCACCGATTTCTATAAGGCCACCAACGACGATTTGTATAACACCATTTGTTTTGATGCGCCGAAAGATGATAACACGGGTCGCTTCCGTTATTTCGATGATGGGAAGCACCTCTATGAACATCTAACCGTCCGCATTCAGGGCAACGTCATGCCCTGGACTTATATCTCAAGAGTCACGTTGCAGTTACAAACCGCGACGGCCTATACGGGATATAAGGGCAATCCGATTTTAGATGCGATAGAAGCTGGCTATATCGAACTGGAGCCGATTAATAATTCGACGGATTATATCAATACGCCGGTAGAGATTCCTCTTGGGGCGCTTGACACCGCCAATGATTCTAAATCCTTTGATGTAACCCTCGGGTTTAGATGGGGTGATAAATTCAATCATATGAAACCCTCCATTTATTATGATGACGCTGGTCCTAAAGGAGGGGCTTCGATCCCCGATGAAAAAATGCGAGAAGAGATGAAGAAATTCACAACTCTCCTCCATTATGGGAAAGACTTTACGGGACCTTATCCAACTGATGAAAAAGACCTGCCGGAATTAAGTTTTACGGCGATTCTCACCGCGGAGATCAATTAATCATGAAATCCGCGGACATCATCAGCCTGGTGATGAGTTTGCTGGGTGTAGTGAGCTTCTGCGCCGTCTTCACGATCCTATTTGGCAAATACGTCAAAGCCAACGTGAAGGAGACGAAAGAAGGAAAACGCGACATCGAACTCATTGACCGGGAAATCACCGAGCAGGACGTCAAAGCCAAGCGACGGAAGAAAGCCGGAACCATCATCTCTAACGTATTGTTCTATGGTTTCTTAGCCTTAATTACCCCCGCGTTCGCCTTCGCTCTAATCAATAAAGCCCAAGGGAATCTAACGGGATTTGGGAACGAATCGATGTTAGTCGTTGCTTCCGGCTCCATGAGCTTTAAAAACGACGCGAATAGCTATTTATTCGACGAAGAGAAGCAAAAGACCTATACGTTAGACAATCAATTCGCCCAATACGACATGATCTTCGTGACGAAGGTTCATGACGCTAGCGACATCCACCTCTATGATGTCGTCGCCTTCTATAACCGGAATCCCGCGGCGAATGCGATTTATATCCACCGCGTGATTGATATCAAAACCGGATCGGATGGGGTGACCCGTTACGTGACCCGGGGAGATGCCAATAACGCCACAGATAACGCCGGCCAAGAACAGTATTACGCCACCCTAGACGACATCAAAGGCGTCTATAACGGGAAGAAGATCCAAGGAATTGGAATGTTAGTCATGTTCTTCCAATCCCCCCACGGCATCATCACGATTCTCTCCGTGGCCTATAGCATCTTGATGTTTAATTACCTCGCGGGAAAAATCGACAAGGCGGAAGAAGAACGGGTCCAAAAATTATCGGAGATTGTGGATTCGGTCTCCGTCAAAAAAGACCCGAAGAATCTAAGCTCTGCTTTCCGCGAGACGATCTATTACGGAGGCTACGCCTATCACTTCAATGAAACGGGCTTCCTCTCTAAAGAAGTAGCCCCTGGAAGCGGCAATAACCTCAAAAAGGTCGTCACTTCTAACGGCCAAGAAACCTCCTCTAGCTTCTTGATGGGGGAAACCCCGATTCAAGAAGAAGAACTCATGGATACTTCAAGTTATGAAGAAGAACAAAATAACGAAGAAGAAATCCAAGATACGACGAAAGATTATGAATGAAAGGAATACCCCCATGGACATTCAAGAAAATGAAAACCTCGGGATGGATTCGTTAACCGCGAATTCCACTTCAGAGCCTGAAGCTCCCAAAGCCCCCGAGAGTAAAGAAAAGCCAACGAAAGGAATTCGAAGGGAATATCTTACCCGCGGAAATCTAATTTCCATCGGGTTATCGATGTTCTTCACCTTCTTAATGATTTTCGTCGGGATCTGCATCACCGTGCACGGAGAAGGGGAATCGAGCATTGTTTCCTCGAAAAACCCGATTGCCTTGCTCCGTCAAAGCCTAGGATTACCCGCGATTAACGCCCATATGGGCGGACAGACGTTAAATGTTCTCGTCGCCATTTTTATCAGCCTTTTCGTCTTTGCCTTTATCTTTGAATACCGTCACGCGATTCTCGACGGCAAGAAGTGGTACGCGAAGAAGAATTGGCTTTGGTATGTAGGGACTTTACTAGTCTGCCTTGCTCTTTCCGTTGGATTTGGTTTACTCCTCCAAGTCCCCCACAGCAAAGAGAATCTAGGCAACGCCATGACGTTCCTTGGCGAATCCCTCTTAATCAGCTTATTGCTTTATCTTTTCTTCGCCGTTTTGATTTCTGCCGTTCTTCTTTGCTTAGTCAACTTCGTTCATCTTGGTAAGCCGTTTGCTAAAGTGGGCGATTCTTTAGAAGAAGAAGACCGAAATGAAGATGTGGCCAAAGGGATGGGAGAAGAAGGAAATAACGGCTTCCAAAGCGTCTCGAGCCAAATCTCTGCCGAAAATGTTGAAGGCGGAGGAGCTGGGGGAGCCGGAAGTGGCGCCGCTGCCGAAGCCCTTGCAGAAAGAGAAATCGTCTTCCCCTCTTTATGCAAAATCGATAAGCATTATGAAGGCTATGCGATTGAATCGATCCATGGGGATGATATCGCTTTGCCCGAATTAATCACCAAATTCCGTTCTTTCTTAGCGGGAAAAGAAAAACTCTATTACGATACCGACACCCTTCGTTTCTTTGTGGCAGGTCTAGCCGCTTCCCATCTAGAAATTCTAGAAGGCTTATCGGGAACGGGGAAATCCTCCCTCCCCCGTAGCTTTGCTAAATTCGTAGGAGGCGTCTCGGTCTTCGTTCCTGTCCAAGCGACTTGGAGAGATAAAACGGCCTTGATTGGTTATTTTAACGATTTCTCCAAAACTTACCGCGAGACGGACTTCTTGATGAATCTTTATGAAGCCAATTACAACCCGGACCGGATTTATCTCTTCGTTTTGGATGAAATGAATATCTCCCGCGTCGAATATTATTTTGCCGATTTCCTCTCTGTCTTGGAATATCCCGAAGACGAATGGAAGATCCGCGTCATGCATTTCCCCAGCGGGTTTGTTGGACCTGCTAAACTCGAAGACGGAAAAGTGGGTATTCCAGGTTCTGCCTATTTTATTGGAACGGCGAACCAAGACGATTCCACCTTCTCGATTGCCGATAAGGTCTATGACCGTGCGATCACCTTATCCTTCCATAACCGTAACGCGGCTTTCGCCCCCAAAGAAGACGTCGAACCCATCGTTTTAAGCGCCTCCAAGCTCCACGCCTTATTTGAGGAAGCGGAAGCGAATAAGGATTATGCCTTAACGGAAGCCGACGAAACCAAATTCGAGCAAATCACCGATTACGTCTATGATGAATTCGGGGTCGCCTTTGGTAACCGTATCCTCATGCAGATGGAGAAGATGGTCCCGGTATTTATCGCCTGCGGCGGCAAGAAAGAAACGGTTCTCGATTTCTTCTTGACCCGCAAAATCCTCTCCAAACTCGAAGGGCGTTATGAAGATAATGTCAAACCGGGCTTAGAACATATCCTCGATTTGATCTCATCCTTATACGGGGATAACAAATTCAATCAATCGCGCGACGCTATTAAACGAATGTTACGTCGCTTTTAGTCCAGAAAGGGGTTATCATGAGAAAGGAAGAAGAAAGGCGGCTTCAAGAAGCTAGTGCACATATTGCTTCGTTGAAGAGCTCAAGCCCGACGATCCGCGGGTTCTTTGACTCGCTTTCTTCTTCCCCCTTTCTATCGTTGCAAGGGGCTTTCATCGAGGGAGACTTTGCCTTCTTCGAGGAAGCCTCTCATATTTTGTCAATCATCGAAACGATCTGCCATAAGCCCCATGTAGTCTCCAAAAACGTGGAGACGATTCTCCGCGCCGATCAGGCGGGTTCCTTAAGCAACGATTCCTTTGCCAAAACTCTCCGCGACCCGGCTTTATGGAAAAACAAAGCAGGGAGAATGGAACCGGAATACGTCCATCACAAAGAAAACGAAGACGATATTTTAATCTACGAGAACCTTTTCATTGTGATGGCCTTACGCCGGATTGAGAAAGAATTACGTCACCGGAAAGCCTTCTACGAGAATCGCATCCATTTGGTGAATTCGACTCGATTAAGCTTAGATAGCGATCGCACTTACGAAGCCTTATGCGCCTTTCCCCGTTTATTTAGTAAAATCGAGAGGATTCAAAAAAGCGATTTCTACCGAATCGTTTCCAAAGCCAATTGCAATCTTCCCCGGATTTATCCAACGAACATTTTAAAATCGGACCGCCTCTATCACCGGGTGTACCGTTTTTACCTTGAAATCAGCCAATATGGCCGTAATCATAGCGCCACGGAAGATTTGGGCACCTATTTCTATTGCTATATCTTAAAGTTACTTTTAAACGCGGGTTATGCATTAAGCCCGAAATCCAACCGCGTCTCTATGGATTCGAAAAACGATTTCTTAACCCATTCCAAAGACATCCGCTTGATTTCCGCGGATTTCTTATTGGTCATCAATCGCGTTGATTTCGATGCGTTGCGTTTTGAACTCACTCCCCTGGGGAAAGAAGATCATCCGACGGCCAAATATTTGCTGTTATTTACCGCTAGCGATTCTCTAGAAGGATTTAGCCTAGGAAAATACGCGGGAGAAACTTCTGCTTACGATGAAATCGATGTCCTCTCCATTTGGGATACGGCGATACTAGGAAGAAAAAAATATTTTCCTCTTCACCAAGAAGATGGAGAAGAAGCGTTATTAAAGCGTCTTTTCCAAGGCAAAGGAGAATTAAAGGAAGCTTCGATCCCCTTGTATTCCCTTTATTGCCCGGTATGCGGAGAAAAGGGGATGCTAGAAGAGGGGTATGTCAAAGAATGTCCCCATTGCCATAGCAAATACGCCTTTATTCAAACGAAGAAAAAGCAAACCCGCTTATGGGTAATCAGCCAAAAGGAGGAAGAAGAATAATGGATTTCAATCATTTAGAAAAACTCCCCTCCTCTGAATGTGCCCTCGAAATTAATGAACTTCATAAAAGCTACGGCAAAAAAGAAGTGATTCAGGGGCTCAATCTCCAAGTCAAAAAAGGAGAAGTTTTTGGGTTTTTAGGGAAAAACGGCGTTGGCAAATCCACGACCATTGATTGCGTGATCGGCTGCAAGAAATTCCAAAGCGGCGAAATTAAAATCCTAGGGGACGATATTTTGCTTCATCCTTTAGAAGCCAAAGCCCATTTTGGGTATGTAGCTAGTGAACCCAATTGCTACGAATCGATGACGGGATACGAATATTTAGATTTCATCGCTTCCGTTTATTCCGTCTCCCAGGTCGATTTTGCTAATAACGCGAAATACCTCGCCAAGCGCTTGGATTTAAGCGAAGAAGCCTTGAGCCGTCCGACCTCGGGATATAGCCACGGCATGAAGCAGAAGCTTTGCTTAATTGCTTCTCTTCTCCATCGCCCGGAAATTTGGATTTTGGATGAACCAACCGTCGGCCTTGACGTCATGGCCGTAGAAGAATTAACGAAGATGATGCGCGAATACGCGGATAATGGCCAAACGGTTCTATTAACCAGCCATAATATCGATTTAGTCCGTGAACTCTGCGACCGCGTCGCCATTTTAAACCATGGCAAAATTGCTTTACTGCTCGATTTAAAGAAGAACCCGAATGCAAGACTTAGCTTAAAACGCACCTTCTTTGAAGTCTATGAAAGCGAGGGAAAAGAAAAATAATGCTGAATCTCATCGCCAAAGACATCAAATTGCTTTTAGGAGGCAAAGAAAAAGGAGTCTCCCTTTTCCTTCGCGTCCTCTTTTTGGTGCTTGGCCTTGGGGTTTTAGTTTTTGTCGAAAGCTATTTGTACCGCGAAATCCTTACAAAATTATCTTCCTTCCCAGGGGCTTCGTTAAGCTTTACGACCTTATTTCTATTCATCGTTTCTTTGTTCTCGATTCTATTCTCGTTACTTCAAGCCGAGAAACTCCTTTTTGATGAATCGGACCGTCGCGACATGGATATCCTTCCGATTTCCCCAGCAAAAAAGATATTCTCCAAATTGATTCTCTTGCTTGGTTCCCATTATTTACTCGATTTCTTATTTGTTTATCCTGTTCTTTTATCTTATGGGCTTGTCTTCCATAAGCTCGTTTTCTTCTATTTCTTGGGGATTTTTTATCCCTTGACGACCTTCTTCTTTGAAGTGGGCCTAGCCTTAGCCTTGGTTTATCCTTTCCATTATTTGAAGCAATTATTATCTTCCCGTCCTTATCTAGAATTTATCGTGATTGCTATTCTTTTGGGACTTGGGGCTTTTGCCTATGCCAAGCTTCTCGACGTCTTCGTTTCTTTGGTTTCAGGGAGTGGCATCAACGCCTTCTTGACCGATGCGAATTTATCCAAGATGGTGGCGAACCGTAAATACTGGATCGTCGCGAATTATTTGGTTCAGCTTTTCTTCGCGGGTTCTAGTAGCGGGTTACTATTATGGGCCGCCTTTAGCCTTTTTGCCTTTATTCTTGGCTTATTGCTATCGGTTCCTTTCTATAGCCGTAATATCGGCGGGGGGGCCAAAGCCCATGTAAAAGTTCCTAAAACCCGTTTTAAACCCCTAAGCCCCGAGAAAGCCTATTTTAAAAAAGAATTCATTTTGCTTTTCCGCGATTCGACTAGTTTATTCTCTTTTGCAGGATTCTTGCTATTAAGCCCGTACCTAGCCTATTCGATCCTCTATGCCTTAAATACCGTCTTTTCTAGCGGGACCGTCGCTTATTATTTTGTTTCGTTCCCCAATCTAGCCACTTACATCAATTTCTTTGCCCTTTTGATGTTATTTCTTTGCGTCTCTAGTGGGGGCATGGATTATTTTGGGAGAGAAGGGGAAGCGATGAAGATATTAAAAACGATTCCTTTCTCCCCCATGAAACAGCTCGTTTTGAAATTCGCTCCGACTTTCCTTGCTTCTTCGGTTTCCTTCCTCATCACCTCGATTGTGGTCTCTTCTACTGGGGTTCTGGGGGCGGCTGCCACCTGGCTTGCCTATCTATTTGGGGAAGTTGCTTTATTCTCCTTGTCCTTGCTTCGCTTAATGGAAGAAATGAAGAAAACGAGGTCGGGAGCGAACCTTACCTTATTATCTTCTTTATATTCTTATGGGGCCCCTTTCCTATTCTTAGGGATTGCCGCTTTGTTCTCGTTTTTGCGTTTGCCGGTAGGAATCATCTATTTAATCGCCTTTGCCGTGTTGCTAGTAATCTCTTTTCCCGGAGTCCTTTATTTTATGAAGCAAAAGAAGAACCTCTGGGAGGATATGGAGGTAGGAAACTAAGATGAAAAAGGGCAATCTAGTCTTCCTCCTTCTCTTCCCGTTTGTCGTGGCTTTTTTAGGAGTCAGCACCGCGACGGGAGGGTTTAATCGCATCGAAAAGGATTTGATTGATATTGAGTGGGACTATCCTTCCCAGGTGGGATTTAAAATCCAGGCCCAGCCCATTAAGCTGGAAGCCGAGCAAATTTACGACAAGACCTGCATGTTGGCTTATGGGAATGATTTAGTTTGGCAGATTGAAAACGTCGATCCGAGCGATGAAGAGGTTTATTGCACCTTAACGGTCTCCGACCGCATCAATAGCCAGGGGAATTTCGATTATTATCTAACGCCTCTTAAAGAAGGAGACGTCTATTTAAGCGTCTCGAACCGGAAGGGAACGATCAAAAAGACGACGACCGCGGTGTTTTATTCTTCCTATGGATTAACCGTTACTCCCAAAGTAGAAGCTAGTAACGCGAATATTGATTCGAAACTCTATTATGGGGAATACGATGGAACGGGTTCTAACAAAAAGAAAGCAGTGATTGAATATAGCTTTACCCCCTTCCCCGCGGATACGACGAACGCATTACGCCTAGAAGAAGCAAGTTCCAATCTTTCGGTGGACCTCCATAAAGGCACCGTAGAGATTCAAGATATCCAAAAGCCCTTGGAAGAAGCTTTCTTCACCTTGGAATATCATGGCAAGATCCGTAAGACTAGCTTTGTCGTGGTTCAAAATGGCATCAACGTCTATGACTATTCCACCTTATTAAGCTGTTCGAACCAGTCGGAACAGGGCGAAATCATCTGCCTCCGTAAATCCTTCGAATCCCTCGATAATTTTGCCTTAAAAGACGAAAAGGGGAACATGAAGCTCGAAAATGGAGTTCCGGTTGCCAAGAAAAATAACGTCGCCTTATTTGGCACCTATTTAGGCAAAGAAAAAGACGGCTCGGCCAAATGGAACTTCAAAAACGAAGTCTATTCTCATGAGACGACGGGCAACACGGCTTATATCGATGCTTGGAACGAGTTTGCCTCCTCTTCGTCCTTATATCGCGATTCGATCCTTTCGAAGTCGCTTTACGCGGGACTTCGTATCCAAAAGGATTTCTATGGGAACGGGTATACCCTGAATTTCCATAATCTTGCTTATCCTTATGGCAAGACCACGATGGTAACTAGTGACGGGAAAACCGCGACCGTCCCTTCTTTAACGACCTCCAATTTATTCCGCGGCCCTTTATTTACTTACTGCATGGGCGACCCCAAGCGTTTCCCGTTAATTGGATTATATGGGGAAGATAACGCGGGGATCTATTTAGATGGAAACGATATCCTAGTGAACGACCTCGACGTGAAAAACGCGGATTATGGAGATTCCTATTCTTTCCTCCAATACGCAGGAACCGTCATGAATTTACATGGCGACCACATCGAAATCCGAAATTCCAAACTCCATAACGGCAAAAACGTGGTCCGCGCCTTCTCTTCGAAGAATTCTAAAATCGTGAATTGTCTTTTAAGCGACGCTTTAAATTTCTGCCTTACCCTAGGAAGCGATGAGGCGACTCCCGTTGATCCCGATGCCACCTCTTCGTTCTTGCAGCTAGACGGCTCCAAAAAATCCGCGGCGTATGACGATTACCTGAACGGCCCTGGGCAAGACGTCTTAACGAGCTATCTAGGGAGTTTAGGGGGAGATGCCACAGAATCCCGCGCGGCCGAAGGAGCGATCAACTCTTTGCAATCTGCCTCGCATCCAAAAACCGGCTTACATGATTATGCGACGAGTCTAGAAGTCGAAGATACCCTTTTCTATCGAAGTGGGGTCTCGCCGATTGGCTTAGAAAATTCCTTCAATGGCCCTTTCTTATATAACCTCTCCCCGTCTTTAATGGGAACCTTAATCCAAGCCTTGAATACTCCGATCGACGGGGCCGGACATAGCCTTGTTCCCTTTGTTCCTAAAAACATGGCCTTCAACATGGCTCCTTCTAAATTAAATTTAATCGGCAAGACGGATTTCTTTGATGATAAGAAGCCAAGCGACTTCGTGTTAGACGGCATCCTCCAACAGGATTTCACGGGGTTAATTTCGATCCTTCCCGATGAAATCAAAGATAAGATCCATAAGCTCAATAAGGATATCTCGATTGATGCAATCTTCCCGTTAAAAGAAGTCCTCACCCAGTTAGCCAAAGACGAAAATCTCGTCTATAGTGAGCAAGGCACGATCTCTGTCCCCATCGCTTTCTATGGAGGCGGATATAATGGAAGCAATGTAGAAACCTACCGTTGGAAGAATTTCAACGACCATTACGCGGGAATCAAGAATTGCGATTTGGTCCATTATTACTTGTACCGTCCTTCACAAGGCCAAGAAGTCTATTGGAATCTTCTCTACCGGATTGTAACGATGGTTACGGGATTTGCTCCCTTCCAGTTTGGTTTCTTTGATTCTTCGGGATCTCGATTTGGCAAATACCCAAATCTAGATACCTTAAAACAAAATGCGACAAGCGCCTTATAAAAGCAAAAGGAGAACGAATATGAAAAAAAGTAGTCTCAAACATTTGGTCCTAAGCTTTCTTGCCTTAGGAGTATTAGGAACAGTGACTTCCTGCAATGGCTTCTTTTCCGGAGACGATGCGATCACGATTTCACGGGTAGATACCACGACCCTTCAAAACGGGGATACGTTAGTCACGATTATCTACGCGAATGAAGATAAACCCTCGACCTCCTTTACCGTTCCAGCAGGGATTGGAGTTACCGAAGTCACGGCGACCAAAAACGAAAAAGGGGAAACAACGATCACCTTTAAAACTAGTGATGGCAAATCCACTTCCTTCACCGTTCCTGCGGTCCGATCTCTTGATTATATTGAACCGACCTATAACGAGGATGGTTCCATTACCTTAACGATCCATTATACGGATGGGACGACGGACAAAAACCAAATCACTTTGTCGAAAGGCGAAAAAGGAGACCCGGGACAAGACGGGAAAGATGGCAAAGGGATCGAATCCATTGCCTCCCAAACCCAGGCGGATGGTTCCATTCGCTTAACAATTACCTTTAGCGATGGCTCCATCGATGATTCTATTGTCATCCCCCAAGGGACGGGAGTTGTTTCTAGCGAGTCTACTGCCGACGAAGAAGGCAATATCACCGTCACCCTTCATTATTCGAATGGCGAATCCGAATCCTTTGTTTTGAAACGCCAATCGGGCTGGATTTCTGGCAAAGGTGCCCCACGTCCTAGCCAAGGACAAGCGGGAGATTTCTATTACGATCAAGATGGCAACGCGATTTATTATTTTGACGCGGATAAAGGTTGGCAACTTATGATTTCTTTAGCGGATCAATCCAACCAGCTTTATACCGTCACCTTTGATTTAAATGCCGCGGATGCGAAATTCCTATACGATGCGCAAAGCCAAATCCAAATCAAACGGGGTCGTAATTTCTACAGCGAATCCATCGAAGTTCCTTTAGCATCTCGCCCCAACTATGAATTCGATGGGTGGTATACTTCTAATGTGGTGAAACCCACGACCGGTAAATTCACCGACCTCACCAACGTCTGGGGCGATATCAAGCTCTTCGCCCGTTGGGTGCAAGCCTAATTCATTTATTAATTAACCAAGAAAGGAGGCAATAACCATGGGATTCTTCTCTCGACACCGTAAAGCATTCAGAAGCGTGATTGCCTCTTTTGGCATGCTGTTTGGGCTGCTAGCGGGCGTCAGCGTTACTGCGAATGTAGGGTATGCCAGTTTTTCTGGATCGTTAAACGGTGGCTTATCATCCTTGATTAGCGTCTCCGAGAAAAGCGGGTTCGGTGTTCGAAAAGATGCGACGTGGATGGTGGGGGGCGATTCTATTTCTGGGACCGTTACCGGTGGTGTTAGTCTTCTCGGAGATAAAACCGGTAGTATTGTTGTTAGCAACGTTTCGGGAAATGACATTGAACTATCATTTGGGTGGGATTTCCAAACGACTGGCGGATATGTGGATATTGGCGGTGATAAATATACACAAAATATTCTCGGGCAGGAAAAGACGCTCACACTTTCCAGTTCCTCTAGTTTAACCATTGAATTACACGCAGATAATAAGCAAAAGAAATCAGATTTATCATTGTACGCAATAACGGCGTTGAAGATCTCGAGGCCCCAACTTATTTTTTCTCCGTCCGTTAATGGAGCGTACACGGTCGACGGCTATGCCGTAAATGAAACGTATAAGCCTGAGCCGAAAGATTCCCGCGAAGGGTATAAACTTATTGCGACCCCGAACAATGGTTATAGTTTTGTAGGTTGGCAAGCAGATTTCGGATCGGGGTTTCAAATCCGCAATATTGAGTCACCCTGCATTTTCAGAGAATCTGAGCCATGTACGGTAACCGCCATTTTCTCTGTCGAGAATTCTAACGCTATGTTTTTAAATGACGGTCAGTATTTTGCTGATTTGGATTCCGCTATCTCCACTGCTTTGGCAAATGAAAAAGACCATACTGTAGTAGTTGCAAAAAGTGGTAAAATCGCTCAAAAAAATTATAGTATCCCTTCCAAAGTTACGTTAATGGTGCCGTGTCAGGAAGGTGCATTGGCCTCTGAATTTGCGACTGAAAAACCGAAGTTTTGCAATAGTGCTGAGCCACGGTCTTTGTATAAGAAGTTGATTTTGCCATCAGGGTCATCCTTAACGGTATACGGAACATTGGTCGTGGCTTGTAAAATTTTATTAAAAGGGCCTACCGATACTGGCATTCCAACCGGTGGCTACGGACAAATTGTTTTGGAACAGCTCTCGTCGATAATTGTGCAAAATAGTGCGAAGTTCTTTTGCTGGGGATTTGCTACCGGCGATGGAAATATTTTGGCAAAAACGGGCGCGACCATCTACGAGATGTTCCAGATTACTACTTGGCGTGGTGGCACCGCATCGCTGTCAATGGACGGTAACAAACAGAAGGTTTTCATGGTTAATCAATACTATGTTCAGAACATAGAGTGCCTGTTGAGACTCGACGCGGGATCAACACTGAGAACTACTACTGGGATGTACATGTCAAAAGATATTACCGTGGGTAGTATTGGTGGTTCTACAGAACCCTGTTTTACGTTTATTGGGGATGGTGGCATGTTTGCTCTTTCTACTGGTTATCTGACCAAAAAATATAATGCCTCTTTAGATCGACTAGAGATTGTTTTGTCCGGCAAGGGTGTATTATCTGGCATTTCGTTTGTTGTTGAACTACTTGGGAAAAAAGTAGATATGGATTCTTCGAAATATGTCCTTCCCATTAATGGCAATATTTCTTTTATCTTTAAAGAAGGCAGCGATTGCATTGTCAATCAGGATTTGGACTTTTTGCCAGGTTCCGAAATCAATGTTGAAAATGGAGCAACGTTCAGAATCGGCCAAGGGCATAGCATTGTTCTATATGATCAGGATAATTGGGGTGACTATGCCCTTAATGCCCCCCTACAACTTGTTCCTTTTACGCCAACCGCTCACAAAAAAAGGACGACTGCTGATTTGGTTGACGCTAAATTTTCCTTGGATGGAACGTTCTTAATGGACCAAAATTCCTATTTCATGACTACGGGCGAACAATCTCAGACAAACGTTGGCGCTCGAATTATTTCTCCGAGAAGGACCGGAATTATCCAATTATCGGATGCAACTTCTTTTCCAGGGGTACACCAATGTACCCAAAGCGGGTCGGACATAACTTATGTTTCAATTCCTCATAGTTGTGCCAAACTCCAAAATGGCGATCACAGTTACACCCAATCCGTTCCCGGAAACACTTATCACTATGACAAAGTTCTTGATCGCTGGTCTTTATCTACGGAACATGCAACAAAATCTGGCTTATTTAAGACGATCGACAATAACGGTGTTATCAAAACCGTCTTGCTAGAAAATGACGTCATGGCAACAGGCAGAACCGGTCTGTTCCATTATTCGTCTACCAATACCAACTATAAAACTGGCGATAATCATTATTATTATCTGCAATCCGGAGTCGTCGTCAGCAACAAGAAATGGTACCAAGAAAATGGCAAATGGTATTTCTTTGGATCCAATCAATACGCTTATCAGGGCATGTCCGCGGTATTCACGGCTTCTACCGGTATCACGGGGTTTGGTATCCAAGCGCGTTATTTCTTTAACGATGCTGCAACCGTTGAACGTCTCGTAACGGTGAATAATGTGGTTGGTCTAAGTCAGGATATCGCAATTAGCACAATTGGCACCGTTAAATATTGCTACTATAAATCCATTAAAGCCGGCGTCGGGTTATTTGAAAAGCAATCCGGCTCCAACTATTCAGTATATCTCGCCAAAGACGATGGAACCCTTATGGCTAATGGAACTTATTATGTCCCATCCCATAAAATCAATAACATCAAGGATTCCTCGGGCAAGGTGTTGACTGCTGGACTTTATTACTTTGATGAGAATGGCCATATGTACGATTCGAACTTTAAAGAGATTACAAGGGGGACTGCATCATGAACCCTTTTAAGCCCAATAAAAACGTCATGTTATTATGTGTCAGCGTTCTTGCTGCCTCTGTTTTAGCTTCCACCGGTTTCGCCGCTTGGGTCATCCAAGGGGATAATACCAATCCAGAAGGGCAGGGAACCTTAAACGGAGGGGCCGATTACGTCTTCCTTGGGGATACCAATGGAATTGATATCACCATGAACCCGGAATTGCCATTGCCGAGCTTTGGCACCTATTTCTTTGATAATGGCAAGGATAATACCGCCATTAAAGAAGCGCCCCTAGAATACAAGATTGACTTGAATCGTTCCAAAATGAGTCAGACGATGATTGATTTAAACCAATTCACCTTGAAGTGCACTTTTGGGCTATATAGCAAAACCAAGAAAACCTATTACGGCAATGCCGGAGAAATTGTTAAATCCTGCAAGTATGGGGCAACACGAGAAGGGGCAACGAAAGAAACCATTGCTTCTAATGGCTCTACGGGTTCCGTGGATTTGCTTTTCGTCGTACCAGACGCAACAAGCACATCTATTTTATCCTTTAACGTTACCCATTATATCGTTATTGCAGCCCGTCAGGCGATGAAGTCTGATACGAGTTTAAAGCTTAACGACCTTACCTTCCGACTGAGCTTCGGGTTAGGAGGCAACGCATGAAAAGAAATGCCAAGATTGCCTTAATCTCCCTTTTATCCGTGGGGTTTGTCTCTGCAGCAACGGGCACCGGATTTTCCTTATGGGCCAGCATTCAAAAAGAAGATACGACCCCTTCCTTTGATGAAGTGCATTATGCGGTTAAGTTCTATCGAAACGACGCCGATAAAAATCCGATCGTTTACGAAAATCTTGAAATCGATTCGTCTTTCTCTTTGCCTTATATCGACGATACGGCAACGGAGCACTTCAAGGGTTGGAAGGAGTTGAATGGAACGGATATCTATACCGAGTCCTTGAAACTCGTGGAATTACCTTCCTTTGATAGGGCGAATAAAACCCTATCGTTATATGCAGTCTATGACCCCATTCTAACGATTCATGTTACTTGCGCCTCGCCGAAGCAGGTGAATTATTCGACAAGTGTGATTATCGATAGCAATCCCTATCTCTATTTATTATCGAACCTTGCTATCGAAAATGAATTCACTGTGAATAAGGTTGCTTATAAGCTGGTATCCTTCTCGTCTACGGATCCATTGACGTATAAAGAACTACAAAGCAACGGGGAATGGGCCAACGGAGACAAAACTGGGACCAAATTCGGAATCAATGACGGATTGGTTCTAAATACCAGCATGGGTAACTCGCTTGAGTTGACTGCAAATTACGTGGAGGTTCTAGGATGATGAGCCTCAAAATGTACATGACAATGCACGATAAAAGAAGTGCGATAACGTTAAAGGGGTTGAAACGTTAAAATGAAGAAACTGAAATTGGGTAAGATACCCGCCTGGATTTCCGGGGGGGGGGTACTATTTCTAAGTAGTGCCTGCTTGTTTGCTGTCGGGTTTTCGGCGTGGACGTTTGGTGGATCGACTAACGGAAGCGGCGATTTGACTGCCGCGGCCGATGATTTAATTGATCTTAGAAGCATATTTCAGGTACAAAAACCGAATATGTTTCGATATGGCCCGTATGGCATTATCGAAGATGAAACCATTGTTTCGTCTGGTTCTATTTATTTTCCAATCCTGATCGATTGCAGCGCGACAGGGTTCGAAAAAGTTTTGTCATTGGGAAATGGCGGGCTTTCGTTCACAGTAAAAATCACCAACGAATCTTCTTTCGATATTTTTAATGCAAATTATTTGAAACGCGATTCAACTAGTGGACAGGTGATCTCCGCCTATAGTCTCGATTCCAATGTATTTCAACCTGAATGTAATTTTGAATGCAGATTTTCCGTTGCTGGCTCAACACTATCATCCACTATAGACATTCCGAAATCGTCAGGACTTCTTGAAACGAATATATATTGCAATATACGCCTTTCCTTTGAATTTTCCGATTTTGCAAATGATGTGTATTCGTCACTGTCGACCTCGGGCTTGGCGTTTTCAATCGATATTAAGGCGGTGAATGTATGAAAAACAAATGGAAATCAACGGCTTTGCTTGTGATGTCCGCAACAAGCCTAATTGCAACAGTGGGATACTCTAGTTGGATTGTTCCTTCGCAGTGGCAGTATTCAATCAATAATCGTGACACAGTATCTAAGCCTGTTGCTTATATTGTTGGTAAAGAAAAAATTAAATATACCTCAATAGAAAAGGCGTTAGACATCGCTAAAAGTGGGGATATTGTTTGTGTTATTCCCCCTCAAAAGGCTAATTTTAAAAATGATTCTAATAATATCGCGCCTGATAGTGTCACGTATAAGATTAAAAGAAACTGTACAATTAAGGAAGGCGTTACTCTTTTTGTTCCGACAGATAAAGCATCTGAATCCGAAGTGACAAATTCGTCGACCCTTAAAACTTATATCGATGGTTTGAAAAATCCAAAACGCAATCAAGGATCTAGCGGTTATGATCAATATGCAGAAAACAATCAAGCAAAATTTTTGCGCATTTCGATAGAAATTGAAGCTGGGAAAACACTAACCAACAATGGAACTTTGCTTATTAGTGGCTATCTTAGTGGAGGCACAAGCAACGCGGGTTGCGTGGGACAAACTTCCCATAGTTATTCTAGAATCGTGCTAAATGAGGGATCGTCGATAGTTCAAACGGGCAACAACAATGCAACAACCTATTGCTTTGGATTTATTGACGAAAAATCACAAAACAACAATAGTGTTTTCGACTTGCAAAAAGGAAAACTATATATCCCTGTTGTAATAAATGACTATCGAGGATTTAATTACTCATATGGAATGACCAATGGTGCAATTGATAAAGAAAGATGCTCCGTTTTTAACGAAATGGAGTTTAGAAACGTCAAATGTTTGACTAAAGTCAACTATAATGCATCTATTCAAGGAATAATCAATATTTATGTGAAATATGAAACGCTTGGCGTAGACGAAACCATAACTGTTGAGAAAGGTGTTGTGGGTACAACAAACACTTTTTTAATTCAGCAAACGGAAGCGAAATATTCACAGATTCTATATAAATATAACTCTGTTAATAAGACATTCAAGGCAAGGTGCTATGGTGGGTTTACTTTTAATTTTTTGGAATTTAATTTATCTTTGAAAGGCCAAAATCTTAAATTAAGTACGCAACAAGCATATTTTCCTTTATCTTATAAATTTGACGTAGAGTTGTTATGCTCTGAAAACCAAAAATCAGCTACTTTTAACATATCTAACCAACGCATGAAGTTAATGACTGGCGGTAAACTATATGTCGGAGATAATGTTACTCTCTCTGGCAATGAGTTGGTTGTTTATTCAGCGTTTTATGACGGGGAAAAAGGAAAAGGCCAGGGAGTGTTGAATTCAGGAAGACAAGCGTATCCGCTTATGGAAAACGGAATGTTACAAATTGCCGACTCCGCTAAACTCTCTATGAATAAAATTGCAGGCAATATATTCTGCAATAATCCAACTAACATTACAGCCGGGGCTAAAACGATTACATCGAAAGAGCCGTGGGATTTAGGGAACTCCGGTAGCATTACAATACCATGGACAATTAAAAATTTCCTTGAAATCAACGAAGAGCTTACTATTGTCGCTGCTGAATATCTCAATAAGAAAAAGATTTGTGTTGGGGTAAATGTTTTTTCTAATTCGAATACTTATAAGCCCTCTTTTAATATTTCTTTGAACGACCATTCTAATGATATTAATTTCGACGGGGTACAAAAAGTGATTTTCGAGGAGGATATCACAAATTTTTCATTTGAATTAATATCAAATGTTTATACTATTTTTCATAATAATACTGCATATATAAGAAATTCATTAGTTCCATATAATGTGACCAACGGACTGGTTTGCGTAACTAACAGCAATAGAGGGATTTTGAATAACAATAACGGAATAAATGAATTTGATGTACAATCGGTCTCTGTAACTTGCACGACTCCTCCTGTTGATGGACAAGTCCCACTTTATGTTGACTCTGCGGTTCAATTACGTGCCGATGTTAATGACATTGAAAAGGCATACGATAAAAAGGTTGTTTGGAGCAGTTCTGATAATACGATTGCTACGGTCGATCAAAATGGAAAAGTGACCGGAAAAAAACTTGGGGATGTAATTATATCGGCTAGTTGTGGAGGCGTGACGGGAGATTATCTTCTGAAAGTTATCCCATCAGTCCAGATTACCCCAATTTCCTCAATATCAATTGCGGATAATAAGAAAAATAGCGCTACAATGAATGTTTCCTCTGGAAAAAGTCAAACTTTTAGTTTTGCTAACAAATATGGAAATAACGAAAACATACAATTCACATTAAAATTAAATGACGGAGCAAAGTGGGCTTCTGTTGAATGGAAGTTAACGGCGTCACTAGCCGGTAGGCAGTATATAAATGACAAAACACAACCTGAAAATATAGTCAATGATGTTGAACAGATAACTTTGCATACGGTTAGTGGAACGGGTAAATCTGATGATAATTTTACATTAACAATTAAAGTTACTGAATTAGGTACTGGAAATGCATATACAATGACTATTAACCTAATACACAAAGCAGATTTTTGCATTGTCTATGGAACCAAAGTTTTATTGGCGGATGGCACTGAGAAAAATGTCGAGGATTTAAATCCGAATGATGAGCTTTTAGTATTTGACCATGAACAGGGCAGGCTGGAATCTTCTAAACTCTTCTATAACTATCATCAAAACGAAAATAATATAGTTACTGCCCCTATTTTAAAATTGTCGTTTGATAATGGACACGATATAGAGATACATGTCGATCACGGCTTCTACAATTATTCCAAAAGACAATATTTCTATATAAATAAAAATAACTACGAAAGTTTCATAAATGATGAGTTTGTGTTTGTCAATAAATCGGGTAGGCTCGGTAAGACACGGTTGTTAAAGGGCGAAGTAAAAATTAAGACCGTCAAAGTCTATTCTCCCGTATCTGTTTATCATCTTAACGTTTTCACCAATAGTTTTCTAACTATAACCGGGGAAATTGAAGGCTGGTTTAATTATTTCGAATATGACGAAGACTTGCGATATCGCGATAATCAAATGAAAAAAGATATAGAAAAATACGGTTTGTATAAATACGAAGACTTTAAGGGTTATATAAGGAAAGAAATTTTCGATTTACTGCCCATACCTTTTCTGAAAGTTTCGGTTGGGAAAGGTTTAACGACTAAAGAAAAAATAATCGTAGTAATGAAAAAATATCTGAGTTTCATGTGATACTTGATTGAATATGGTTAAGACTTCGTGGACCCCTTCCTGTCCGACCCTATTTCGATCTCTGGAATCCCATTGCATATCCCTTTGGAAATAGTGCGCCATATGTTGGGGCATCCGGAATTGTGTGGATTTGACCTGATCCACCTCCGTTCTGTTTATCCTGGAATGGGGCCCCTAGGGGGCGAAGGAGGTCACGAAAAAAACAGGATTTCTGTTACATGTTATTGTGTACAAAACTTGAAAGGAAACCTGCATGGACAATTTTAGCAAGCATGTGTCTGGCCTGTTAGCGGAAGGCAAATCTTTGGAGGATGCAGTGGACGCGTTCGGTTTTGCGAATTAAAATTTATGGAAGAATTCGTAGAACTCCCTGGTCATTGAGACCATGTTCTCTAAGATGCTTTCTCGATTATCTTTTGCTATGGGTTCCTTCATTTTGGCAATGCAATGTTTGGTGTTTAGCCTTTTAAACGAAGGGAGCTCACCGTTGTCAAAATGCTGACTAAACGCTTGCCAAAACGGTTCGGTAATATTAGCTCTATCCCAACTATCGTCTGACGCGCCTAGAGTTTCAACGTGAACATTCGCGGTGATGGTTTCACCGTTCCGAAAGAAGAATTCGATTACTGGCTCGTGTTTACCGAATACAAGATCTCCAAAATAAGCGCCCGTGGAAGCGTATCTTCCTTGGTAAGTCCAATACCACATTTTTACTTTGCCGTTAAATTCCTGGTCGATCCTTGGCGTTAGTTCTAATCGGAGCCATGTGTGCCATTCTTCAAAACACCAATCGATAGGTTGCTTGGTAGATATAGAAGTGGTCTGTTGGTATTTGGCGTCACAGTATCTAGCATAATAAGCAAGAACGTCGTTTTCTGAGTTTTGGAATTCTTCGAAAGTATCGCGAATCTCTTTAACGCCAAATAACTTCCAACCCGGCTTGCTAATTTGTTCTAATTCGTTTTCGTCGACATAACCCGTTTTATAGAAAACCCTATATTTATATTTTGAATCCTTCCATGAATCGATAACCTTGTTGTAACGGGTTAGTTGATTGTCATGTTCACTGGAACGCGTCTTGTCTTCGATAATGAAAGAATAGAGGTTGTTATCCGCGGTAACATCTACGATTAAATCGATATGTTTATGCTGTGCATAGGTTTTAATTTTGGTGATTTTAGAAACATCAAAGTCCTGCCCAGGATATAGCCCCATCCACTTTCGAAGTAACTTGATTGCTGCAGGTCCTACGATGGGATCGTTGTAGTTTTCGAGAAGCCAGCGAAGAAAAGCGTCTTGCGATAATTCTTTGGTCGCGTAATCGAATAGATTCTCACTCATATATTTCTAACCCCTTTTTCAACAAACTAATTATAGCAACTAGACATTGGCGAAAAATTTTTAAGAAATTTTGACTCCAAGTTATAGTTTGCAAAAAACGCATGTAATAATAAGGATATAGGAGGCTGTATTTATGCAGTGGGATGAAATTGTAATCGAATTAGTAATTAGAATTGTTTGCGGCGTTATTCTGTTTTTGCTCGTTGATCTTTTAATCAAAAGAAAAATCAAACAAAAAGATGCTTATAAGGAAAAACTAAAGTTGTTTTCCGAATTCTTTAGGCGAATGGAAAAGAATCAAAGGAATGTCACGACAATAGAATTAGAAAACATGCTTGCCGACGCGGATGAAACGTTTGAAGAGGATGAAGAATTGATGGAATATTTTCGCCCTGTTCAGATTGGGCTGATTTGGACTTTGAGGCTTAATCGATCTGGTGGTTGCGCTACCTATGATTTCACAAGCAAAAGCTATTCGGATTTCAAAATAATCCTAAAAAGAAAATGCAAAGGTGCATTCGAATTATTTCAACGACCTCTTCCTGATGGACATCCTACGAAAGGAGATTAAAAATGGCGACCCCCGCTTACAACGAATTGTATCTAAGTGATGCCATGAAAACATTGGCCAATTTCGTGGATTATTCGATCCATGAATGTGGCTTCGATCCAGATGAGCTGGGTTTTGCATGGTATAAATCGGAGGCTTGTCGCTTATTTTCTAAAGGCAATCCCTGGATGATATCGGGGAAATCGGGATATGAACTGGCAGAAGTAGTCATTCTAGAATCCTATCCGAACTTTCATTTTCCTAAGCCCGTCTATCGTTACGAACGGACTCCGGAATATTGGGCGGGCTGGACCCTTGCCCAATATCAATTTGAGTCGTCGCGTAGTTTTAGGGATATTCTAACCACCGTCCCCTTAAGCGAATGGATCTCGATGTATCCCCTCTATCATGAAATGGATATCACGCGAGTCATCGAAGCGATTAACGCGAAGATGAAGGAACGTCAAAAAGAAACCAAACTCCAGCGTTATCGGAAAGCGAATCAATTGTCCCAAAGCGAACTCGCGAGGCTCTCGAATACGAATATTCGTTCGATACAATTATATGAACAAAGGGTGAACGATATTAATAAAGCCCATGCGGAGACCCTTTATGATTTATCGAAGGCGTTGCACTGCTCGATGGAAGATTTATTGGAGCATTAATGCCTGCAAAAAAGCCTTCGAACCCATTAAGTTTTCCATTGGGTATTATTTGTTATAAATGCCAATAATATTGTAAATTGGCAAAAATAACATATACTATAGTCATGAATACGATGGTGACGATTTCAGAATTACAACGGGTTGGAATGTACCCTATGGCGATATCTCGAAGCGTCAAAAAGCAAAAACTAGGCAATTACGGATATGGCTTTTATCAAGCTCATCCCAATGTTTTGGCCTTCGATGAAGACGCGGTCATGGCTCAAATCCATGCCCTTTTAAAATCGTTTCCCCTGCCTCCTAAGAACGTCGTATTTTGCTCCTCTTCTTTGAATTTTTGCATCAACCAGCAAATTAGCTCCCCTACCTATCTCGTGGAGGTGGAGAAGGAATATCTATTCCCTGTTTTTGAATCCCTAAAATCGATCTTTCCCAATCGTGTCGTTCTTTTTAGGCCAAACCAAGAAGACAAATTGAATTATTGGAGGCCTGGGGCCATCTATGTAATCGAATTATTCAAACGCGGCCCCTTAGATCCTAATGGGAGGATGAGCATCGAAAAGCTAGTCGTTGATTTGCTTTGTGACGAAGACCTTTATTCTTTCTATTCCGGTATCGATATCGAATACGCCCTAGATACCTTGTGTTCGAGATACGTGATCAATTATCGGACCTTATTTGCCTATGCAAGCCGTAAGGGAAAGCGTGATTTGGTCTTGGAACGGATCCGCCGATACATTCCAACTGAAATTTTGGAGATTGTTGAAGATGATAGATAAAAAGAGTTTTGACAAAGGGTTTATCGATGCATCCAACGGCCTTGAGATACTCGATGTTTTGGAAAAGTAGTGGTGCTTATCTCCGGAATCATAGAGCTGATCCACAACTGTATCCGGACTCTTTCTGACCCCCAATACGTTTCACTTTCGCTGGTTTCCATCCTGGCACCGGTTTTATTCCCAACTTTACACCCAACCATTTGCCATAATTCGGTTGGGTATAAAAGTCGAATCAGCCTCCTACCTATGGTCCATTTTTCGCTCGCACAACCATCCAAATAGCGTTGGAATTTTCTAAAAAACATTGAAATTCCAACGCTAATTTTCAACGGGCTCGATGGAGGATTTGCTGAAACATGAATGCGCCTGCTAAAGATGGCTCCATCCTTGCCCGAAACGAACCTTTCTTGTACCTAACCGTTTTTCGGTGCCATCGGTGCCAATCGGTGCCATTTCAGTGCCATTTTTGGCACCGAAAACGAAAATTATCCGCAATGGGAAATGAAAAATATCGATGATATGGGGTGTTTTTAAATGGAAAGGATCCCCTTTATCATCCGTGATGTAAAAGAAACACAATCTCTCTAAACTTCCAAATACACAGTAAAAAAATATAGAATAATGTGCAAATGGAAGAAATGACGAACGACCAAATCATCGAGGAAATCTACCAAGGGAATCAAGGATTCATTACTCGCAGGGAGATGGATGAAAGAAAGATACCCTCTTGGTTTCTTTCTTCTTTCGTTAAAAAGAAGGACTTGAAGAAAATCGCCCCGGGGTTTTATGCTTCCCCTGATTTTGCCGTGGATGATTATTGGCTTCTTCAAACTCGTTACCCTCAATACATCTTCTCTAGCATGAGTGCTCTTTATCTCCACCATCTAATGGACAAAATTCCCGAAAGCATTTATGTTACCGGACCGCAAGGCTATCACCCCTTTAGGAAGCCCCTCCCCCTTTTGGTCATCCAAAACATTTCCAAGGAAGAGATTTATTCCCTGGGAATAGAAGAAGTTTCAACGATGTTTGGGAATCGGGTCAAGGCTTATGACAAAGAAAGAACAATCTGCGATCTTATCAAGTATCGGGACCGATATGACGGAGAAACCTTTGTGAAAGCAATAAAAGCGTATGCAGCGGGACATACAAACCAAAGGAAACTATTTCGATATGCGAAAGCCATGAAGATAGAAAAGGCGGTTTTCGAAATCATGGAACTAGTTATGAATGAAAATGAATGAGGGTGCTTTTAAAACAAAAGAGAGCCTTTCCGCAAATTCAATAGAGCAAACGTTTCCGTGTTTCTAGAAAAATTGTTCACTAGCACTGAACAATTTTACTTTCTATCTTTCCTTGAAACGACGGTTGGAGGTCTTTCTTTGTTATATTGACAAAGTTTCATTTCTCCTAAAAACCCAAAAAATAAAAATAAACAACTGTTTAAAAACTATAGTTATCCTCATTTTTTTGTAAATACTTCAAATTGATATCATCATTTTTTTGTAAGTATTGATTGATAATATCCTCATTTTTTGCATAAACACTAGATAATATCGATGTTTTGTATATATAATGACTCTAAACGGAGGAATTTTGGTCAATGGAAGAGTATTTAAGACGTAAGATTGACAAGTATTTGCTTGATTGGAAAGCCAATCCAGGCCATAAGCCTTTGATTATTAAAGGGGCGAGACAAGTTGGAAAAACAAAGTCCATCCAGCAATTTGCCAACAAGAATTACGAAAGCGTTGCTGAAATCAACTTTGCAGAAGAACCCACGTTTAAACAAATTGTGGAAAATGGATATTCTCCAGAAGCGGTGATTCAAAATATCTCCCGGATTCGGGCGGGCGTTAAATTCATCCCTCATAAAACCCTTATTTTCTTCGATGAGGTGCAAGAATTCCCCGATGTGACGACGAGCTTAAAATTTTTTGCTCAAGATGGACGGTTTGATGTCATTTGCAGTGGGTCCTTGCTTGGAATCCATTATCAAGAGATTTCTAGCATCAGCGTTGGCTATAAAACCGAAGTGGAAATGCGATCCTTGGACTTCGAAGAATTTTTGTGGGCTCTGGGGTATGGAGACTCGATCAAAGAGGACATCTTGTCCCACATGAAGGCATTTCGAGCTTTTAGCCCAAGCGTGCTAAAAATTTATAATGATTTGTTCTTGGATTATTGCATTGTTGGGGGAATGCCAGAAGCGGTCTATGATTTTGTTACTAAAAAAACGTTCGAAAATACCTTGGAGATTCAACGCCAAATCGTTCTTGGCTATGAAGGGGATATTCGTAAATACGCTGTGGGACTAGATAAAGGGCGGATCGAGAACGTATTTCGTTCCGTCCCCTCGCAGCTAGCGAAAGAGAACAAAAAATTCCAGATTTCGAAAGTACGTCCTGGCGCTCGATTCAAAGATTATCGCGGCTGTTTTGAATGGCTGGAAGATGCGGGCATCGTTTCTATTTGCCGCGCGCTTCTAACCCCTCATTTGCCCTTAAAAGGCAACGTCAACGATGATTCCTGCGTTCTTTATTACGCGGACAGCGGATTGCTATTATCTCAACTAGACGACGATGCCCAAATGGATTTTCGCCAAAATAAGAATTTCGATGTCTATAAAGGCGGTTTCTTTGAAAGCATCGTCGCGGAAGCTCTGGTGAAATCTGGGTACGACCTTTGCTATTACAAGAAGAAGAACTCCTCTCTTCAAGAAGAATTCTTCGTCCGTCGCCAAGACTATTTGGTTCCCATCGAGGTGAAAGCAGGCAACAACCGTTCAAAGGCCTTGTCTACCTTAATTCAAAGCGATTCCTATGAGGAAATTAAATTTGGGATTAAGATCGCCAATGCGAATATTGGTTATGACTCCAATATCCTTACCTTCCCCCATTTCTGCGCCTTCTTAATCAAGGAGTTCCTTTCTACCTTCAACTGGAAATAGACTAGATTGACCTCCTAAGCTTTTTATCAACCAAAAATATCAAAAGTGCGTTGCAAACTCGAAATAATTTTGAGCTTGCAACGGAGTTTGAAGATTTTAGAACTCTTTGTCGGGCTGCCTTAAGTTCGTCTACCTGTCTCGTTGATTTTGTTTTCTTTATAATGATCCCCAAGGAGAACGCCTATGATTGGAGTGATCGGAGAAATCCTCGTCGATATGATTGGGGAGAACGTCAACGGGGAAAGAACCTACACCTGTTACGCGGGAGGGGCTCCCTTTAATCTAGCGGTCGCCGCCCGTAAACTCGGGGCTGACGTTTTGTTTTATGGATGCGTCGGTAACGACAAGATGGGGAGCTTTCTCTTAGAAGAGGCAAAAAAACAGGGATTGGATCCTTCTTATATTCAAGTAGATAACGACCATAACACGACTCTAGCCTTGGTCCAGCATGAAGAGAACGGAGAACGTTCTTTTTGCTTCTACCGGAAACACACCGCGGATGATTGCTTGGTTACCCCTTTAAATCCTGCTTTTGAATCCGCCTCAATCCTGCATTTTGGAACCTTGATGCTAGCGAGTTCCCGAGGAAGGGAATTCTTATCTCAGGCGATTGCTTCCGCTAAAAAAAGACGCCAAGTCGTTTCAATGGATGTCAATTACCGGGAAGACCTCTATGCTTCTCAAGAAGAAGCAATCCGTATCTATCGCGGATTTCTTCCTCTTGGAGATATTCTTAAATTCTCGGAAGATGAAGTCGCCTTATTCGGGGAAGATTATGTCTCTTCTTTCCCCAATAAAATCGTGCTGATTACTTTAGGAAAAGAAGGTTCGAAACTCCTTTATCAAGGGAGGGGCTACTACGCCCCTTCGATTCAGGTGCATCCAGTAGATACGACCGGAGCAGGGGATGCCTTTTTAGGAGCCTTCCTTTCTCAATATGATGGGAAGGATATCCGCGCCTTAAAGAAAGAAGAGATTGAAAGGATGCTCTATTTTTCTAATATTGCCGCAGCGTTAAATACAACGTCCTTTGGAGCCATTGATGGCCTACCAAACTTAAAAGAAGTAGAAGCAAAAATCCAAGAATCGGGTTGGTTCCATAACTAGGAATAAAACGGAATAGACAGGGACGGTCATCCCCCGTTTTTTCTGAGGTAAAATAAAAAGCGAGGTATTTCCCCGCCGTATAGGTGGGAGCCCGACTTCTTCCCCGCACTCTACCTCAGTCCATAAATGAAACCGGATAGGTGTCCCCTTCGTTACGGTCTAGCCAAATGAATTGCTTCCTTTGGCTCCATCATCATAGAAGAAGTGGAGGCTTTGGACAAGGGCAAATGCTAGGCGGTAGTCGCTAGGCAAAAGAAAAAGCGAGGCTCAACCCCGCCGTGTAGGTGGGAGCCCAAATTCTACCCCGCACGCTATTCACGATCCTAGAATGGATCCGATAGGTGTCCCCTTCGTTACGGTCTATTCAAAGGATTTCTCCCTTGATGGCTTTATCCTAATGCGTAAGCATGGTGTCGGCAAGCGAAAAAAACGAAATTGAGAGCTCTTCACGGTGTCTTATAACCGTTTAGAGAGTATCCCACGATAAAAGTTCCTATGAAACTCACGGGCATTGTTGAAGAAGTGCAATTCACTGCTAGATATTGTTTTCATTTGGAATTTATAACGAGTCAATTCAATGGTTGTAAGAAAGTCGGCAACCTGGAACAAGATGTAATCAGTGGGCTTTACGATATTAATTTTTAAACTGCCTAAGCAAGACGCGAATGCGGTTTTCAAAAGATGGAGTAGTTGCTTTTGTCCATTGTCATAATAAATTTTAATGTAGTCGAAACTTTGGAAATACGTGAGATTTTCCAGAAGGATTGCCTCGGTTGCCTTTCTCAATATGTTAGAAAGTTCAGTTTGACCAGAAATATGGGTTTTCTCCACGGAAACGACAGAGTAACTGATGGGGAGATTCTTCGTGAGATAAGACATTTTATTGAATGCTTTTCTTCGCTGAAAAACATCCATTTCCTTATATTCGCCTTCTCGACGAATTAATGGCCCTGCGTGAAAGTAAGTCATGCCTGCATCGATTTGGCTTAATCCATCTTGGAAGGATTTTGTTAAAGCGGAGATATCTAAAGATTGATCGTGATAAACCAATGAAAATAGATAAATGGGGCAATGATGGTCGTATGCCCCAAAATCTCCAGATTCGTCTACAAATATCGATAATTCTTTCATTGGCAAAATAAAAAGCGAGGTACATCCCCGCCATAATGGTGGGAGCCCGATTTCTTCCCCGCACACTATTCATGACCCGTTGATGGATCCGATAGGTGTCCCCTTCGTTACGGTCTATTCAAAGGATTTCTCCCTTGATGGCTTTATCCTAATACAGGTTTGCCAAAAGCACAATACCCCCCCAAGGGGGGTTAGGGAAAAAATTTTTCTGCCATCCTAAAAGAACCAAAAAATCCTAATAACAATAACGGCTGCGCTCGAAATATTAGTCTACTTTTAGTCTACTTTTTAGTCTACTTTTTAGTCTACTTTTCACGATATTTTTAATGATTATTTCGATGCCATCGACGTTATGCGGCTTTTTAGAAAACAGGCGATTTCGTAGACCAATCCAAAGGGGTTCGAAGCCTAAAACTGACCCTTAAAACCCTAAAAATATGTACACTGTATAAAAAATAAGTGAAAACGCCAGGACTGCTAAATAAACTTGCATTTACTATACACTGTATAACCGTTTGTAAACGCTTCCATGTGGCATGTAAGCGATTTCAGTATCAATATATCGGTATCAATATATCGGTAAACATTTACCTAATGTTGATAACGCTCTAAACTTGTCGCGGTTCGAGGCAAGAACCACGATTTGAAGAAAGGAGGAAAGACCATGAAAACCTATTCCATGAACCAACTGGAACGGTATCCCGTCTACTTAAAATATTTTAAGGAACTCCAAGAAAAAGGAGAGGAAACGATCTCTTCTCCCCGCATCGCCGCAAAGCTTGGCTATAGCGAGGAACAAGTCCGCAAAGACTTGCAGAACGTCTCCTTAGAACCGGGTCGTCCCAAGAAAGGAAGAAGCGTCCGCCAACTCGTGAACGATATCGAATCCTTCTTAGGCTACCGCGATTCCACTAGCGCCGTACTCATCGGCGTCGGTCATATGGGTGGGGCTCTCATGAACTTCCCCGCCTTCCGGGAGATGGGATTAGAAATCCTAGCAGGATTTGATTCCAATCCAGAAAAAATCGGCCATAAAGTGGGAGAAAAAGAAGTCTATCCGATTTCTAGACTCGGAGACTTGATCCCCCGGCTCAATGCCCATATCGCCATTATCTGCGTCCCTGCGTCGCAAGCGCAGCAAGTCGCCGATGAAGCGATCAAAGCGGGAGCCAAAGCCCTATGGAATTTTGCCCCGACTCACCTCGATGTCCCCGAGAACATCGTCGTGGAGAACGTCAATCTCGCGTCGTCCCTGGCGGTATTGAGCCACAAACTCAACATCGCTTTAGCCAAGGAGGAAAAGTGATATGGCTAATGAAAAGAAACCCGTCGTTAAAAAAGAATTGACCCCGGAAGAAGCAGCCGCCAAAAAGGCCGCTGCCGAAAAAGAGGTCGATGAGCTCGTCCAAAAAGGCTTAAAAGCCCTCGACGAATTCATGTCCTTCGACCAAGAAAAAATCGACTACATCGTGGCAAAGATGTCCGTTGCCGGTTTGGATCACCATGGCATCCTCGCCCGTAAAGCGATTGAAGAAACCCATCGCGGCGTCTTCGAAGACAAAGCGACCAAGAACCTCTTCGCCTGTGAATATGTCGTTAACAATATGCGCCACACCAAAACGGTTGGCGTCATCTCCGAAGACCCGGTCACCGGCATCACCGAAATTGCCGAGCCGTTAGGCGTGATCGCTGGGGTTACCCCGGTCACTAACCCGACTTCGACCGTCATCTTCAAATCCTTAATCGCGATCAAAACCCGTAACCCGATTATCTTTGGGTTCCATCCGGGTGCGCAAAATTGCTCCAAAGCCGCGGCCATCGTCATGCGCGATGCCGCCGTTGCCGCTGGAGCCCCGGAAAACTGCATCCAATGGATTGAACATCCTTCTCTCGATGCCACAACCGCTTTGATGCACCATCCTGGCGTTGCCACGATCCTTGCTACCGGTGGCAACTCCATGGTCACCGCCGCTTATAGCTGCGGCAAACCCGCGCTTGGGGTTGGAGCCGGTAACGTCCCGGTTTACGTGGACGAATCCGCGGATATCGACCAATCCGTCAACGATATCTATCTTTCCAAATCCTTCGATAACGGCATGATCTGCGCTTCCGAATCGGCCATCTTCATCCACGAAAAGGTCTATGACCAAGTGATCGAAACGATGAAGCGTTATCACATTTACTTTGCTTCCGAAAAAGAAACGAGAATGCTTGAAAAGTATATGTTCGGCGTCACCAAAGGGTCCGAAGATGTGGCTAGTGCCCGTCTTAATCCCGCGGTGGCCGGCATGAGCGCCTTCAAAATCGCTGAGAATTCGGGTTTTGCAATCCCCAAAGAAGACCAAGTCATCGCCGTTTTGTGCGACACGGTCGGGGTTGCTGAACCGATGTCGAGAGAAAAACTCTCCCCGGTTCTCGCCATCTATAAAGTCCAAGATGCAGCAGAAGGCTTTGCCAAGTGCAAGGAAATGCTCGAATTCGGCGGCCTTGGCCACAGCGCCGGCATCCATTGCCACGATCAAAAGATGGCGGATGAATTCGGCGACAAAGAACCGGCCATCCGTATCATCTGGAACTCCCCGACTACCTTCGGCGGCATCGGAAACGTCTACAACAGCTTCCTTCCGTCCTTGACCCTTGGCTGCGGTTCCTATGGCCATAACTCGGTCGCGGGAAATACCTCGGCGGTCAACCTCATCAACGTCAAGCGCGTCGGCAAAAGGAGAAACACCATGCAATGGTTCAAAGTCCCGCAAAAGATTTACTTCGAACGCAATTCGATCCAATACTTAAAATCGGCCAAAGACGTCGATAAAGTCTTCATCGTCACCGACCATTCCATGGTCCAACTCGGCTTCCTCAACAAGATCATCGATCAGCTTATGGCCCGCCGCAACCCGGTCACCTATCAGCTCTTCGCCGAAGTCGAACCCGATCCCGATATCACGACGGTTCGCCGCGGCGTTGAACTCATGAAGGAGTTCCAACCCGACACGATCATTGCTTTGGGAGGTGGCTCCGCCATGGACGCCGCCAAAGGCATGTGGATCTTCTACGAACACCCCGAAGTCGACTTCAACGACTTGAAGCAAAAGTTCATGGATATCCGCAAACGCGCCTTCAAATATCCGGAACTCGGCCGCAAATCCAAACTCATCTGCATCCCGACCACCTCGGGCACCGGCAGTGAAGTGTCCCCCTTCGCCGTCATCTCCGATAAGGCCAACCTCAAGAAATATCCGCTTACCGACTATTCCTTGACCCCCTCGATCGCGATTGTCGACCCCGAATTCACGACCAACATCCCGCCGCGCTCTACCGCCTATACCGGCATGGACGTCCTGACTCACGCGATCGAATCCTATACCTCGGTTATGGCCAGCGACTTCACGGATGGGTTGGCTCTAGAAGCGATTGAGCTCGTCTTCACCTATTTGCCCCGCGCGGTCAAAGATGGTAAGCACGACCTCAAAGCCCGCGAAAAGATGCATAACGCCGCCACGATCGCCGGTATGGCCTTCGCCAATAGCTTCCTTGGTTTGGTCCACTCCCTTGCCCACAAGATGGGTGGCGAATTCCACACGATCCACGGTCAAACCTGTGCGATCCTTCTCCCCCACGTCATCCGTTATAACGGACAGCAGCCGACTAAACTCTCGGTCTGGCCGAAGTACGAAGAATATCAATGCGATTTGAAGTACCAACGCATCTGCCGCACGATGGGCTGGGATTGCCCAAGCCGCGAAGACGCCCGCAACGTCTTGGCCGATCACGTCATGGAACTTGGCAAAGAAATCGGCATCGATATGAATTTCGCCTCCCTTATCCCCGACGAAGCGTTCTATAATAACAAACTAGAGGAGATCGCATACCTTGCCTATGAAGACCAGTGCACCCCGGCGAACCCGAGAGAGCCCATGGTCGAGGACATGATCCAAATCATGAAGGATGCCTATAAAGGGAATTAATGAAATCGATTGAATTAGCCATCTGTGTCGGCAGCTGCTGCCATCTCAACAATTCTCGCGGGGTGATTGAGGCCTTCAAAAAAGAGTTGAAGCGCCTTCATCTCGAAGAGAAAGTGATCCTCAAAGCCAGTTTTTGTCTCGGGGATTGCCAAAAAGGCGGCGTGGAAATCCAGGTCGGAAATAAGCGCATCCACGGGGTGAAACCCGAAGACTGCGAAAGAATCCTGAACGAAGAAATCCTGCCTCAACTCGACTGATTCGAAACGGGGAGGCCCCCAAAACGGGCCTCCTTTTGCCTTATAAGGAGGGAAGATGGACTACCCATTACGAAGCTTAAAATCGGATTGCAGAACCTGTTATAAATGCATCCGTCATTGCCCCGTGAAGGCAATATCCTTTCACGACGGGCAAGCCCATATCGAACAATCCGAATGCCTTTATTGCGGCTCCTGCTACGAAACTTGCCCAAGCCACGCGAAAGTGATCCGCGATGATAAGCCGCGCCTAGATGAACTCCTAAAAGAAGGAGAATGCTACGCTTCGATCGCCCCAAGCTTCCGGGCCGCTTTCCCTCGCGTTAGCTTTGCTTCCCTTCAAAGCGCTTTACGTCAATTAGGTTTTCAAGACGCCGAAGAAACTTCTCGAGGAGCCCGCTTTGTTTCCAAAGCCTACGAAGAAATTTTGCCGAACTACGACGTTTTGCTTTCTTCGGCCTGCCCTTCCGTTAATTTATTGCTAGAACGTCATTATGCGGATTTATTGCCTTGCCTTGCTCCCGTTTTTACACCCCTAGAAGCCCATTGCCTGGATATCAAAAAACGTCATCCGAAGGCCAAAACGGTTTTCTTCGGCCCCTGCATCGCCAAAAAGGAAGAAGCGGACCGTCAAAACAATTCCTTGGATTTGGCTTTGACCTTCTTGGACTTAGAAGCCCTTCTTCAAGAAAATCATCTTGTTCTGCAAGAAGAGCAAGAACCCCAAGGACCCTTGGAACGGCTTTACCCCGAAGAAGGGGGAATCTTAGCCACGATGAAGAAAGAAGAGCCTGGATATCGTTATCTTGCCTTATCGGGAGTGGAGACGACTATCGA
This sequence comes from uncultured Mollicutes bacterium, assembly GCA_900539595.1. Taxonomy (GTDB): domain Bacteria; phylum Bacillota_I; class Bacilli_A; order RFN20; family CAG-826; genus Alloenteromonas. The sequence goes on along the minus strand of UQCQ01000008.1, from coordinate 10,957 downwards.
GGCGTTAGAAGAAATCCGCGCGCGGAAACTCCATCATGTTTTCTTAGAGCTTTCCGCTTGTCGCGGGTCATGCCTTAACGGCCCCGCGATGCCAAATCGTAAAGCGGGGGCTGTGGAATCTAAAATCCTTTTAGAAGAATTTGGCGGACAGGGTCATTTCGATTCCAAGGAATATATAGCAAAAGATATAAGAAAAGATTTTAATGGCTTCCATGGCCATAAACCTTCTTTTAGCGAAGACCAAATCCAAGAAGTTTTGGAACGAATGGGGAAACATAATAAGCAAGATGAACTCAATTGCGCCTGCTGCGGGTATTCTTCTTGCCGAGAAAAAGCAATCGCCGTGTTAGAAGGCAAAGCCCAGGTAGAGATGTGCCTTCCTTATTTGATGGAAAAAGCCAAAAGCGTCTCCGCCCATATCTACGAAAATTCTCCTAACGGCATCTTAACCGCTTCCAAGGAATGGAAGATTGAATTAGCAAACCAAGCCGCGGAGAAGCTATTTGGTATCTCCAAGGAAACGATGCTAGGCAAAGACCTTTCCGAGCTGATCCCAATGGAACTCATCGCTGACGCGGTAGAAAAAGGAAGAGCCGAAAACAAGAAATTGAACCTTGAATCGGGGAAAGTCGTCGAAGCGACCGTGCTTTTCTCCGAAAAATATGGAACATTAATGGCCATTCTCCACGACCGCACGGAACGCGAAGCGGAGCATCAAGCCAATTTAAAACGAAGAAAAGAAGCCACAAGCCTTGCCAACGAAGTCATCGAGAAAAACATGGCCGCGGTTCAACAAATCGCCCAATTGCTGGGAGAATCCGCCGCAGAAACGAAAATCGCCTTAACCCGTCTAGAAGCTTCCCTCTCCACCAAGGAGGACCATGGAAAATAACGCCTCCCTTTTAGAATGGGGATATTTAAGCCTGAACCATAAAGGGGAAGAGCTTTGCGGGGATCACGTCGCTTCGGCCAAATCTGAGGACGGAGCCTTGACGTTAGTTTTAGCCGATGGACTAGGAAGCGGAGTCATCGCCTCCATTTTATCGACCCTAACTTCCACGATGCTTTCACGAATGATCGAAGAAGGAATCGCGATGGAAGAAGCGGTCGCAACCCTAGTTCGCACCCTACCTGTAGCCAAAGACCGCGGGGGCCTAGCGTATTGCACGTTCGACGTTCTGCGCGTCGAGAAAGATTTTTCCGCCACTCTCTATTGCTTCGATAATCCCGAACCGATTGTTTTACGGAAAGGAAAAGCAAGGAACATCGAATGGAAATCCCTAAATTTAGAAGGAAAATCCGTCGCATTTGCTTCCTTTTATTTGGACGTCGAAGACGAAGTGACCCTCTTTACGGATGGGGCGGTTTATGCAGGAGTCGGAGAAACGTTAAATTTTGGCTGGGGAAGAGAAGAAATCAAAGAATACCTCGAAGGACTTTGGAATCCACTTACCAGCGCCAAAAACCGGGCGACGCTTCTTGTAGACCATTGCCGGCTTCTTTATAATTCGAGGCCGGGGGACGATGTGACGGCTTTGGTCCTCACTCGTCGTAAGACGAGCCCCCTGAACATTTGGGTGGGTCCGCCCCAAAAGAAAGAAGACGACGAAAAATTGCTGAAAGAATTCTTCTCTCTTCCGGGGCCGCATGTCGTCTGCGGAGGGACAAGCGCGACGATCGTCGCTAAATACCTTGGCAAAGAAGTCATTGGGAGTTTGGATTACGAAGACTCCGAAGTCCCGCCGACTTCGCAAATTGAAGGGGTAGATCTCGTCACCGAAGGGATCATCACCTTGAACAAGGTTCTAGAAATCCTTCAAGACTACAAGGGGAAGAACGAACTCTATTTTGAATGGAGCTTCCGTCAAGATGGAGCCTCGCGCCTTTCTAGGATGTTGATCGAAGAAGCCACTTCCATTCATTTCCGGGTGGGGTGCGCGATGAACCCCGCCCATCAGGATTCCCCTGCCCTCAACATCAAAATGAAAATGTTCGTCATCTCTTCCCTTGCCGAGGAATTACGTTCCCTCGGGAAGGAAGTGGAAGTTCTTTATTATTAAGGAGTCGTTTGTTATGGCTATAGAAAATCGATTTGATACCCTCGTCCAAGAGCTGAAGTGGAAGGTTTTAACCGCGATTGCCCGTGGATATTGGGATGGGAATTTAAGCCCCGAAGAAATCGACGCGATTCCTTATTCCATTTCCCCGGGCCCAAAAGCCACGATGCGTTGCTGCATCTATAAGGAAAGAGAAATTGTCCGGGAACGCATTAAGATTGCCCTAGGCGGCGATTCCAAAAACGCGAATTTATTGGAAGTGATCCAGGCTGCCTGCGACCAATGCCCCTTCGGCGGCATCACCGTCACCGATTTATGCCGCGGCTGCTTGGCTCACCGCTGCGCCCAAGCCTGCCACCGCAACGCGATTAGCTTTGGCTCCGACTTGCGCTGCCGCATCGATAAGAACCTTTGCGTCAACTGCGGACTCTGCGCGAAATCCTGCCAATTCGGCGCGATTGTCAACAACAAACGCCCCTGCGAATCCGCCTGCAAAGTCAACGCGATCCATCCTGACGTTAACGGCATCACCCAAATCGATGAGGAGAGGTGCGTCCGTTGCGGACAGTGCTCCTACGCTTGCCCCTTTGGCGCCATCATGGATAAATCCTTCATCACGAAGGCCATCGATATCATCCGCGGAGCAGAAGGAGGCAAGAACTACAAGGTCTATATGATTGTGGCTCCTAGCATCGCCAGCCAGCTTCGCTTTGTAAAACTCGGCCAAGTGGTCACGGGAATCAAGCAACTTGGCGTTCAAGATGTGGTAGAAGCCGCACTCGGCGCGGATATCGTCGCGATGAATGAAGCTAGGGATTTAGCAGAAGAAGGAATGTGCACCTCCTCTTGCTGCCCCGCCTTTGTCATGTATGTCAAAAAAGCCTTCCCCGAACTCGAGGACAAGGTTTCTAAAAACCTCTCTCCGATGGCAGCGATTGCCCGTTATATCAAGAAAAACGACCCCACGGCGAAAACGATCTTCGCGGGTCCTTGCATTGCCAAAAAGATGGAAGTCACCCGTCCGGATAGCGCCCCCTATATCGACTGCGTCATTACCTTTGAAGAACTTCAAGCTTTGTTAGATAGCCGCGACATTAACCTCAAGGAATTGGAGGAATCGCCTCTAGACAATGCTTCCTATTTTGGGCGCATCTTTGCCCGTAGCGGTGGACTTTCCGAAGCGGTTGCCGAAGCCTTGAAAGAACAAAATATCGATTTTGAGGTAAAGCCGATTGCTTGCTCGGGACTCGATCAGTGCAAAGTGGCCTTGACCCAAGCCAAGACGGGACGTTTGCCGGGCAATTTCATCGAAGGGATGGCTTGCCCTGGCGGCTGCATCGGCGGGCCGGCGTGCTTAACCCACGAACTTCGGGCCCCGGCGGATGTGGATAAATACGGCAAATTGTCCTTAGAAACCTCCATCCAAGGCGCGGTCGATTCCATCATGGCCGATCCCAAAATTGCCTCGACGAAAAAATAAGGCGTCTTGTGCCTTGCACCCGCGTAAGTCGCGGGTTTTTTTACTACGAAAGCCAATTGGTTGATTTTATAGGCTAGAATAGAAAAATGCATATAGTTGCAAAAATCTATTCTAGACCCTTTTTCTTTGAAACTATTTGGTCTAAGATAAAATAGAAAAGTACATATAGATGCAAAAATCTATTCTAGGAGACGAATATGGAAAGAAACTTCTATTTAAATAAGCTCATTGAAAAAGAACACAATGGAATGATCAAGGTCATTACCGGCATTCGTCGATGCGGCAAATCCTATCTTTTGAACACTTTGTTCTACAACCACCTTCTATCGGTAGGGGTGCCGAAAGACCATGTGATTCGCTTCGCTTTCGACTCGGCTTCCGATCTAGAAAAGATGGGAGAAAGCTACGTCGACATGGGGAAGGGGAAACGGGGTGCAGACCCTAAGAAATTCCTTTCTTACATGAAACAAAAAATCTCCAGCGACGGACCCTATTATTTACTATTGGACGAAGTTCAGCTATTGGACGGGTTCGAATATGTGCTGAATGGCTATTTACGGGAGCCGAACCTCGATATCTATGTGACGGGAAGTAACGCGAAATTCCTCTCGCAAGATATCATTACCGAATTCGCGGGACGGGGAGACGCCATCCATATGTATCCTTTGAGCTTTGCGGAATTCATGACGGCTTATTCGGGAGACCGTTATGCGGGCTTAACGGAATACATGCTTTACGGCGGCCTTCCTCTTGTCGTTTCAAAGAAAAACGATGATGAAAAAGCATCGATGCTAGAAACATTGTTCCAGGAGATTTATCTTCGAGACATTTATTTACGGCATAACGTTAAAAACCAAGATGAACTCGAAGATTTGTTAAATGTAATTTCTTCTGGCATCGGTTCATTGACCAATCCGGAGAAACTCAAAAAAACGTTCCAAAGCAGGAAAAATTCCAAGATTACCTCCGCGACGATTAAGAAGTACCTCGGGTATTTGGAGGATAGTTTTCTTGTCGAATCCGCATCCCGTTACGACATTAAAGGGAAGGAATACATTGAAACTCCAAAAAAATATTATTTCTCCGACCTCGGACTTCGGAACGCTCGATTAAATTTCCGCCAATTCGAGGAAAATCACGCGATGGAAAACGTGATTTACAATGAACTCAAAATGCGGGGATATCACGTGGATGTAGGGGTGAATTTCGTTTCGGAAAAAGATGCTAACGGAAAACAGATTCGGAAGGCATTAGAAGTCGATTTTGTCTGCAATAAGGGCTCAAAACGTTATTACATCCAATCCGCTTATTCCATACCGAATGAAGAAAAGCGAAATCAAGAAATTCGACCGTTAAGGAAAATCGACGATTCTTTTGCCAAAATGATCATCACCAAAGACCCCACTCCGCCTCGTTATGACGAATACGGAATTCTTACGATGAGCATTTATGATTTTCTTTTAAATCCCGATAGTTTAGGTAAACTAGGATAATGGTCTAGAATAGAAAAGTGCATGTAGATGCAAAAATATATTCTAGAAAATAAAAAGATTCGATGAATTCGGAAGGTTGTATGGGGCTTTCAAATCCCATTCGTCTTCCTTTTTCCTTTTTATCCCTTTCTCGGAAAAGAGCTGTCCTTCATTACCGATAAACTTAATTTCTATTAACAAGTATAGGAAAAACATTCGATAACATCGGACTCTTTCGGTTTATCGGTAATCGGTAAAAGTTCCTTTTCAATTGGGATATTGCCCTCTAAAATATTTCTTGTTGTAATGCAAACACGCCCGCGTGTGAAACGCAGGAAGGAAAGGAAGACATGAAAATACGCTCCGAAGTCGTTAAGGACGTTCAAGCGATCTGCCGTTCGATGAAGGACGAGCCGAGTCCGCTGATGATGATTCTTTCGACTGTTCAGAAAAAATATGGGTACATCCCCCTCGAAGTTCAGGAAATCATTTCCGAAGAAATGGATATCCCCGTCGCTGAGATTTATGGCGTTGTGACGTTCTATTCGTTTTTCTCCCTCGCCCCAAAAGGCAAATACGTTATTGGAGTTTGCTTAGGCACGGCTTGCTACGTCAAAGCGGCCCAAGACGTCTGCGATGAATTCGCCAAAGACCTAGGCATTGGCCCGGGCGAAACGACCAAAGACGGCTTATTTACCTTAGAAGCCGTCCGTTGCATGGGCGCCTGCGCCCTTGCCCCGGCCTTATCGGTCAACGGCAAAGTCTACCCGAAGGTGACCCGCGAGCAAGTCAAGGGCATCCTCCAAGAATACCGCAAGAAAGAAGGAATGGCTTAATATGGAACGTTTAACCTCCCTCGAAGCCTTAGAGAAACGGATCGAAGGCTGCTCGAAATGTTTCGAAAATAAAATCTCGGGAAATGATGGCAAACGCCATGTCCTTGTTTGCGGTGGAACCGGGTGCTTATCCAACCATAGCGAAGCGATTATCGCCAAGCTCAACGAACTGATTGCAGCCAAAAATATCGGCGATAAAGTGGAAGTCAACCACGTTGGCTGCTTTGGCTTTTGCTCCCAAGGCCCGTTTGTTAAGATTCTCCCGGAAGATACCTTGTATCGCATGGTGAAAATCGAAGACGTCGAACAAATCGTCGAAGAAGATTTAATCGGGGGGAAGGTCTGCGAAAACCTTCTTTACGTGGACCCCCATACCCATGAAAAGGTTCAACGCCAAGACGATATAAATTTCTATAAAAAGCAAGTTCGCGTCGCATTGCACGGCTGCTCGACGATCAATCCTTATTCCCTGGAAGAATCCCTAGGATACGATGGATTTAAGGCCTTGGAAAAAGTCTTAAAAACCATGACTCCTCAGCAAGTGATCGACGAAGTAGTTGCCAGCGGTCTCCGCGGACGCGGGGGCGCGGGATTTCCCACGGGAAGAAAATGGCAATTCGCCGCCAACGTCCAAAGCGATCAAAAATACATCGTTTGCAATGGCGATGAGGGTGACCCCGGCGCTTTCATGGATCGTTCCATTCTAGAAGGCAATCCCTTTGAAGTCATCGAAGGCATGATGATCGCCGGCTACGCCTTTGGGGCGAGCCAAGGTTATTTCTATGTTCGCGCCGAATATCCGGTCGCAGTGGAAAGGCTAAACAACGCGATTGGATTGATGGAAAAGGCAGCGCTACTTGGCGACCATATTTTAGGAACGGATTTCTCTTTCCATGCCCATCTTCGCCTAGGGGCTGGTGCCTTTGTTTGCGGCGAAGAAACCGCCTTGCTCAATTCGATTGAAGGGAAGCGCGGCATGCCCCGCCCCCGTCCTCCTTTCCCAGCGATTTCAGGGCTTTGGGGCAAACCTACCTGCGTCAATAACGTCGAAACCTTAGCCCAAATCCCCTATATCCTTCGCGTGGGCGCCGCGGATTATTCTAAAATCGGTACCCCAGGATCGAAAGGAACCAAAGTCTTCGCGCTGGGCGGCAAAATCAGCAACACCGGTCTGGTGGAAGTTCCTATGGGCACTACGCTGCGCGAGATTATCTACGAAATCGGCGGCGGCTGTCCGAACGGCAAGAAGTTCAAGGCCATCCAAACTGGCGGGCCAAGTGGCGGCTGCTTAACCGAAAAAGACCTCGATACCCCGATTGATTACGATACTCTTGTTGCCAAAGGCTCCATGATGGGAAGTGGGGGTGCCATCGTCATGGACGAAGACAACTGCATGGTCGACGTCGCCCATTTCTACATGGATTTCATTTGCAGCGAATCCTGCGGCAAATGCTCCCATTGCCGCATCGGTACCAAGCGCATTTTCGAAATGCTGACCGATGTTGTCGAAGGCAGGGCCACCGAGCAAACCTTAGTGGAGATGAAAGACCTCGCGACCGTGATCCAAAGCGGCGCCTTATGCGCCCTTGGCCAAACCGCGGCCAACCCGATTCTTTCGACGATGAAGAACTTCCCGGAAGAATACGAAGCCCACGTCAAGGACAAGAAGTGCCCGGTTCACGTTTGCAAAAAGCTCACCCATTTCACGATTGATAAAGACCGTTGCAAGAAATGCTCTCTCTGCGCGAGAAACTGCCCGGTCTCCTGTATCCACGGCACCCCAGGCAAAGAACCTTACGTGATCGATCAGACCCGTTGCATCCGCTGCGGATCTTGCTTCACCCTTTGCCGCTTCGGCGCCGTCACCAAGGAGTAAACGACCATGGATAAAATCAAAATCAAAGTCGAAGGCCGCTTTTACGAAGTCGATTCCCACCTCACGATTTTGGAAGCGGCACGAGAAATCGGCTATAACATTCCAACTCTTTGCTACTGGAATAAAGGCCATAATAGCCTTGCTTCCTGCCGTGTCTGCCTCGTCGAACTCGTTTCTAGCCGTGGGTCGCGGTTAGTGGCTAGCTGCGTCTATCCGATTTCGGATTGCAAAGCCGACGCGGGATTTGAAATTAAAATTTCTTCTCCCAAGGCGATTGAAGCTAGAAGAACTAGCGTAGAACTTTTGCTTTCCAACCATTCCAAGGATTGCCAAACCTGCGTGAAAAACGGCCAATGCGAATTGCTCCACGCCGCCCACTTAACCGGGGCAAGAGATGGAGAATTCCTTGGGGCGAAGAGCAAAACCTATTACGATGATTGCGCTCCTGGTATTCTCCGCGACACCAGCAAATGCATTCTCTGCGGTCGGTGCGTGGAACGATGCAAAGAAGCCCAAGGAATCGGGATTTTAGGATTTGAGGGACGGGGGTTTGAAACCTTTGTCGCCCCAGCGGGCAACCGTAGTTTTGCTTCTACCCCCTGCATCCAATGCGGCCAATGCGTCACTGTTTGCCCCACGGGCGCCTTAAGCGAAAAACACGAAATCGATTTGGTCGATAAAGCCTTTATGGACGGAAAGACGGTCATCGTCCAAACCGCCCCGGCGGTCCGCGCCGCCTTAGCGGAAGAATTCGGCCATAAAATCGGGGAGATGGATGCTACAGGCAAAATGGTCGCCGCTTTGCACCGCCTTGGTTTCTACCGCGTTTTCGATACGAATTTCGGCGCGGACCTCACCATCATGGAAGAGGCCACGGAATTGCTAAACCGCATTCAAAATAAGGGTTTATTGCCCCAGATCACCTCTTGCTCGCCAGGGTGGATCAATTATTGCGAATATTTCTATCCTGAATTATTGCACCATCTTTCTTCCTGCAAATCCCCTCACGAAATGGAAGGGGCGATCATCAAGAGTTATTTTGCTAAAGTCCATCATCTAAATCCCAAAGACCTCTTCGTGGTCTCGGTGATGCCCTGCACCGCCAAAAAAGGCGAAGCCAAGCGGAGAGAACTTGCTAATGAAGAAGGGATCGCCGATGTCGACGCGGTTTTAACGACCCGCGAATTGGCTTTGATGATTCGCCGCGCAGGCTTAATCTTCGATGACCTCCCCGAAGAAGAATTCGATCAGGATTTACTCGGAGAATATAGCGGAGCCGGCGTCATCTTCGGCGCTAGCGGCGGCGTCATGGAAGCGGCCTTAAGAACGGCTTATTTCACCTTGACGGGAAAAGAAGCGGGGGCTTTAGAATTCGCCGCAGTCCGCGGCATGGAAGGAATCAAGGAAGCGGAATTTGCTTTCCCGGGTTCTTCCTTAAAAGTTGCCGTGGCTTCCGGCATGAAAAACGCCAAACCGCTATTAGAGCAAATCAAAGCAGGCAAATCCCCCTATGCTTTCATTGAAATCATGGGTTGTCCCGGCGGATGCATCAATGGCGGTGGCCAACCGTTTGTCAAACCCAATCTCCATCCGGAAGAAGGAAAAAACATCGTGGAGGAATATTGCCAAAAACGCGCGAAAATCCTTTATGGCATTGACGAGCATAAAACGCTTCGCCAGTCTCATAATAACCCCGACATTAAGCGGCTTTATGAAGACTTCCTCGGCGTTCCTTGCTCCCGTCGGGCCGAAGAATTGCTCCACACTCACTACAATTCTTTTCGGGAAAAATATCCGGAAGAATAGGTAAGATTTCTCGATGAGGGCGCGGCGAAAGTCGCGCCTTTTGCTTCGACTTTCTATTGTCCGTTTCTTCTTCTCGGCCTATCCTATTAATAAAGGAGATTCATGATGGAAAATCAGCATCTTTTAAGCGCCGGGCGTTTGCTTAGCGAAGAAGGGAATTTGGCGGAAGCCGGATACGCCTTTGATTTGGTGAAAACCTATTCCCGTTCCGATATCAAGGCCCCAAGAAGCCGCATCAAAGAATGGGATTATTATTACGTTGGTAACGTGAACTACGGGGTGGCTTTAACCGTGGCCGATAACGGCTATATGTCGTTAGCCTCGATTAGCGTCCTGGAATTCGGGGAGCACCCCTTTGATGCAACTCGTTCGATCGCTGGCCTATTCCCCATGGGAAAATTGCATTTGCCTGCCTCCAGTCAGCAAGGGGACATCCATTTCCAAGGCAAAGGCTTCGATATCCTTTTCGCTCTTCAAAATGGCAAAAGGCATTTAGTGGCTTCCATGGATAAACTAGGGAAGAAGAAGGAACGGTTTTCCTGCGATATCCTTTTAGAGCCGACGAGCGATAAATCCATGGTGATCGCCACGCCTTTTAAGAAAAAAGGCCATTTCTATTACAACCAAAAAATCAATAATCTCCGAGCTTCGGGATATGCAAAACTCGGCGATAAAGTCTATGATTTCAACCAAAATAGCTATGGGGTTCTAGACTGGGGTAGAGGAGTTTGGACCTATAAAAATACGTGGTTTTGGTCCTCCCTCAACACCGAAATCAACGGCCATCCCTTTGGCTGGAATCTAGGGTATGGATTTGGGGATACTAGCGCTGCAAGCGAAAACATGCTTTTCGTGGATGGAGAAGCTTTGAAATTAAAGGATGTCATCATGGATATTCCTCTGACTTCTTCTGGGAGGGACGACTTTCTTTCTTCCTGGCGGCTTCGGGACAAAGAAGGAGCCATCTGGGTGGATTTCAAACCTGTTTATGATCGCCACGCGGATGTGAACGCCTTGGTTCTACGCTCCAACCAACATCAAGTATTTGGCTTATTTTCTGGCCGAATCGATGCGGGCGGAAAGAGCTATTCCTTTAAAGACCTTCCTGGTTTTGCGGAGAAAGTTTTTAATAAGTGGTGATTCAAGCGAACTTTTTCTTGCTACCCCTAGAATAAAAGAGTATATTACTCATTGCCGATAAGAAGCCTATCTCGCGGGATAGAGCAGCCTGGTAGCTCATCAGGCCCATAACCTGGGGGTCGGTGGTTCAAATCCATCTCCCGCAACCAATCGGCAATTAGCCTGGATTCGTCCGGGCTTTTTTCGTCCTTCGATTCTCTTTCTTATCGCGAATTCTTTCTAGTTCAATGGCCTATCCTCCTTTCACCCCGGGTTTGGCTTTCGCCTCCCCCGGGGATTGACGCCGTGCC
>UQCQ01000007.1 GCA_900539595.1 uncultured Mollicutes bacterium | reverse complement strand
GGGCGAGGGACGATTACCTCGGCTGCTGCCAGGAGGCCATGAACTCCCACTACTACGCCCCGCGGTTCGGCAAATACGCCAACAGATTCAAAAAGGTGACCGTCGCGATGCTCTCGATGGTCCGCGAGGCCAGGGAGAACGGCTGGGAACTGAAGATATCGTCCAAGTCACTGTGTGAGGAGGGAACCTCCCTCCTCGCCACCCTGGGACGGCCCTACGAAGACGTCGTGAAATACGACATCGACACGAGGGAGATGGACTACGCGACGAGGAAAATGTTTGCAAGGATCGAATATCCGGATATATGCTTATCGGGACTTCGGTGACGGAACTCCCTCACCTACAAAAATGGAACGCTAACCTGTATGTGTTATAGGTTAAGCATATGTACAATAGGTAAAGAGCATCTCAGCAAACGCGAGCAAAAAAACAACGCTAATCAAATGATTTGCAACAAAAAATAAGAAAAAATGCCCATTTCTGAGCATTTTTGCAGTTTTTCGCATATTTCACTTTGTATCAAAGTATGTATACGATTATGGTGCCGACTGGGGGAATCGAACCTCTAACCTACGCATTACGAATGCGTTGCTCTGCCAATTGAGCTAAGTCGGCGCGGTAAAAACTATACCGATTTGCTTCGCGTAGTTCAAGACCCCAAAATAAACTGTGCGGATTCTAATTGTTAAGTCCGTTAATGCGTTTGAAGCGGAAATAAGTCCCGTAATATAAAATGTCCACCGTTTCCCAGCTACAAGAAATGGAGGACACATAGTGCTACCACATTGGAAACACCTTCTCCTAGGGCAGCGCTTTTGCAGAATTAAATCCGACGAAGACGTTCCAACGTGAAATTCACGGACAAGGACATCAAAACCTCCGAGCCTGGCAGCAAGAACAACGAAAGAAAAACCATCCAATCGAATACCGTTGCATATCCAAAGATATCTATCGACAAAACGGCAATGGAAAAAGCGTGGCTCAGCGTCAGCATCGATGTAAATAGAATGCCGTAGATACGGAGCTTCTTAAAATTGTCGGTAAGTCCACGCATATAGCGGCGAGAATTCAAGTAGAAGCATACCCCCACATAAATTTGTCCAGCGATAAAGGCAACCTGCAAAAAGGTGAAGGCAATCACAACTGGATTCATCGTCATGATGTTTGCAATGCAGGCAACCACTCGAACAAAGCAGGAAAGGATTTGGTCTGCAACAATCAAGAAAACGAACATCAAAATACCCTGGTAGGCGTAAGAATCGTTGGTGATATTGCAAAAGAAGATCGTCGCATAAGCAACGAAAACAACGATCATGTTCCAAATGCTGAATTCATTTTGTGTGAAAAAAGCGATTCCAGATTGGACAAGGCCCATAATGTAATAAGTAAAGAAGGCGATTAACGCCAAGGAAGCAAAACTAATAGCCAAGATTTTGTTTTTATACAATTTAAAAAACCGACGAAATTCCATACCTCATTATTCTAATGATGCCCCCTCCATAAGAAAAGGAATATCATTTCCCCATGGTTAAGCCAGTATTTACGTTTGGCCTCCCGTCGGATGCCAAGGCACTACGAGAAGAGGTCTTTGTTCAAGAACAGGGTTTTCAAAATGAATTTGGGCCCGAAGATGACCGTTGCTGGAGTCTCGTCCTTTATCTTGATAATCGTCCTATAGCCACGGGGCGAATTTTGGAAATCGACCCAGAAACATATCAAATCGGGAGAGTCGCGGTGAAAAAAGAATTCCGTGGGAAAACAGTCGGAACTGCTATTTTAAAATTCCTTACCACCAAAGCTCGGACGTTAGGAGCCAGGAAAATGGTTTTAAACGCCCAATTGGATAAGGTCCCCTTTTACGAAAAGGCGGGATTTGCCGTATGTAACGACGGTTTGATCAATTTTGATGAGGGGAGGCCTCATGTTTGGATGGAGAAGATCTTGGTTCGTCCGAAGAAAAAGAGAAAAGGGTTTTAACTAGTAAATTAGGATGATCTTCTGGTAGATGGCATTTAAGCACGCCATCGCGATAAACGGCAGCCTGATAATATTTCGGACCAGAAATTCCTAAGTAATAAGTTTCTCTTTGGAATGCGATTCCAAACGGGGGTTTTTGAAGGTCGATTCCTTTCGTGCCAAGACGAATAACAGGTGCCAAGGATTCAGGGATTTTGGCATCTCCGATAGCAAAAACAAACGCTTGGCCTGAAATCGAAATTTCACAAAATTCATCCTCGTGTAAGATTTTTATTCCTTCGCTTTTGAGGAACAACGCATACACGTCCCGCCCCTTTTCTTGAAAACCTACCCCAAACGGAACAGAGGAATTCTCCGATAATTTACGCAAGGACTTCAGGGATTCCTTCCAATCCTTTTCCTGAAAGCGGCGTAGCGGAAACAAGACCATAGCCGCATCACTCTTCTTCTCCACCATATGTAGGTAACTTGCAATATTTAAAAAAGCACTAACGGCATCGGTTTCTAATTCGGTAGCACACAAAGCAATTTTCATCCTCGGGATTATAGCCTTGAAAAGGCTTTCATGATAGTGCCACTAACCGTAGAAGCGGAAAAGCGTATAATTCGAGTTTCGGAGGCATGTTATGCTGAATCTTCTTTCGTTAACTCTTTCCGGAACCGCGGATCCATTTGTCGGGAAGTTCTATTTGATTCTTTTGCCGCTAGGTCTAATCCTTCTATTTGGCAAAGTGTTTTCTCTCATTATGGGCAAACTCAAAGTGCCCAAAGTCGTGGGTTATCTTTTGGGTGGTCTCGCCGTTGGGCTCTTCTACTTCATCCCCTCCGACAAGAACTTCATTTTGAATTCTACCACCACCAGTGGAATCAATGATTTGGCCAAAATCGGCGTGGTCATGATCCTATTCTCCGCCGGTGTTGAGACCAATCTTCAAACCATTCGCAAGCAAGGTTTGGCTTCGATTGTCATCACAAGTCTTGGTGTCCTATTTCCTTTAGGCTTAGGGTTTTTAACCGCGTTCATGTTCCGCGTCTACGGCAACATGGACCAAGCGTTCTATCAAACCCTTAACGAAAGCGGCATTAATCCTATTTATAGCGATATTTATTACGGCGTTATTCTAACTGCCACCAGTGTTTCTATTACCGTTGCCACCTTAAAGGAACTCGGCAAATTGAACGGTGACGTAGGTACCGCGCTTGTTTCAGCCGCCATTCTCGACGACGTCATCGGCATCATTCTTTTGTCTGTGATTTTGTCCTTGTCGGGCGGAGGCGAAGCGTCCGAATTCTGGGTTATCCCGACGGGAGAAGGCTCTTTAAGCGTCTTGTGGCTCATTCTCATCATGGCCGCGTTCTTTGCGATTTCCATCGGTATGGGTATTGGACTACATAAACTCTTTGACTGGATGGGCAAAAAATGGCCCCACCACCGTCGTATTCCGATGTTCTCTTTGGCCTTTTGCTTCTTATGGGCGTTCTTGGCCGAAGTCTTTCACATCGCGGATATCACAGGGGCCTACATTGCTGGTTTGATTCTTTCTAATACTTCCGCTGCTCATTATATTGACCACCGTACCAATACCACGATGAACGTACTTTTCACCCCGGTCTTCTTCGCTTCGGTCGCTTTGAAAATGTACCAGGCGTTTGGGTTAGACGGCAGCGGGTCTGCGGTTTCTGGATTTGATTCGATGTTCCTAGTCTTCGGATTTGTTTGGGTCGTCGTCGGCTTAGCCGGCAAATTCTTGGGTGCAGGATGTGGCGGATTGCTTACCAAGTTCCGCCTCAAAGACAGCGCGGCTATCGGCTTAGGCATGATGGCCCGTGCCGAAGTCTTGATTGTTACCGCTCAGGAAGGCGTGGATAACGGTCTTGTGAATTCCAACATCATTCCCTTCACGCTTGGACTCATTATCGTTAGTTCCTTCATCGTTCCGATTTTATTGCGTGTGCTTTATAAAAACGAAAAACCAGACAGTGGTTCTACACCAAACCAGGTTCAGCAAGCCTAAGCTAATAACAGCAAAAAGAAGGGGGGCATCCCCCTCTTTTTAGATAAATATGCTCCTTGCTTATTGTTTGGAGAAGACAGCAGCCAAAGCCTCTTCACCAAATTCTTCTTTTTGTTTTCTGCCAATCGATTTTCCTGCGTTTGCTTGTTTCAATTGGTCAGTGAAGACGCAGGCCAAAACATCAATGGCCAAGTTTTCTACCCCGTCATTATTGACGATTAAGTCCGCATACATGGAGGAGGGCTTTACGATTTCATCATACATTGGTTGAACCGTGTGGAAATATTGGTTCACAATGCTTTCGTAGGTTCTTCCTCTTTCTTTGGAGTCGCGAATCATGCGGCGGAGGAAACGTCTTTCCGCACCGGCATCAATAAAGACGCGGAGATCAGCCAACTCTCTTACATTTTTATCCACCAACGCCATAATCCCTTCCACAATAATCAGGTTCTTGGGTTCCACGTATTCTTCTTTATCCGCACGGGAATGGGCTACGAAATCATAGGTTGGCTTCCAAATGGCCTTTCCTTCCTTTAGTGCACTTAATTGTTTTCTTAAAAGGGGCCAGTCAAAAGCTTTGGGGTGGTCGTAATTCACCTGGAGACGTTGCTCCATGGGAACATCTTTTTGGTCTTTATAATAGTCGTCTAACGTAATCCTCGTCACATTTTCTTCGCCTAGCCTAGCGATAACATGCGCGGTAACATAACTTTTCCCGGAGCTCGAACCTCCGCCGACGAGAATCATTCTTGCCATATCTACAATCTCTCTTCCGGGATTTAATTATAAGGCATTTACGCCTTTTTTCGAATATAATCAGCACCAAAAAGGAGGCAAAGGAATGGAATCAAAAGCCTGGAATTGGTCTATTGCGGACAAAACGCCTTGGAGGGAGCCTTCCAAAGAAGTGGTCGGTATCGCCTATCGATGGAAAAGCAAAGGTTTCAAAGAAGTCATCGACTATGGTTGCGGTTTAGGAAGGCATAGCCTCTTCCTCTCTCAAATGGGATTTCATGTGAAAGGATTCGATTTGAGTCCGGAAGCCGTAGAAGAAACCAAAAAGAGCATGAAAGAGGCGGGACAGGTAGGCGAATTCAAACTAGGTGATATCAAAAAAGCCCCTTTTGGAGATGAGTGTGCAGATGCGATTGTTTCCTTTCATGTGATCTCCCACACCGATTCGAAGGGAATCTTGGAAGTCGTGAATGAACTTCATCGGCTTCTTGTTCCAGGAGGAGAATTTTTCGTAGACCTCTGTGCGAAAGGAGAAGGCTTTGCCACCGACCCTCGTCGTCGGATTGACGAGAATACCTTGGTCTCTGATGAACCAGGTCCTGAGCAGGGAATCCCCCATTTCTACGCATCGAAGGAACAAATGGAAGACTTGTTTCGCGACTTTGAAATCCTCAATTTAGAACAAGTTCGTGCCTACGTCCTTGATGGAAAGATTAGTTCGCGAGATCACTTCTATCTCTTGGGCCGAAAAAAATAACCACAAAAAATCGCCTTCATCTTGTCGACGAGGGCGATTCTTTTTGTGTTATTTGTCTTCTACAGGAGCTTTGCTCAAATCGACGAGTTTAGGTTGGCCGTGAAGGAAATTGCGAGCACTGTTGGCAGCAGAAGTCGCCGCTTCCTTGGAATCATAGGTTTCTCCAAAGACAAGGTCCATTCCGTTATCGCTATAGACTTTGAATTGATAACGGTTTTGCTTATCGCAAACAATCGAGATGTTGCCTTTCATCGCGTTATTGGCAACGCTCCTCAAAGCGTTCTGAAGCGCAGTCTTCGTGGAATAGGCAGTCGTGAGGAAGAGGAGTTCGCTATTGGATGCGCGGAGATCGCCGACCCATTTGCCGTCGTCATCCTTAAACATCTCAATCTTGCCATTGGGTTTGGCTTCCACATCCTTGAGTTCTGCACGCCATTCACGAATTTCGCTTTCCGGAATTTCCTCTAAGTTCTGGATATTGTCCGTATCATAGAAACGAAGGGTGCTGTCGAGGGCTTTTTGAGCTCCTTCAGCATTGGGGTAAATTTCCCCGGCTACGATAAGACGAGCATCATTGGCCGTGAAGATACGGAATTGAGCACGTCCTTTTTTATCCGTGATAATGCGATGCGAGCCATTCGCAGCGTTTTTGCGGAAGGTTTCAATGCCATTGATGGCGCCTTCGCGGGTCTTATAGGGGCGAGAAACCAGCAAAATTTGTCCATTGTTGGCTTTCAAACGATATTTGAAAAATCCAGCAGCGGGGTAGACTTCGTATTTTCCGACAACTTTGTTTTTCGCTTCGGATTCAGTGGGAGTTTCAACGACCGGTTCTGGTTTCGGCTCTTCCACTTTTTCTTCTTCAACGGGTTCTTCCTTCGCCTCTTCCGGCCTTTCTTCTTCTGCAGGAGCCTCCGCTTCGTCTTGGACTTCTTCGGTCACTTCCGGTTCTTTTTCAGCGACAGGTTCTTCCGCGGGAGTTTCAGGCTCTTCCGCCTTTTCTTCTTCGATGGGTTCTTCCTTCGCCTCTTCCGGTTTTTCTTCCGCCGGCTTTTCGGCTTTTTCTTCTTCAGCGATTTCGGGTTCCGCTTCTTCAGTGGGGACGGTTTCTTCAGCAGGGGCAGCGTCTTCGGCCACGGCGACTTCTTCTTTTACCTTTTGGCAGGGGAAGATCACGCCACAAAGGAAACCAACAAAAGCCAAAGCCAGAACCACAAAGGTAAGGGTCAAAATGGTAGCGGCTTTCCCATCGGCAGCGATGCGAGATAAACGCCAATCAATCATGCCAAGGCCTGCAACAACAGCACCAAGGGTGGTCAAAGCGTTTGCGCTAAATTTCGTATTCTTTTTGGCGAGCCCAACAATCAATACGACAAGCGCGCCAATCAATCCGCCATAAATCCCGGCACAAGCCACGGTGACAGTTTTCCCCTCCGACACGGAGAAGGACAAAGCCTTGACGAATAACGTCATCGAGTCTTTTTCATGGCCAACAACACCAAGAATGACGCTTATGACGACGGTCAATGCAAGCAAGGCATAGGTGAGAATCAACTTCTTTTTCTGCATAAACAGACCTCCATATTATTCATTTTGTCCCACTTCCCTTAAAAAGGGAAGAAAAATCGTTTCAAATTGCGCACCTTTGTGGCATTTATGCGCATAATCTCTTAGACTTAAGGCGCAAAAACGAAGGAGTGTCCCCTATGAATCGATTCGAGGCTGCGCAAATCTTTGGTCTTCTTTCTGATGCTGATCAATTAAAAATCGTCAAGATGGCCTATAACCACGGTATCGTCACCTTAAACGGAATTGTGGAGAAAATGGGAATTGGCGAAAACGAAGCTATGCAAAAAATCATGACGCTCGTTGGCGGGAATCTTCTTGTCGTCGCTAGTGATGGATACGCCGCCAACAAAGCCCTTTTAGAAGAGGCCATGGGATTTTTAAATCATGCTTGTGGCGGCCACTGCTCCTGCCATCACGATGAGCATTAAGCCCGCCGACCCATCAAAACCAAAATTAAGAGAACAAGCGAAGCAATTTCGATTAACAAAAAAGGAACGAAAAGGGCATATCGCCATGCCTTGCTTTTCTCTTGGAAGGCAAACCGCGACAACGCAAAATCAAGTATCGCAAGCAAGAACAAGAAGAATCGATGCGAGGATCCCCAAAGGCCTGCTTGGGGCAATAAGAATCCCAAGAAGGCAAGAATAGCCTTCCATAAGCCGTCGATTGCAAAGCCGCGGCTAAACATCCACCCCTTTCGTTCATCTCTACCATAAAACGCAAGGAGAACGCCAGCAACATAGCAGAGCAATAAGCCAACAGGAATCAAAAGATAGAATTCTTCACAAGGGATTCTTTCGCGATTAAATTCCAATAGAGCAATCGAAAAAGCGAACAAGAAGCATGGCAAAACGATGCAAAAAGCATAGAAAATGCAGATAGCCGGTGTGCTCCAATAAGAAACAACGGAATTACGAACCTTTTTCCCCACCGGTGGTTTCTTTCTCGTTTTCCCTTTTCCAAGGAAATAAAGATCGGGGGAGGAAGTCTTTTCAAGAATTCGGTGGCTTCGAGGCGAACGGAAGAATCCTTCTACCAATTTGTTGAATTCTTCTTTCGATTCCTCGGGGGCGTTATTTTGAATTCGAAGTAAAGCGGGTGCACAACGTTCTAAATCCAGTTGCTTCTTTCTATCGTGGAATAGCCCCAAGAACAAGGGGCGGAGCAAAGGAGACGAATTCCCTTCACTCAACGCTAAGTCCAAAATCAAGACCTTAATTTGGAAGGGAGTTTCGTTGAAAAACGCATATATGGGTTCCCTCTTTTTATCGAGCAAGCGAGAATCGACGAGCAAATGAGCAAAGAATTTTAAGGTAAAAGGATCTTCTTCCGCCAAAGAGTTTTTCCATTCCTCTTGATGAGAGGAGAAAAATTCATCGTCATCTTTTTCCGTGCGATCCCAAAAATAAAGGAGTTGGAATTCTTCTTCGGTTTTTGGAGTCGAAAACAAAGGGCAATCAATTCGATTTAAAGGGAGTTGGTCACGCAATGCGAATAGAGGCTTAGCCTCTTCGTAAGTCCCTTGCGGGCCGACGGCATGATAACAAAGGGCATTAAAGGTGGACGTCGCTTCATCTTGAAGGCACTTGAAAGCCAAAACCACTTGAGGATCTTCCTTCAAGCCTTCCTTTTTATAGCGGGACGCTAGAGCCAGCATGGCATTCAAGCGTTCCAAATCTTCTTTTGGGGCCGAAGCGGAAAGCATGGAAAGGGCGACGGAGCAAAAGCATTTCTCTTTTTGTTCTTTTTTCGCTTCTTCATCATGGATTCCTAGTGGAAGCGCCCCCCATTCGGAAAGAAGGGTGTCTAAAGACTCGAGATTTTCGAAAGAATTGGGGAGAGACTCCACTTGTTTGCAATGGATTTGCAGGAGATTCCAAAGGGCCATTTCCTTCCAATCCACGGCATAGGGGTGGTCGTTTAATAGCGAGGAAGCCAAAGCAAAAAGGGCATTGGCCTGTTCTTCTGCACCCGCCCAATTTTTTTCGCTATATTCTTTTTGAATGGCTTTTAGCAAGGACAGAGCTTGGTTCTTTTGCTCTTCCATTCCTTGCAAACGTTGTTCTGCTTCCTTTGCTTCTTGAAGAAGTTTTTTTAACGAAGTCGTTTTTTCTTTCAAGGCATCGCATTGGATATTCACTTCTTTTAAAAGGGAAAGTGAGCGAGAGTAAGTCAAAGCGCCTGAGGTCATATCCATTTTCTCATCCATGGCTATTGTTCCTCCGGCATCCAAGTCAAAAGAAGATCCTTCAACTGGCGGTCTAATTCATTGAATTCTTGAACCATTGTGGAAAAGCGTTGCATCGCTTCGCTTTGTTTCGATGCAATATCTTGGGATAAAGCATTAAGGTGGGAGAGTTCTTCTTTTTCTTCCATCGTTATTTCTCCTCCCATCCTAAATCTTTAAAAGCACGGCGTACGGAGTCGCAAACCTCCTTTTCTTTGGCAACTTGGCTTTTCTTCCCCGCCTCAAAGCAGCGTTTCGTCATTTCTTCGATTTCTATCCTCGCGGCCTGCACCGTTTGTTTTTGCTTCTCTAAGTAGATGCTTAAAGGAGCCGCCATTAAAGCGTCGGCCTTCGCCACCATGATTTTCAAATCCTTCTTTTCGCTCATGGTTCACCTCACGCCTGGGGCAACTTATTCTTTTTTCCCGACAAGACATCCGCGAATTGGCTTTGGATATTCATCACATCCTCCACCGTTAACACGCCAACGAGAATCAAATAATCGTAATACGCTAAATAATATAGAAAAGGGAGATTTTGCTGAACATCTACTGGGTAATGCAAAGACGGGGAAAGCAATTCGCTGGAAACTTTCAAAGCCTCCATCAAGTGGCTGTATTCCGGGGTTCTTGTTCCGTTGCTTTCCACAAAGCCATCAATGAGCTGAATGAAACGAGATTGATTCTTGGGATCCATCACGTTTTCCGCTTGAGATTTGATGATATCGATTTGGGAGGGAGACAAATACTTTCCCGGCGTGAATTGATCGTTGTTCATTCCTTCTCCTCCTGATAAGACCGATTGTCGTATTCGGCTTCTAATCGCTTCACAATTTGTGGCAATTCTTCAAAAGAGGTGATTCTACCTTCTGGCCGCAGACAAACACCGTATCCGTAATCAGCGTGGATAAATGGAAGATTGGCTTCGTGCGTTTCGATTTCATCTCCTCGGGTATCACCAATATAGATGGCTTTTTCCACTTGGTTCTTTTTCATCAACGCCAAGATGGTTTCATGCTTCTTTCCGTGAGTATCCCCCCAGCAAAGAAAATCGGAAATCGTTCCTTCAGGCAACAAAGGGATGAAGTTTTCGATATAGCCCTTTTGGCAATTAGAAACGATATAAAGGGGGTATCCCCATTCGCGAAGAAGCAGCAAAGTTTCAATTTCTTTGGGAAACAATCGCCCTGGGTGGTCTTTGAGATACACGGTTTCGGAATCTAAAAATAACCGGGCAAAAGCATCGCGTTCCTCTTTCGTTTTTAACTTCGGGGCGACCTCGGACACGATTTGATCCATCGTTTTGCCCATTTCCGCGCGAACATCCGCCTCGCTTAAAAAATAATCGGGGCCAAAACGTTTTTTCCCTTCTTCCGTCCAAATTTCCGACACCGGAAGCGCGGCGTCCCACAGGGTACCGTCTAAATCAAAAATCAAAGCAACGCGGTTCATGGCAACCATTATAAAGAAAATGGAAGAGGAATGACACACACGGGGGAATGCGCGTGTAAACAAAGCACCATTTTGGTATAGTAACGAGGCAGGTAAAAGAATGGACGAGGAATTTAATAATCTATCCACGGATAACACGGCAACGTCCTTTTTCAATTCTCCAGACAACACCGCAACAAGCGATGAATTAAACGCCCCTGCGGTTTACGACACCAAAAAAAGGACGAGCTATGCCATTTCTAAAGCCGTAGCAGTGGGTTCGGTTGCCTTAACGATGGTGGCAATCGGGGCGACCTTACTTAACAGTCTCACCAAAGCAAAGCCTTTCGTCAACGTAGATAACATCGCCTATGTGGCATCGACCAAGACGCTAGACTACCACTTCTCCACTTTGGACGCGAGCGGTTATAACGTCTTCTTCACCGTGACTCTGGCTGATTTGGACTCTCCAATTTTTGACCTGAACATCACGGAGACAAAAAACTATACTGGAAGCATTGATATTCCCCAAGAAGGCAAAGGCCTGTGGCACATTTATTATGCGGAAAATCTAGAAGGGCAACGCACTGAATTAAGAAAAGGAACATTTGAAGCAAAATTCTAAAAAGGAGGCTCAACATGGAAACACAAGAAACGAAGAAAATGGAAAAGCAAGGAAAGGCAAAATTCAGCCTAAAACAATGGTGGAAAGCCAAAACCAGGGCAAAAAAAGTAACTTTAGCCGTAGAAGTTTTATTCTTCCTAATCTCCATCGCCGTGGGATTGATTCTCGTATATTGTCGACAAATTTTTGGCAACGAAACAGGCGATGCCATCCTGGGGAAAGGAATCGAAAACGGCTGGATTTGGATCGGCGAACGGCTTGGCAATAGCGGCATTCAATGGTTGCTAACCTTCTTGGTCGTCGTCATTGCCTTCATGTTTGTCTTCGTCTTCACCGCGATTGTACGGGCCTGCACAAGCAACGGAAGAAAAGCCCAAACAGTTGGATCCCTTATTTGTTCCCTTATCAAATATATTTCGATTCTCGTCGGCGTCGGATTTATCTTGGCCATTTGGGGAGTTGATGTAACAGGCATCATGGCAGGGGTGAGCATCGTAACCCTCATCGTTGGCTTAGGTTGCCAGTCCTTAATTCAAGATGTCGTCAGCGGGTTATTCATCGTTTTCGATGATTATTTCGCGGTTGGCGATATCGTCATCATCGACGGGTTCCGTGGAACTGTTCACGAAGTTGGGCTCAAAACGACCAAACTCATCGACGCGGGTGGCAACATCAAATCTATCACGAATAGTTCCATTACAACGGTTGTCAATTTATCCCGCGAGGATTCTCTCGTTTCGGTTTTAATGGACTCTTCTTATAACGAGGATGTTGAACGCGTGGAAGCCGTGATCGCCCAGGCTCTCCCGGCCATCGCAAAACAAATCCCCGCCATCACGCAAGGTCCGTTCTATAAAGGCATCAATAACTTCGATGATGGAGGCATCAGTTTCCAAGTAATCGCCTTCTGCAAAGAGGGGGACCGTTTCCAAGTGCAAAGAGACTTGAACCGGGAATTGTATCAATTGTTTATCCGAAACGACATCATCGTCCCTTACAAGCAGCTTGTCATAAATCAGCCTGATCCTACCGACCGCCCCAAAGCGAGTCCTGCAGAACAAAAGGCTGCAAAAGCGGTCACCAACGAGAACCGTGGAATCGGTGTGAAGAAAGAAAAGAAAAGGAAAAGTTTCGTTGCTAAAGTAACCGAATCCTTTGAAGAAAACGTCTCTCAACTAGAATCCAAATAAAAAGTGGCATCTCATTCAGACTCTAGTTAGGTCTTGAAAGAGATGCCTTTTATTTTGAATTCAAAGCTTTTTGCCGCGATTTGCGGACTAAATCCAAAAGAAAATTTGTATCCATCCTCCCATCCAATGGAATGGAGCACCAACGCTTCTTATTCATATGATAAGCAGGAAATATGTGAGGATTATCTATCCTATCTTTTTCTTCGATTCTAAGATTTAAAATAATCGTATTTTTGTCACTGTCTAGCCCAATTTTAGAAAGAGGCAAATTCATAAAAAGAGCATACCATTTTTGGTTTTTGGCAGTCCTTAGAACATAGGTCACCTTTTCTGAAAAAGGGTAATCGGGGCGTTCATTAAATTCATGGAAGACCCAGCGAACCACTTCATCAGTTTGGGAGGTGGAATAGGAAGGTTCCAAAACGAAATGTTTTTCGCGAATCGCTAGAAGCAATTCCTCCAATTCTAGTCTCACCTGTCCCACGAAGGATCCCGTAGCAGAATCGCTTCGATAAACCGTATACGGAGACTCATCGAAGGAATCATAAACCTGAATTTCAGGTGGAAAACCAATTTTAAGGGCAATACGCGCCTCTAGTTCAACGTTATTCAGCGAATATGTCTTCTTCCATTCTCGGCCGTCAAAAACAAAGCCATCGGCCTTTAAACCGGATTCTTGAAGTTCGTAGTTCTCGAATAGTTTGGCAAAATCCATCTCTACAACGATATCACCCTATGCGATTTTGTCGACAACGGCAGTCTCACTTTTCGCACCAAAAACAATAAAAATTCTTTTTTCATTGACACATGATTTTGCTTCCAAAATCACAAATTTTAAAACGGCAAAGGAAATTCACCAGGCTATCAGTTCCAATTGATAGTTTCCATTTTACAGTGAAACCATAGATAGAAATGCACTGTAAAATTTATGTTTGTATATCATTTTTACTTTTTCATTTTATAAAGAATCTATATTTACGTTTGTATATTGTTTTTACTATAATAGTTTTATGAATGGAAATGCATTGAAACAAGCTAATACCAAAGCCGTAATTAAAGAACTTTTATCCGAGTCCTCTTCCACGCGTATTGAAATCTCTCGCAAACTCGGATTGTCAAAAATGACCGTAACTAACATCGTGTCAGCGCTTCTTAAAGATGGTTTTTTTGTAGAAAACAAACTGGAGGGATCCGAAATCAAGGGTAGACCTGCCGTTGCTCTCACCCTTGCTCCCAACGCGCCAAAAACCGTTTCCGTCTATCTGTCCCCGGAAAGAATAACTATTCGCATCGAAAGCCTTTCCTTAAAGCAAACCAGCGAGAGAAATCTGGAAATAGGGGAGTCTCGAATCCAGGATTATGAAAAAATCCTCCTCGAAGGTCTCGATCAAACGTTCCGGGAATCTATCAATACCAAAATTATTGGAATCGGAATTTCCGTTCGGGGAAATGTGAATTGCAAGGAAGGGATTATTGAAGATAAAGAACATTATTTTGGGAGAGAAAAAATTGAGATATTATCAACTATTTCATCACGTTATCCCCTCCCGGTATCCATCAATAGTTCTACGGACTGTTTTGCCATGGCGGAATCTTATTACGGAATCGGTAAGAACGAACCAGAAGCTCTATATATCAATATATTAGATAAGGTAGAGTCGACCATCGTTCACGAAGGTGAGCTCCTAAAAAGTTCTTCCAAATTTGGTTGTCAAATTGCCCATATTTCTATCGACTATAACGGTCTTTCCTGTTCTTGTGGTAACCGCGGCTGCTTAGAAACATATATTTCTTCCGATGTTATGGTCAAGAAAATAAGAGACATTACAAAAATGCGTTTGGACTTCAAAGGATTTTGTGAACTCCAAAACAAGAAAAACGATTCAAGAATTGACTGGGCTCTGAAAGACATGATGGACAAAATGGCCGCAGCTTTAGTGGGTTATTGTTCTTTGTTTCATCCAGGATTAATCGTTTTAGGAGGCGACGGATTTTATATTCCTGATCGCTACTTGGCGAAGCTGGAAAAAAATATCAACGAAAAAACTTCAAAGTTTAACGAGGTTTCCATTAAGGTCCGAAAACCAATGTTTAAAAACGAGACAATGGAAACTGGCGCAATCCTTCCTCTGGCAATGAATTATTTTGAGACGGAGTTATAAATAATTCGTAAATCGCTTTTACTTGTTTAGTATAATAGGTTTATAAAATATGGACATTTCAATAGTTTTAAAGGGTTCCATCAACGAGGTGGAACAAAAAATTGGCAGAAAAATTTTGTATGCTTATGTACAGGGTTCCCAAAATTACAATCTTGAAACTCCTGATTCTGATGTAGATGTTAAAGCGTTTTGTCTCCCAACGTTTGACGATTTATTTAATGAAAGACAATTCTCTTCCTGTCTGGATCATAGTTTCGGTCAAATCACCGTTCACGACATTCGAAAACTTCCCGTTTTACTCGCCAAAATGAATCCCTATTACGTGGAAGGATTGGTCTCAAAACTGGTTTATTTGGACTCTCCACGTCCCGAATCCATTTGCTTTATCGACCATCCGGAAGCCTTTTTTAACGCTATTTTTCAGGCTAAAGGTTTTACTTTTTTGCAGGCACTACGAAATCTCGCTCACAGCGAATTAGATAAAATCCATCAAGGCGGGCCATCTCGGCAGGCTACGTTCGAACAATTTGGCTACGATCCCAAGGCAGCCTTGCATGCGCTGCGGTATGCTTCGATTTCCTTTGCTATGCAAATTCCCTTCCTCGATCCGGAATCATCCGCCTACGGGTCTTATGTTGACGCGATTCGTCTAAAATCCGCCTCGCAAAGACAAAGACTAATGGACGTAAAACTAGGGAAAGAAAATTGTGATGCCCTTGAGCAAGAAATCAAGGAAGCAATCGCGTTAATGGATTCCTTTTTAGCCCAGCATAGACGCATCGAAAAAGGGCCCGTAGAGTGCATTGAGACATTAAAAAAAGAGATTCGAGACTGGGTCGAACCTCTTATTGTTTGTCCGCAAAATATTAAAGACGAATAGCGTTCGCTTCCATATGGAATGGAGTGGCGTAATAAGTTTTAATAAAGTGTGTCATCGCCTCTAAGTCATGGGTTCCACAGAATTCATTGGAACTATGCATGGCTAATTGAGCAATGCCGATATCCGCGCCAGCAAAGCTAATTTCGCCATTGCTGATATTGCCTAAAGTCGATCCGCCCGGCATATCGCTACGATTGGTATATTCGGTAAAGGGAACTTCGGCGATTTTGGCGATTTCTTTAGCTAAACTACAGGAGAAGGCGTCCGTCATGTATTTTTGACGTGCGTTGTGTTTGATAACAATGCCTCCATTCAGGCGAACATCCGTTGTAGCATCGCTAGTTTCCGGGAAATTGGGGTGATTCGCGTGAGCGTTATCCACCGACATCATAAATCCATTGGCCGCTCCGATTTCTACACCCTCTTTTTCCTCAAATAAAGTCGAGGAAATGCGGCGTAAAACATCACGAAGGAATGTGGAATTCGCTCCTTGACGGGTCAAAGACCCGACCTCTTCGTTGTCGAAAGCACAGTAAACGTCGATAGAATCGGTGCCATCGGCTTCGATGAAGCCTAATAGGCAGGAATAGGTCGAAGCCAAATCATCTAAGCGAGGACTGGAAACAAATTCACCATTCAATCCAACAAGGCGAGGTTCGTCACGGTTATAAAGGAAGAGGTCGTGGGAAAGAATCTCATCCTGCGTTTTTAATTCTTCTTGAAGGAAAGAGTCAAAAGAGAATGCTCCGTCTTGGCATTCGCCTAAAATCGGAAGCATTTTGGTGGGGTTAAACGAAGAATTTTCATTCGCGTTCCGATCAAAATGGATGCAAAGGGAGGGAATTTGAAGAAGGTCTCGTTGAATCGCCAAAAACCGCGATTCGATCCCTTGTTCCGTTTTCACCATCACGCGCCCCGCCATCGATAACGGGCGGTCCATCCACGTGGACATCAGCATTCCGCCATAAGGTTCGATGTTTAGACGAATCAGATTTTTAAAAATTTCAACGGGTTGGGGTTTGATTTTAAAAGTCGGCGAATCCGTGTGAGCAGCCGTGACTTTGAAAGAAAGACGCGGAGAAGACGGGATTTTAAAGGCAATGAGGGAGGAGTCGTTTCTACGAACGAAATAATTCTTCCCTTTCTTTAAATCAAACGGGGTTTTCTCTTCAATTTCCTCAAATCCATTCTCTAACAATTCGTTAGCCAAATTGTCCACGACATGAAAGGGGCTATAGGATTCCCCTAACATGGATAAAATTTTGATGATGTGTTCCATGGTTTTCTCCTTAGTTTTCTTTTTCGTAAAGAAGTCTAGCATCCTCCACGGCCTCATAAAGGGCAGAGAGCCAAACTTTGTCTTTCATCATATCGTCCACGCATTGATCGTAGCTATGGTCAAAAGCATCCGGATCACACAAATAGCAAAAATGGGTATACACATTATGCGCGTATTCATTTCTCGTTTTGGTAATCAAGAACAAATACCCGTAGTCTCTTTCCGTGAAAAAGGTGTTTTTTCGGCTTTGGTCTAAGGTTTTCATCGCCGTGATGACTTGTCCAAGCGTCATCCTCTCTTCATCGATTCGAAGACGGTTCAACGAATAATCGCCTTGCTGCATATGCGCATAAATGCGCTTGACGTTCTCCTCAACGCATTGGCAATACATCAGGATTTCGCCCACATTTTGATGGAATTGTTCTAACGTGATTTTCATACCGAGTGAATTGTATCCTCCTTTTGTCTTAAAATAAGTAGCCAAGTGAGGAATCTTTATGAAATTTGTCTCCTTCAACGTCAACGGCATCCGTGCCATCTTAAATAAAGGGTTTCCGGAAGCGTTTGCTTCTTTCGATGCTGACGTCGTGTTTTTGGAAGAATCCAAATATAGTGAAACCGATCATTCTTCGTTTCCTTTTTCTCCAGAAGGTTACCAAACCTATTGGACCGTTTCCAAACTAAGAAAAGGATATTCCGGGGTCACCGCGTTCACCCGCATCCCTCCTCTATCCGTCCATTACGGATTAAAAGAGGGGAAATATGATGAGGAGGGGCGCGTCATCACCTTGGAATTTGAGGAATTTTACTTTGTCGGAGCCTATGTTCCCAATTCAGGAGAAGGTTTAAAACGCCTGGATTTCCGTCTTCAATATGAAAAAGATCTGCTCGAATACCTCGGCGAATTGTCCGCGAAAAAACCGATTGTCTATACGGGAGACCTGAACGTCGCCCATCAAGAAATCGACATCAAAAATCCGAAAGCCAACATCCACAATGCCGGGTTCACCCAAGAAGAAAGAGATGCGTTCACCCATCTTTTAAGCCAAGGATACACGGATACCTTCCGTTACCTTCACCCCGATGAAGTCAAATATTCTTGGTGGAGTTACCGGTTCCACGCGAGAGAAAATAACGCCGGCTGGCGCATCGATTATTTTGTTGTCAGCAACGAAATCGCATCCAAAGTCCAAAAAAGCGAAATCCTCAATGACGTCTTTGGGAGCGATCATTGCCCCATCCTTTTAGAAGCGGATTTACACTGATTTTAAAAAGCTGCCCATCTTCCCTAGCCCTTGTTTTGAGATTAAAATATGGGTTGCTTTTTTATGGATTACATCACCATCAACGAAAAACGATTCGGTTCCTTGATTCTCCAACGTGGGAAGAAATATTTTGAAGATGGCTTGGTGACCATCCGTCAAAAAATCGATACGACCTATTTTGCCGTTGTCCACGGATCGGAAGACTATCACGTCCACCTTGCCTTAAATGACCTTGGTAGAGTCTCATCCATGTCCTGTAACTGCCCTTATGCCCAAGGAGGCCATTACTGCAAGCACGAAGCCGCCTTACTTTACGCCATCCAAGAGCAGTCGGACCAAGAGAATTTTAAAGCTCATCAACGCCTCCAGGCTGCCGATTCCAACCATGCTTTTTCCGACTTTTCGAAAGCCCTAGAAACCATGGTTCGCTTCAATCCCAAAACCTATTTGGCAAACGCCTCAATCCTCTTGAAGGTTTATGGGCCCAAAATGAGCCACGAAGAATATCAGGACGCCAAAGAAAAAATCATCGCGGAAAGTCATTTCCACGGAGGGTATTCGTTAGTCGTTGAGCTCGCGGATGCATCGCACGCCTATTTAAAAGAAGAAAAAGACGAGGGACGTTTAGCTTTCGCCATGCGCCTTTATAAGGCTTTGCCGAGTTTCAGTTCTAAGGCCATCTTCCTCCTAAAACTTTATCGCGACCAGGAATTAAAAGCCTATATCCCATCCATGGCCAAAGCCCATTGTTTTCCGGGAAAAGAATTTGATGAACTCGTCGATTGGGGGAAGGAAAACGAAAACATCTTTGATGTTTTCGACGAAGATGCGTTGATGGAAACGGCACGTTTTTCCATTTTGGGGCCGCAATCCAAAAGCAAATTCCTCGAATCCTGCATGAAAGGGGGGCATGACGCTCCCCTTATGGAAGCCTTATCCCATCCAAATGGAGCCATTCGTCCTGAAGTCATCCAGTCCTTGCAAAATTATCTCCAAAAATCGGGGAATCGAAAAGCCTATATCGCTTTAATGGTTCAACAGATTCAGCATCGAGCCGTCCCTTTTTCTAACGTCCTGGATTTTTACAAGAGCTTAACTCCCACCGAACAGGCGGAGCAAAACCTCTTTTTAAGGAAAGCCTTCTATTACACGAATTACGAAACAGACGTCGCCTTGCTCACAAGTTCGGATTCCTTTACGACTCAGAAATTTCTTTCTCTACATTTAGAAACGATCGCTGCCTGCGTGGACAATCTCAAAAACCGCGGGGAGCGTTTCTTCTTAAAGCCTTTAATCCGCAGACTGGATAAAGGTTTAAAGGAAATCGATCGTTACGATTGCGAAGAAAGCGTCTTCATCGCCTTTATGCAGATTATCCAAGGATTTTCGGAATATCCCGAGGTTGAGAAATACCTTTGTAACGACCAGGTCATTGCGAAAAGCTTCGAAGGGTCAAAGATTCGCAAAGCCTATTTGGAGGCCTGTTTGACTCGCCCTTCCGGCATAGCGTTAAGGAGGTTTTAAGATGTATTTATCTAAAATTTCCTCTTCACAGCTTCAATCTTGGAAAGACTCCCTTGTTGGAACAAGCGGAGAATCCACCTTAACGCGTCTCCAAAACGGGGAATACACCCTTTATTTTCGGGTTGTTTCTAGCAATGAAAGCATCACCTATGAAGCTTATTCACCGAATTATCCCGTCATTGGTTTGAACATAGGACCCGATCTCCTTTTGCATGACGCCTATATCCGAAAGGAATATACCGAATACGATCGAAATGCCCTCGCTTATTTCATCGCAACAAAAGAAAAAAGCGAGGATGAAGAAACTTTACGCGCCCGTTATGGATCCGACTTTGATACCTTAGACCGTCTATCTTCCTTTAATAAACAAGAACGTGAAGATTTCCTAGCCAACAAAGCCGACTTCCAAGACCTATTGAAAGACCTTCAAAGCGATTCCACGGGGGACGTGTGTCATTTAAAGCCTCAATTGAGTTTTGATTTAACTTCTCCCAAAGGAAGGACGGCTCCTCAAATCGTACCCGTAATTGTTGGAGAAGGAAGACACTTAACCCGTTCCATCCCCGCCTTTTTGGCTCAGGTCCGCCGCGGATCCGCCATTCACGACGGCCGAGGAAATTACCTTTCCCTTGATATCGATTCCTTTTCTCCACAAGATCAGCGGATCATCTTCTTTTTGTCCCAACATTTTTCGCCCGAATCCTATTATCCCGATATCACTTTGGAAGTATTCGTCGGCCTATTGCTCCTATGCAAAGGCAAAACCGTCCATCTCGACGACGAGCTTTATGAAGTGGATAACGAAGTCCGGAAAATCGAAATCGAAGCTGACGATGAAGGAAGCCTCCAATTAGGCGGATTAGTCTCCTCCAATTCCTTGTTCCTTTATAAAACCAACGCGATTCAACCCATCAAAGCAACCAAGAAGATTCTTCTTTATGCGTTCGCCTCTTTAAAATCGAGCCGGGTCGCTCAATTCATTTTGGCTCACCCCTCGTTCCCTTATCAGGCCCTTCAGGATCAAATCGGCGCGGATTTATTACCCTTAATGAAGCAAAATGACATCCATGTCTCCCCCATTTTCCAAGAAAAGTCCAATCAAGTCCGTACCTACATCGCTTATTACTTGGATTACGAGGAAGGAAACGAGAACACGAAGCCATCCTTAGATATGCGAACCGAATTCAAGTCCAGAGGTCAAACGATTTCCTTGCAGGATTACTTAAATTCCCCTCGGAACGTCTACGATAAATTCCGTGCGTGTTTAAAAGACCTTGGCTTATCCGAATCCGGGACCATCCAAGGAGATGAGGAAATTGGGGCGATTCTAGACCGCGATTTGTCCCCATTAAGCGAATTCGCTTCCCTTTATCTTTCGGATAATATCGCCCATATCACCGTAAACCACCAGAAATCTGGGATTCGTTTACGAACCGAAAGTGGACTAGATTGGTTCGATGTCTCCTTTTCTTCCGATTCCTTAACCCCCGAAGAGGTCAACTTGATTCTGAATGCCTACCGCAAAAAGAAAAAGTACGTTCGCGTAGGGAATAATTATTATGCGACCGACGATGAAAGCCTCTCGAAAGCGATTGAGCAATTTTCTCCTAGCGAGGAGGGACTTACTACCGAGCATCTTCCCCTATATAAAGCCCTTAACCTCCGTCTCGACGACGGGTTAAGCGTTGAAATCGACGATCGGCTGGAAGACCTCTTCGACTCCTTGCTCCATTTCCAATCCGCGGAATTGCCTTTATCCTCCTCCCTAGAATCCGCTTTACGCCCCTATCAAAAAGATGGGGTCCGTTGGTTATGGACGTTAGCAAGCAATGGGCTCGGCGGCATTTTGGCCGATGACATGGGCTTAGGAAAGTCTTTGGAAATGATTGCTTTCTTATCCTTATTGAAGGAGAAGGAAAATATCCTGATCATTTCCCCCAAATCGTTAATCTATAACTGGAAAAACGAATTCGAAAAATGGGATTCATCCCGTCAAGTAGAGGTCGTGGAAGGCAATAAATCTAGCCGAAAAAAGACCATCGAAAGAATGAAAGAGGCGGGACAGGGGGTCTTTGTCGTCTCCTATGACTCCCTTCGTAACGATGAGGAACTCTACCAAGATATCCTTTTCTCTACCATCGTTCTCGACGAGGCCCAATATATCGCCAACGCGACCGCCTTGAAGACCAAAGCCGTCAAATCCCTTCACGCGAAGCACCGGTTTGTCTTAACCGGTACCCCCATTCAAAACTCCTACATGGATCTATGGTCCATCATGGATTTCTTGATGCCAGGATATTTAGACGGCTACAAAGATTTCCATCTGATGTATAGCTCGCTTGCCGATAATAACCAAGCCCAAATCCATCGTCTAGAAACCCAAATCGCCCCGTTCTTGCTTCGGAGAACCAAGGAGGAGGTTTTAAAGGACCTCCCGCCAAAAACGGAAGAAATCACCGTGGTTCAAATGGACGATGCCGAAGCCAAACTCTATGAGGCTTATTTTACAAACGCCAAAATGACTTTGAAGGATCAAAAAGATAGCGGGAGGAACCGCGTAGCCATCCTCGCTGAACTTACCCGTCTCCGTCAACTTTGCGTGGATCCAAGCGTTTTTGTCTCCAATTATAAAAACTTATCCGCGAAATTAACCCAAACGATTGCCATGGTCAAGGAAGCAATCGCCAGCGGGCACAAGGTTTTGATTTTCTCCAGTTTCGTCGCGGTTTTAAAACACCTGCAAGACGAACTGGCCAAATTAAAAATCTCTTCTTCCTTAATTTATGGGGACACCCCCGCCAAAGAAAGATTATCTTTAGCGGACCGCTTCAACACAAGCGAAGACGAAAAAGTCATGTTAGTCTCCTTAAAAGCCGGTGGAACTGGGCTAAACCTCGTGGGGGCGGATATCGTCATCCACCTAGACCCGTGGTGGAATATCGCCGCGGAAAATCAAGCCAGCGATCGTGCCCATCGCATCGGGCAAACCCGCCCCGTAACCGTTTGGAAACTTGTGGCCAAAGGCACGATTGAAGAGAAAATCATCGAACTTCAGGCTTTGAAGCGTTCCCTTTCTTCCATCATCCGCGTCGCGGACGAGGAAGGTTCTTCCTTAACCCAAGAAGACATCGCCTATTTGCTTTCTTAAATCCCATTTTCTAGGTCCTATGGGGATGCTCAAATGCCCTTCCACGGGTCCATGGCTTTCAGAAGCTTCAGTTAATCTTCGTTTGGTGAGAGTTTGCGAATCGCCCGTAGCAAAGGGATGTTAATGATCGAAATCACCGTTGCCGAGACTAGCCCGCTTAACGCGCGCATAGCCAGCAAAGGAATTGTCGCGGCCCAAGAATAGCCTAGGATCAAGGCATCCAAGGTTTGAACGCCGGCATTTGCAGCCGTAACAAAGAGGGCCGCGAGCAAATTGGCGATAAAATACCATACATAATGTTGGTCCAAATTTTCGCCTTTTTTCCGAAACGGCAAGGCAAATAGACCCACGATTAACGCGCGAAAGGCTGCAGGCAACATCCATAATGGGGTTGTCGGTCCAATGCCATAGCTCGAGGTCATCTGGATGAGGAATTCACCCAATAAAGCGACGATGAGCCCATCGCCTAGCCCAAAATAACAGGTCGCAAAAATGACCGCCAAGCCAGAGAAAGCGATATGAATCGGCTCCGCTTTAATGGTCAATTTGGCCAAGACGAAGAAAATGCCAACGAGCATCCCGTCGATGCACATTCGGCGAACTTTAGAATTTCCCATACTCCAATACTCCTTCGGGTACAGGAGGTTCTTCACATAACAAAAAATAAATTTGTCCCAAGCGGCTGCGTGACACCACCGCGGAAGGGAACCCTTCCTTCGTCCTTTGGCAACCTCCCATCCAAAGGCACTTGACGCGATATCACTACTCTTGGCCTGTGAAGCTTTGATTCTTCAAAGCAATTAATAGTCTAGTGGGCTTCTTCTATTTAGGCTAGCCCAAAATCAAACTCGAATCGCAAAGGGCAGGATAAACGAGGCGGAAAATGTCCGAGCATATCTTTTTCCGTTCGATTTGTAGTTCATTGCGGTAGGCGTAATAAATTAAATTGGCGATGCCTCCGCTGTAGAAATTGATGAGGACGACTTCATCTAGAGTTTTTCCTAATAAGAAAGGATATTCAGCCACCATGTGCTCCATGGCTTGGCGGGTGAAGATCGAAAAGTCGCGGAAGAAAGTACCACTGATATCGTTTTTCGCCATTTTTCCCATGGGCAAAGGCATATCATCGAGGAAGAAATCGACAATCTCTTTAATGACTTTCTTGAAGAATTCTCGTTTCCGCAAAGGATAGGGCTTATAGGACTTTAAAAGAGGGTTGATTCGTTCTTTGATTTTCAATAAATAACGGGTGAACACGAATTGGAGCAATTCATTCTTATCCTGGAAATTGTTGTAGAAGGTATTTTTGGAAATTAGAGCTTGATCCGTGATGTCTTTGACTGACAAATCATCAAAATTCCTCTCGTTTAAAAGAGCCTCCAAAGCATCGGCGAGGTCCCGCTTCGTTCGATATACGCGTGCGTCCTCTTTTTTAATTAGTGTCGTATTATCCACCACAATTTCTGCCATAAATCTTTTTCTCTTTTTGTATTGTTTTTAGGCTTGCCATATCCCGCAAACCCGACTATATTAACACGTGGAAAGTTTTTGGGCAACAGTCCAATATCTTCCAAGGAGGCAAAAAAATGGAACCTGTCATTGAAATCAAAAATCTAACCAAAGATTATGGCCAGGGACGTGGCATTTTTGATGTTTCCTTCTCCGTGAATAAGGGCGAATGCTTTGGTTTTTTAGGGCCAAATGGTGCTGGAAAAAGCACGACAATCCGCCACTTAATGGGCTTCAGCGTTCCCGATTCAGGCGAAACCTTGATTAACGGGGTCAACTCCCTTCGCGACCGCGACATCACGATGCAAGGGGTCTCTTATATCCCGGGCGAAGTCGCGCTTCCCTTGGCTTTAAAAGGAAGCGACGTCATCGAAGAACAAGCCAAATTAAAAGGGTTAACCAGCCGTGTTTTTCTCGACTGGCTCATCAAGGAATTTGAACTCGATCCTTCCTTAACCTGCAAGGAAATGAGTCTTGGTATGAAACGAAAAATGGCAATTGTCTGTGCCTTCATGAACGACCCCGACGTCATCATCATGGACGAGCCTTCTAGCGGCCTCGACCCCGAAATGCAGGAAAAATTCATTCAGCTCATTCGCCTAGAGAAAAAGCGTGGCAAAACCATTCTTCTTTCCTCTCATATCTTTGGAGAGGTGGACTCCTGCTGCGACCGAATCGCCGTCATCAAGGACGGAAAAATTGTCTCTTTGTTTGTCGCGAATGACTTAAAGCATAAAACCGAGAAGCGTTATCGCCTCTTCTACGCCACGTTAGAAGACGCCGAGAAAGCAAAGAAAACCCTGCTTTCAAAGGGAATCGATGCGCGAAATAGCCCCTCGATTCCTTCCTGCCTCCATTGCACGGTGGAGGAAACGAATACCGATTTCTTCTTGGCCAACCTTCCCCAAAAGGGATTGATCGATATGGCGGAGAAGAAAGAAACCTTGGAAGATTATTTCATGAGTTTCTATAAAGAAGACAAAACCTATGGAGGCGTGAATCAATGACGGACAGCAAACCCCTCGTGATCGACATCGACCACGTAACCAAAGACTATGGCCAAAACCGCGGTAATTTCGACATCAACCTTCAGGTTCATGATGGTGAATGCGTGGGAATCGTTGGAGAAAATGGGGCCGGAAAAACCACTCTTCTCCGTCAAATCATGGGATTTATCCGCAGTGATTCCGGTCACGTCAAAATCTATCACTTCGACGCCTATTTGGATGCGGCAGACACCAAGTGCTATATTGGATATATCCCAGGGGAAATCAATTTCCCCGATGTTCCTACTGGTATCGACTTCCTTCATCAATATGGCTATAGCCTTGGGATGAAGCCCCAAGACTTCGGCTACGCAGACTCGATCATCAGCAGAATGCAGCTTGATATCCGCGCCTATCCACGCCGGATGAGCAAGGGCATGAAGCAAAAAACCGCCATTGTGGCCTCCATGATGCGCAAGCCCCCGATCCTGTTGATGGATGAACCTTCTACGGGTCTTGACCCCTTGATGCGCGAAGAGTTATTAACACTGATTCAAGAGCAAAAAGACCGGGGATCCACGATGATCATGACCTCGAATTCCATTGACGAACTCGAACGCGTCTCCGACCGCGTGGTCTTGATGACGCAGGGGAGAATCGTGGATAGTGCTACTGTCTCCGACATCAAAAACCGCCCAGAACGCGATTTCAAAATCGAATTCACTAATGACAAGGATTACGAACGTTTCTTGGCTTTAAGAAACGACATCATCCGCATCCAACCCCAATATCATCAAGCCACGGTCCGCGTGGAGAAAAAAGCACTCCCCGAACTTCTGAATCAGCTCAAGAAATTCGACGTGAAATTCTTCACCGAAGTCCCGTATAACCTCACCGTTTATTTCGATGAACGTCGCAAAGCCAGGCAAAAGGAGGAAGTCCGCCATGGATGAAAACGAGAAAAACAAGAAAACCAAAAAAGGGAAAAAACGCGAAGTGATTAAAGTTCTTGTCAAGCCCAAGGATATGGATCCCAAGGTCATCGCCGAGAAAAAGCGAATCCAGGAAGAAAAGGAAAAGGCCATCGCCGAGCAATTCGCCTTGCTTTCTTCTCGCCTCGATCACATCGAAGCCAAGGAAAGCAAAAAGGAAGAGCCTACGAAAGAAATGGCAGAAACCCAACCCGTCAAGCCGGAAATAAAGCCGGAAAGGGAAGAAAAACCGCAAGAAAATCCACCTAAAAAAGAAGAAAAGGAGGAAAAGAAAATGGAAAAACGGGAAGAAAAAACCATCGTCTCGGCCCAAGAAGAAACCGTGATGGCGCTTCCCCCGGAATTAGAGGGGATGAAGCCCGCTGCCAATAAAAAACGAAGCCACCGCCTTTTTAGCGCTCCTTTATTCAAGGAATCCCTTAAATCCAACCGTTTGGGATTAAGTGTAGTTAGCGCAGGCAATGCCTTAATTATGATCATCATCGTCGGCATCCTTTCGACTTTGAATATCAATAGCTCCGCCAAGGCGCTGAAGAACCTTTTCAACAACGCGGATACCGAATCCACGGTGAAAAGCGGGGCCATCAGCTTCTACAGTGCTTTTGTCAATTCCGCCGAAGCGGAGGAAGGCTATATCGCTGGAGACAAGATGGCGCAGGCTTTAGTAGGCCAAGCCATTGACCTCGTGAACGATTCCTCGCTTCAAACGCAATTGGCGACCTTAAAAATCACCTACGACATCGCTTATCGCAGTGCCAGCGGAGAAGCCGATGCCAAGGCGATTGCCGCCAAAACCACTGTCATGTCGCTGGCGAATACCGCTTTAGAAAATGACGATGCGAAGACTCCGCAGGAAAAAGAAGTCGCCAAACGCCTGATCTCG
Organism: uncultured Mollicutes bacterium; assembly: GCA_900539595.1. Lineage (GTDB taxonomy): Bacteria > Bacillota_I > Bacilli_A > RFN20 > CAG-826 > Alloenteromonas. Next base: position 51,297 of record UQCQ01000007.1, on the reverse strand, counting down.
GCTTATTTTGACCGCTATGGCCAAGCAAAGAAGACTGGGGAATCGCTTACCAGTCAAGAAATCCTCATCCAGGTCATCCCAACCACGATGAGCAAAGTAGCTGCGGAGACTTATGAGCTTAGCGCGGACGACGAGAAAAATGTTCTTGCCGTGTTTCAAGATACTTTCTCCACTTGCTTTGGTTCTTCTAGCGCTGCCCCAAGCGCAGAAACCAAACAAATTGCTTGCCAAGATGCTTCCTTCCGCCTTCTTCCCATGTTTGCGGGTAACGGAACCGAAGGAGAATTCGCCAAGCAAGCCGGTGAGCGTCTCTATACCGTTTATACAAGCGGCGTTAAAGGGAATAATGGCCAGATCGATGTGGAAGCCAGTAAGAAAGCTTATCTAGCCGATTCCTCCATTATGCGCGAAAACCTTGGGGATGAAGTCCAAACCTTCGTTCTTTCTAATTTAGAGGAATTCGCTTATTACAACTACCTCCCCGCGTTCACCGTCGACTACAAGACTTCCGATTTAGGCTACCCCATCACTTATGTTGGCACCGGCGTTTATGGCAACGATGGCAAAGAAATCAAGAAAGCCATCGAAATCAAAGTCTATAATCCCGACGTCTACATCAAAATCGACGGGGGCATGGGTGCGAAAAGCAGCCTCGTCGAGAAGATGCACAAGGATCTTTTGACCGGCGAAAACTATAGCGAAGAAGAAATCGCGGATGCCAAAAAGGAAGCAGACGAGCAAATGAGTCTCCTCAAAAAGGAACTTGCTTCCTTCATGAAGGAATTCGAAGTTCGCGATGAAAACGATAGCAACGCCTATTTTGACGGGAAAAACGTCTTAACCTCGCCCCTTCAAGACCGTGCGATTGGCCTGGTTTGCAAAACGGCGGAAAAAACGCTTATTGATACCTTCAATGAAGAGAATAAAGCCCACATCACTTCCATTGACCAAATCACCGCGGAAAATAGTTCAATGACCGGTAAAGAAATGATGGATGCGGTCCGCGGATACGCTTCTAGCGGTATCGCTTCTTACCAAACTCACCTGAAGGAATACGAAAATTCCGGCTATACCCAAGAGGAGCAGATCCTCATCGCCACGGTGAAATCCAGCCAAGGCGTCATCGATCAACTCCCGGGGGCCGTAGGAGATTCTTTGACCGAAATGGGCCATATGAATACCTATGGCATCATGGTCGGCGCGGTCAGCTTTGGCATCGCCACCTTGTTGATTCCGATGGTTTATACGATTTTAACCGCGAATAGCCTTGTGGCCGCGAAAGTCGAATCGGGTTCCTTAGCCTTCACCTTGTCTACGCCAACCCGTCGTGCTTCCTTCATCTACACCGAAATGATGTATCTTCTCTTCACCGAAGTCGTCATGGGGGTGTCCTTGTTCCTAGGAACGTTAGCGGCCCGCGAAATTGGTATCGCCTGCGGGTCGCAGGACCTTGTGGAATCCCTGCCAATTAACGATATCGCCCTCTATGCCTTGGGCAACTTCGGCGTTACCGTAGCAATCTCTGGCATCAATTTCCTTGCCTCCTGCTGGTTCAATAAAGGCGGGCAGGCCATTGGAGCTGGGGGAGGAGTCACCATTGCTTTCTTCATCTTCTCGATCCTTGGCTTATTCGGAACCGAGGCCATCCCCGGCACCGTCCGCATCAGTGCGATGTCCTTCTTCAATTACATCACCGTGGATTCCTGTTTCGACGCGATGGCCGTCATGAATGCCGACTACGTGACCTATGCATGGAAGCTCTGCATTACGTTGATTATTGCCGCGATTACCTACGGGGTCGGATTCGTCCGCTTCACCAAAAAGGATTTGCCGCTTTAACCCTAAAACCCAAAGTCGCACCCTGCGAAGGTTGCGGCTTTTTTAATGGAAAAAAGGCGATTGACCTAAGCCAACCGCCCTATAAAAGATAGAAAGGTTAATTCTTAGAAGAGTCTTCCGAAGTAGGGGCCTCTTCTTTCTTTTCTTCTGTAACGGGCTGTTCTCCGCTAGCTTCTTGGGCTTCCGCCTTTTTCTTTTCTTCCTCCTCTTCCTCTAACGCGGCTTCGATAACCAAAGGAAGAGGTTTATACCAATGATAGATGGCCTGGAAAACATAAACGGCCGCATAATAGCAAAGGGCGATACCAATCGCAAGGCGGAAGGCTAAAATGGCCGTGGAAGCCCCTTCTCCGCTGGCGTTCACCCAGCCAAAGGCAAAGGCCAAAATATCAAACGCCAAAACGCATAAGGCCATCGGGGCGACCATGGCTTTATCAAGCAAACAATTCTTGGCCCGTCTTTTCTTGCTTACCAGGGTCCAAATAAAATCGATGATGAGCCAAACCCCGCCTGCTAAGGTCACGATGGCAAAAGCCCATCGCTTCCAATCAGCAACGGAGATCGTCCCCGTGAGGAACAAAATCCCAAGGACGGCAAACAAAATGGAGAAGAGGCCCAGTTCTCCGGAATAGAGCATTTTGCTCTTCGTGAGGGCATCGCGTTTCTTTTTCATGCGTAAAGGATAGAGGCCAAAAGAAAAAAAGAAAAGATATACGCCTTCGTTTGTCTGTTATTTCTTGTCTTCTTCTTTATCGTTATCTTTTGAATTCTTTTTCGTCACTTCATAGAGAATCAAACTACCACAAGCCATAATCGCTTTCTTTTTCAAAGGTTTGTCCTTAATAAAAAGAAACCCTTTAGTTTAATAACCTAGGGGTTTCTGGAGTTAATAAGAACGAGACAGGTAATCAACGGAATTTAAGTCCGAGGGAAAAAGCTTTGCCAAGCTTTTCTCCGACCTTGTAATATTCCCGTTTCGACTGGTCATAAAGGATGCCATCCGCCTTGGAAGGGTCAAAATGGCCTTGTTCATCGAGGCAAGAAGGATCCGCGCTGACGCGAACGATTTTGCCATATACCATCCCCGTCTCTTCATCGATATGATCCAGTTTGCATTCCAGGCAAAGGGGGAATTCTTCGATAACAGGCGCGTCCACCAGTTCAGCTTTGCTTGCGTGAAGTCCCGTCTTTTCGAATTTATGGGGTTCGTCGTTGCCGCTAACGATTCCAAAATAGTCGGCTTCTGCAACGTATTGGGAAGTAGGGAGCGAAACCGTGAAGGCTTTCGTGCGGTTGAAATTGATGCAGGTGCGGTGCGTTGGAGTTAACGAAATGCCTAGCAAATCGTAATCCACGGCACACCCCCAAGCGGCATTCATCACGTCGACGCTTCCGTCTTCGTTATAAGTCGCTAACATCAAAACGGGTTGGGGATAGATAATCGGTTCGATTTTGATTTCTTTTTTCATGGAGATACCTCGACTTTGATTGTAGGGGAAATCTTTGAATCCTCAAGGGTTATTCCGTTCTTAAGGCAACAACCGGATCTTGTCTAGCCGCCGCACGGGAGGGCACAAGTCCCGCAATGACCGTTAGGAGAATCGATACCCCAAGAATGATAAGAGCGGTCCACCACTGCAAATCCAAAATCATGCCAAGTTCGAATTTCACCCCAAGAGTCAAATCCAAAATAATTTCGAGGAGATAGGTGACAACAAGACCGAAGATGCCACTAGCAAGGCCGATCATAAAGGTTTCGGCATTAAATAGATGGGAGACATCGTTCTTTCGTCCTCCAAGAGAACGGATGACCCCGATTTCTTTGATGCGTTCCATGACGGAGACATAGGTGATAATGCCAATCATCACCGTGGAAACAACAAGGCTTAAAGCCGTGAAGATAATCAAAGCAATCGTGACGATGTTGATGACCCCGTTGATGAGTTCGATGATAACTTCAAGGTTATCCGTGTATTTGGTTTCATGACGGTCTGCCAGGCTCAATACTTTGCCATTAGAAAGGGTGATATCCCCTTCTTCATTCCATTTGGACAGATAATCCGTCACCAAATATTTGGTTTTGAAACTATGGGGGTAGATATCGATTTGGCCGGCGATATCATTGCCGCCCACCGCTCTTAAACTAAGCATCGATAGTTTTTTAATCGTGATGCCCGTGGAACTGGAGGTGCTTCCCGATCCGCCGGAAGAGCCACTAGAACCCGACATCATAGCCATCAAGGAACTCGAGACGTCTTGGGCGCCAATTAATCCAACGCCTTGAAGGGTTTCCCCTTGGTAACCAAGCTCATAGGTATAGCCGATGCCGCTAGTGATTTCCCTGTTGCCGAATTTCACGACGCTAGAAGGGAAGGAAGTCGCTCCCTCTTTGGAAGAAAGGTAGTCGGATAGGAACTTTGAAATTTTGGATTCGAGGTTATCTTGGAGATAACGCTTAGCAAAAGCCGGGGTGAAATAGAGTCCGGAATCCATACAGCCGTAGGTCGTAGTTTCCTTGGGTTTCAACACCCCGACCACCTTCATTTTGAGGGCAGGCTGAATGGGGGTGTTGTCCTCTTCAACGAGTTGATCTTCCGTGTAGTTATAGAAGAAGGGCTTCAATTTATCGGGATCGAGGATCGCCGCGGCAGAATCCGCGTTCGGGTCATAATTGCCCCCGTCTATTTGTAAATTGCTATCGTAAATCGTGTTGTTAGGATAATAGTCGTAGGTTTTTCCAAGCAAGGAATCGATAGAGATGCTTTGATGCTGCTTAAAGGCCTCTTCGTCAAAGAATTCGTTATCGGTTTCCCCTGAATAATAATAGAGAGCGTTCAAGAAATCCTTTTGGCCATAATATCCAAGCAAGGTCAAAATGAATTCGGTGATGCGGTTGCTATGGTTCAAGACAATCATGACCTCATCTTCTTTTTCCGCGTATTTGCCCGATACCACGTCATATTGGTCCAAAACGTATTCTTTGTTGTCCAAGCATTGGCCAATCGCATCGGTATAGCTATCAATCATCGCCCCATAAGAAGCGTATTTGCCGTCTTTGGCGTGTTCGATGATCGTCTGGCAGGCCGAGGTAATCGAAGTGATGGAGAAACGTTCCGATTCGTCATGCCCATCAATTTGGGTATTCGTATAAAGGTTGTTTTTCACATCAATCCCATAGCTTTTCCCAATCGCCGAATAATATTCCTTTGGCATGTCGTCGACATAGGTTTCAAAGTCTTCCGTCATGCTATTTTCCACTTGCGTGGAACCCATGGTTTCGGCGGTGGCAATCATCGTTTTGATCATGAATTGGATGTCGATTTTGCCGTCTTTATAGGCGGAGGAAACGACTTTGGTCTTCTGCATATTCGTCATCGTGGAAACAAGACTAGAGATATCCAAGGATTTCTCGGCGACGCAGACGGGGTTGCCGGAAAGCATATCGTCTTGCATTCCCTGGATATAACCAGTGACCCCTTGGGAGACCGCCAAAACCGCGGACACGCCAACGATGCCGATGCTAGAAGCCACAACAATTAAAGCGGTTCGCTTAGCCTTGGAAAGCAAATTGCGCGCGGAAAGCTTCGTGGCCGTCCACCACGACATCTTGGCTTTGGCTTTTTCAAGTTCTTCCTTCGACTGAGGGATTTTATCTTCGTTTTCTTTGGCCTCGTCTTCGATGGAGAACGGATTGGTATCCTCCACGATTTGGCCGTCTAATAACCTTACGATACGCGTGGAATATTTTTCCGCGAGTTCGGGGTTATGGGTGACCATGATGACGAGCTTCTTCTCCGAAATCTTCTTGATGAGCTCCATGATTTGGACGGAAGTTTCCGAATCCAGGGCACCCGTAGGTTCATCTGCGAGCAAAATATCGGGTTCATTGACCAAAGCACGGGCAATCGCGACGCGTTGGCATTGTCCACCGGAAAGCTGATTGGCATGTTTGGTATACATCCCTTTTAAGCCAACTTGGTCTAGGGCCGCCCTCGCTCTTTTCTTTCTCTCTTCTTTTCCGATTCCGGAAATCGTTAAAGCAAGTTCCACGTTTTCTTCGATATTTTGATGGGGAATCAAATTGTAGGATTGAAAAATAAAGCCGATTTTGTGGTTGCGGTAAACATCCCAATCGCGGTCATTGAAATCCTTCGTGGAGATGCCATTAATGACCAAATCCCCCGAGGTGTAGTGGTCAAGGCCTCCGACGATATTTAAGGTGGTGGTTTTGCCACATCCGGAAGGGCCGAGAATGGAGACGAATTCGTTTTTGCGGAAGCAAATCGAAATGCCCTTGAGAGCTTCCACGGGGTTATCTTTGGGCGAATAGACTTTTTTGATGTCAACGAGTTTCAGCATGGTCTTTTTCTCCTTTCGCATAGGCAGCAATTTCTAACAGGGTTTGAGTAAATTCCAACATTTTTTCCTGCCCGATATGTTGGATAAGGCCTTCTATCCATTGGATTAAGCCTTTCTGGTTATTCTCTGCTTCTTCCATCCCAGATTCGGTGAATTTCGCGTAGATATGCAAGCGGTCGCCTTCTTTGGAAAAACGCTTCACGAATCCTTTGCTTTCAAAGTCGTCGAGAATCGCCGTAATTCGGCTGGGGGCAACGGAAGCATATTTGGCGAGTTCGCCTACCGTAATCCCCTCTTTTTCATGAAGGAGGGCGCTGCAAACAAGGCTAGGCCCCGAGACTAAGCTGGCTACAGTCCCAAGCAAATACGGGTCAGCAATTCGAAAACACTGACTAAAGATTTCTTCTGCCACTTGATGATCGGTTTTCATAAGCCTCCTCCTATTTCATTCCATGAACTCTTCACGGGGTGAAATGTTTTACTATTCCATTAAAAAGCCTAAAGGAAAATCCCGCAAGAGGGATGCAACGTGAAAACGGTTTCAGGTTATTTCTTAAGAATTTCTTCGCTTAAATCCAGGGCGGCTTTAATCGCGTCATCCATATCAAAATAACGGTATAAACCTAGGCGTCCAGCCAGATAAAAGGGTTTGGATTCCTTTTTCGTTTTTTCTACGTACAAGGAATAAAGTTTGGCGTTTTTCTCATCCAAAATGGGATAGCAGGCATTCGCCCCTTCTTTATATTCGCTTGGATATTCGTAAGTCAAATAAGTCGATGTGGTATTGGGGCATTCCGGATCAAAATGGCGATGCTCCGTAATGCGGGTATAGGGAACGTCGCGGTCCGTGTAATTGACCACGGCATTGGATTGAAAATCTGGCTGATTCAAACGCACAACGTCAAAACGGAGGGAACGGTATTCTAGTCTTCCCAGTTCGCATCCATAAAGTTCGTCGACCATCCCCGTGTAAATGATCGCATCTGCTAAAGCGTCCCACTTCTTTCTTTCTTTGTTATAGGGGGTAGACAAAACCACGTCGATTCCTTTTAAAAGGTTCTCCACCAAAACGGAGAAGCCCCCTTTTACCTCGGCGCTATAGGTATCGGTGAAATAGTTATTGTTGTAAGTAAAACGAAGGGGGAGACGCTTAATGATGGAGGGGGATAACTCATTGCAGGGGCGGCCCCATTGCTTTTCGGTATACCCTTTCACAAGCTTTTCGTAGATGGTTCTTCCGACCAATGCGATCGCCTGTTCTTCTAAATTGGAGGGGGACGTCACGTTTTCTTTGGCTTTTTCCTCTTCGATTTTCTTTCTTGCCTCTTCTCCCGTTTTTGTTCCCCAAAGTGCATAAAAGGTATTCATGTTGAAGGGCATGTGATAAAGCTCTCCCTTATAGCAGGCTAGAGGAGCATTAATAAAGGAATAGAAGGAAGCATATCGATTCACGTATTTCCAAACCTCCTCCATCGAGGTATGGAAAATATGGGGGCCGTAATCATGAACGACGATGCCTTCGCGAAGGGAGGTGGCCACTTGCCCTCCGATGCGATCTTTTTGTTCAACGACTAGTACCGAACGCCCGGCGTCACTTAATTGCCTCGCCAAAACCGCGCCGCTAAGTCCAGCGCCGACAATCAAAAAATCATAATGGGATTTCATGGGGTAATTATGCCACGGATCAAAGACAAACCAAATCAAATGAAAACGATAAAACTTGCTTTAATCGAGGTTCGGTTTAAAGTCCTTCAACCATCGTTTTAGAAGGAAGGTACAAAAATAAGGGAGGGTATAAACCCTTTCGCTATATCCTATGTTATTCGCGGATAATTTTATGCCAAATGCAATGTCAGGATATTTGTTCGAGGAAATCAATGTCTGCAAAGATTTCGATTTTCCTGCATTAGCCTTTACTTCTACGGGCACCAAGTGATCCATCGTGCGAAGGAAGAAATCTTCCTCTAACGTCCCGTCTCCTCGTTTGTAATAGTAAAGTTGATAACCGGATTTCACCAAAGCCTCCCCCACGAAATTTTCGTAAAGCGCCCCTTTATAAACGCCAAGATTTTTATTCGCGCGCAAATCTTCTTGGGATTCGTTATCCAACAAAGAAACGAGGAGGCCGGTATCGGCAAAATAAAGTTTGTATTTGTCGTAGTCACAATTGCCCGACAAAGGGAGTTCTGGGAAATTCAAGCAATAACAGGCGTTGACAATTCCCGCGTCCACCAACCATTCCACGCAACCGCGGTAATCACGGAAATTAGCCCCCTGTGCCACCTTAGATACTTGGAATTTCTTATTTTCTTTTGCTAATTGGGAAGGGATGCTATTAAAGACATTCAAAATGCGAGTTTGGTCTAAACCGGATGCATACTTGCGAATATCCTCTCGATAACCGGCAATCAGTTGACGTTGCAAGTCCAGCGATCCCTCAAAACTTCCCTTTTCGATGTAGTTCCGCACGACAATTGGCATTCCACCTAGCACGGAATAATCCAGGAAAAGAGACTGGAGAACCGACATATCTAACGAACTAAATGGCTTGAGGTCGCGCATATGCATAAGCATGTCGTTCACAAGATCTTCCTGATATCCTTTTGCCCAAAGGAATTCTTCGAAATCCATGGAAAGCATTTCGTAATCGTATTTATAACCTACGCTATTGCTTTCAATTCTTTTATAGCTAACCCCAAGCAAAGAGCCACTGCAGATAACGTCAAATCGTCCATCTTCCTTAAAAAATTTTAAGGAGGTGGCAATCTCCGGAAATTCGGTAATTTCATCGAAAAAGATTAGAGTTTTCCCATCAATAAATTTCTTGGAAGGATCTAAAAAAGAGATATTTTTAACAATCGAGGACGCCGAATAGCCGTCATCAATAATTCGTTTGTATTTGGCCTCGCTTACGAAATTGATTTCGATGAAGCTTTCGTAGCCGGCCTCTATAGCAAAATGGCGAATGGATTCCGTCTTTCCGATTTGACGGCTCCCTTTGACAATGAGGGGCAGCCGATTGGGATTCTCCTTCCACTTCATGAGAAAATCATCAATCTTGCGCTTCAAATACATTTCTCATCCCTCCTTTATTAAAAAATAGTAATAAGAACATCCATCTTTTTCAAGGAGTTGCATATTTTTAGAGCCAATTAGTGTTCAAAATTTCATATTTTTAGAGCCAATCTATACCTACATTTACATATTTTTAGAGCATATTCTGGATTAAGTCTCTTATTCCTATAAACGAAAAGATGGGCGAAGTGCCCATCTTATCGAATGTTTTTGAATTATCTTTGGGAAAGAACTTCTTCTTCGTATTGGTGAAGCGGGGTGAAGTAATCTTCTTCAAGTCCTTGGCGGGTCAAATATTCTTGATAAACCGCGTCGAAGGGAAGCATTTTCGCGTGCTCTTGGAGATAGAGGAGCTTACTGAATTCCGCGTTATCTTGAAGCTTCTTCATTTCTTCGTTAGGAAGCAAAGCGGCGTAAAGAAGAGCCTTCTCCATGGAACGTTCGCCGGTAGTCCAAGCCACGAGGCGGTTGATGGAAGCATCGAAATAATCGAGTCCAATGATGACTTTGTCTTCCGCGTGATTACGGATGATTTCCTTGGCCACTTCCTTGAGTTCGTCATCGAAGATCACGACATGGTCGGAGTCCCAACGGACCGGACGAGAGACGTGGAGGGCGAGTTTATCATAGAAGCAAAGGAGAGAAGAAATCTTTTCCGAGACCACTTCGGTGGGGTGATAATGACCCATATCCATAAGGCAGAGGATGCCTTTTTTGGCCGCGTAGTTCTGGTAGAATTCATTAGATCCAACCGTGAAGGATTCTAGTCCAATGCCGAAGACTTTGCTTTCGACGGCAATGGTGACAAACTTACGGTCATAACCCGGCCAATCAATGATTTCGTCCAAGGATTTTTTGAGTCTTTGACGGGGGCCAAGACGATCCGCGGGGATATCCTTATATCCATCGGGGATCCAGATGTTCACGAAGCAGGGCTTGCCGAAGGCTTTGCCGAGTTCGCTGGCGATTTCAAGGCTACGGCGACCGTGTTCCACCCAGAATTTACGGGTTTCTTCGTCGGGGGAAGAAAGGGTGAGGTTGTCTTTGACGCGGGGATGGCCAAAGAACGTCGGGTTGAAATCAATACCATCCAAGCCGATTTTCTTCACGAAATCCACCCAGGGTTTGAAATATTGAAAGGTATAGGCATCGCGATCCACTTTGCCTTCATCTTCGCCTAAAATCGCGTAGCAGGCGTGGAGGTTCAAACGCTTCTTACCCGGCATAAACGAGAACGATTTCTCGATGTCCGCCATCAGTTCTTCTGGGGTGCGGGCACGTCCAGGATAATTGCCGGTAGTTTGAATACCACCAGAAAGGGATTTCATTCCTTCAAAGCCCAAAACGTCATCGCCTTGCCAGCAATGGACAGAGATGGGAATGTTTTTCACTTTGTTGAGCGCTTCTTCGACATCCACGCCATTTTGGGCATAGATGATTTTCGCTTCTTCGAAACGGGTCATAATTTCTCCTTCAAAACGCCCTCTAAAGAGGGCTAAAAGTATTGTACCTTTGACTGCTCAAAGTTGGCAACGCGTTGCTCAACTTGTGCAAGGTGGGAGGCGTTTATGACTAACTCGCGCAAAAAAGGTTATTTGGAATGATAGAGTTTTTTGGAGTCGTAAACCGGTTCGCAGGTCAAATCCACGCCTAGTTTACGCAGGGTATCCGCGTCCGTTTCCGAGAGAATAACACTGCTATGGGCTTGAGCTCCGCGAAGTTTGGGGAGTTGTTTCATAACAAGGTCCGCTAAGGGGTTCGTGATTGCGGAAATCGCAAGGATCACCAAAAGCTCGCTGATATGAAGACGGGGGTTATGGCCGTGCAAGGCATCCGTTTTTAATGCGCATACCGGTTCTAGAATGGCCGCTGGCAAAACCAAAACGCCATCGCCAATTCCGGCAAGGGACTTTAAGGCGTTGAGAAGCATGGCTCCCGCTGGGCCCAACAAGGAACTCGTTTTGCCAGTGAAAATTGCACCATTATTAAGTTCGATCGCGCAGGCGGGTCTCCCCGTTTTGGCGGCACGCTCTTTCGCAGGGGCGACGCAAGCGCGTTCGTCCACTTCAATTCCGTTTGCCTTCATAATGGAAAGAATTTTGGTGGGAACGTTTTCTTCCACTTTCCCACGTTGAAGATCCACCAAGGAGCGAAGGTAACGACGGATGATTTCCTGACGGGCCGCTTCTTGGCAAATGGCATCATCAGAGATGCAGTGTCCCGCCATGTTAACGCCCATATCCGTGGGGGATCGATACGGGGATTTGCCAAAAATCTTGGTGAACAAGTGATTCAAAACCGGGAAATTTTCGATATCGCGGTTGTAGTTGACCGTCGACACCCCATAAGCTTCTAAATGGTAGGGGTCGATCATATTGACGTCGTTAAGATCCGCCGTCGCGGCTTCATAAGCCAAATTGACGGGGTGCTTTAAAGGCAAATTCCAAATCGGGAACGTCTCGAATTTGGCATAGCCCGATTTCACGCCTCGAAGATTATCTTGGTAAAGCTGGGAAATGCAGGTCGCCATTTTGCCGCTTCCAGGTCCCGGGGCAGTCACGACAACCAACGGGCGGGTGGTTTCTATGTAATCATTCTTGCCTAACCCATCATCGCTGACGATATGGTCCACGGCAAAAGGATAGTCAGGGATATCATAGAGGTGATAGGTCTTCACGCCCTGTTTTGCCAAGAAGCGTTCAAAGCTCTTCGCCGCTTTTTGACCTTTGTAACGCGTTAAGCAAACCGAGCCAACATATAACCCCGCCGCGCGGAAGGCATCGATCAAGCGAAGAACGTCTTGGTTATAAGTAATGCCTAAATCTTCGCGGACTTTGCCAGAAGCAATCGCCTCCGCGTTAATGGAGATGACGATTTCGGCACTTTCTTTCATCCGAAGGAGCAACTGGAGTTTGGCATCGGGCTTAAACCCAGGCAAAACGCGAGAAGCGTGATAATCGTCGAAGAGCTTGCCGCCGAATTCGAGGTAGAGTTTGCCGCCGAATTGAGCAATGCGCTCCTCAATCCGGCTCGATTGCATTGCAAAATATTTTTCACAGTCAAAACCAATCTTATCCATAAGCGGCTCCTTATCACTCACAGCCTTTTAGTATAAGGGTTTCGCCCCATTTTGAGGATGATAAAAATGCCTACGCGCGAATTTTGGTCAATTTTTAAAACAAAAATCAGTTATCTTCCAACGTCTTGTCGTCAAACATCGCCGCATGCTGTTTCAAGAAGCTGAAGAAAAGAATCAAAGCAATTAAGAAGCAAACGAAGTCGGCGATGGGAGTGGCCCCCACGATGCCAAACATGGAGATTTCGCCGGGCAATCCGCAGAAAAAGAGAACGAACATGACAGGGATATCCAAAATGCCTTTGCGGAGCAAGGCAAGCAACAAACTTCTGCCGCCTTTTCCTACAGCTTGGAAGAAGGAAATAATCGAATAGGCAACCGCGGAGAAGGGAGCTCCCACGGAAAGAATGCGCAGGAACTTCGTTCCATAGGGAAGGGCGGGGTTCGTCGGATCGTTTAAGAAGATGCGAAGCAAGGCCGTCGGGAAGATGAAATTAACGAGGAAGCAAACGATGGCAATGGTGGCTGAAATTCCGGTAGAAAGATAGACCGCTTTTTTCATGCGGTGATGATCCCCACTCGTCGCGTTATACCCAATTAACGGCAAGACGCCTTGGGCCATGCCGCGAACCACGCTATGGGCGACCATGTTGACCTTTTTGGCCGCGCCGATTCCCGTTTGGGCGCTTAAGCCAAAGGACGACATCATCTTATCCAAAATCGCGTAGGAGATATTCTCGCAAAGGGTCATAAGGCAAGCGGGCAAGCCTACAAGCAAGATGTCCACGGGGATATGACGTTGAAACATGGCTTTGCTCGGGACGAGGGTGAAAAGGATTTTCTTTCTCTTGATAATCAAAAGCACGGCGTAATAAAGAAGAGCGATGACGTTACTCAATCCCGTGGCCAAACCCGCGCCTAAAACGACGTTTTCTTTCCCAAAAATCACGAACATGAACAAGGGGTCGAAGGCGACGTTGAGGATACCGCCTAAAACAACGCCCAAAGAAGCGTGGAAGCTCATCCCGTGGGCGCGGAGCAAATGGGCTAGCGTGTTGTTTAAAACGGTGGGAACGCCGCAGAAAACGATGCAGATATAAAGGTATTTCACGGCATTCGCGTGAACCTCGGGATCGGTTCCACCCAGCAAATCAATAAACCCATCCGCGAAGAAAAGGCAAAGCAGGCAATAAACTGCTCCAACGGCCAAAGACCCATAAATAGAAAAAGCGAAAGCATGCTTGGCTTTTTCCGGAATCCCAGCCCCAATGCTGCGGGAAATCAAACTAGCAGCGCCCACTCCAAACAAATTGGCAATCGCGCTTAAAAACATGTAAGCGGGCATGACAACTGTCACAGCCGTTAACATCGCGTTATTGTTGGCAAGCCCAACGAAAAAAGTATCCGCGAGGTTATATAAAACCAAAATCAATTGGCCAAGGACGGAAGGCACGGCCAAAGAGAGGATGGCATACCAAATCGGTTTGTTGGCAAATAAATCGCGTTCTTTATCGTTCTTCATGTTAAAACCCCCTCCTTTTGACATGGCTTTGAAGTCACTAGGAGGTATCATAGGCAAATCCAACAAAAAGAAACTTTATTGTTTTCTAGGGTTCCATAAGTTTTTGTTATATCATATAGCCATGATCGACAATAAACTCTTAACCCTTCTATCCGTCGCGGAGAACAAAACCTACACCGCCGCGGCCAAAGCGCTCAACTTGACGCAGCCCGCCATCTCCCAACACATCCGTTTGCTGGAACAAGAATATGGAATCCGGATTTTTGTTCGCGTGGGCAACGAAGCCGTTCCCACCGATGACGGGGCGATTTTGATTAAGTACGCGCGACGCATCCAATCCCTTTATAGCGACATGGAACGGAAAATCGCCGATAACAAAAAGCACGCCAAGTCGTTGGTCGTTGGAATTACCCACACTTCCGAGTCCAACATCATCCCGGAAGTCCTCGCGGATTATTCGACGATGCGAAAGGGTTCTCATATAAGCATTATTTCTGACTCTATAAGAAACCTTTATGATAAGTTATCCACTTACGAAATTGATTTGGCCGTCGTGGAAGGCAAAGTCCCTAGCCGTAAATTCTCTTCCGTTCTTTTGGATACCGATTCGCTTGTTGCCGTGATGTCCAATTCCAATCCCTTGGCGAAGAAAAAAATCCTAACGGTGGAAGACATCAAAAAAGAACGGATGATCGTCCGTTCTTCTACTTCCGGGACCAGCAGCCTTTTCTACGCGGAACTAGAAGCCGAGCACATCGCGATTGATGACTTCAACATCATCCTTGAAATCGATGCCGTCTCTACGATTAAAGCCTTGGTCCAAAAAGACCTTGGCATTTCCGTTCTCCCAAAATCTGCTTGCTACGAGGAATTAAGGGCTCACGCCTTAACGGTCCGCCCTATTGAAAACCTCAATATGATTCGTGAATTGTCTTTGGTTTTTCTCAAGGATTTTGTCGACCCTGAACTCCTCGATGACTTAACGTCCCTTTATCACCAAAAGGCCCAAACCCTTTGATTTAGGCAATTTGGGCAGAATATCCGGCTTCTTCTACCGCATGAACCAGTGTTTCGTCCGATACTTCTTCTTTTAAAATGACAACGGCTTCCTTTTTGGCAAGGGACACTTCGGCTTTGGTAACACCCTTCACCCCTTCTAAGGCTTTTTTAACGTGGGCGACGCAGTGCTCGCACATCATTCCTTCGACTTGAATTCTTTTTTCCATTTTATTTTCCTCCTTCAAGTTTTGATTGTTTAATCCGTTATGGCTAAGCCATTCCTCGAGTTCTTTTTCTTTAGAAAGGTGACGTTTCCCTTTCTTTTTCAGACGGAATGCATTGATCCGCAAAGCATTGAGGCATACCGTGGTAGAGGATAACGCCATCGCGGCCGCCCCGTACCAAGGTTTTAGTTTCGCTAGTCCAACCCCAGAGAAAACTCCCGCGGCAATAGGAATCATGGCTAAATTATAGAAGAACGCCCAGAAGAGGTTCTCCTTGATGTTAAGCATCGTGTAACGGGATAAGTCCAGCGCGTAGACCAAATCCATCAACGATCCTTTCATCAGCACAACATCTGCCGAATCAATCGCGATATCCGCCCCCGCCCCGATTGCAACCCCGATATCTGCTTTGGTTAAGGCGGGGGCATCATTAATGCCATCCCCCACCATGATGACCTTTCCTTTTTCTTGGAGTTTAGAGATGAAATTCAATTTATCTTGAGGCAATAAGTCGGAAGCATAATGACGAATTCCCGCTTCCTTTGCCAATGCGTCGACGGATAAGGCGTTGTCTCCGCTTAAAATCACGGGGATATAACCGCGGTTTTTTAAGGCAGCAATCGCTTCTTTAGAGTCTTCCTTGATCGGGTCAGCAAGAGAAAGAAGACCCACGTACTCCCCTCCTTTTTCAAATAACAAGGGGGTTCGTCCCTTTTGAGACTGGGCTTTGGCCGTTTCTTGAATCGAAGCATTCATCCAAGGTCGATCCAAGAAAAAGGATAGATTGGCCCCATAGCAAATTTCTCCCTCCACCTTTCCTTGAAGTCCATGTCCTGGCAAAGCAAGGAAATCCTCGATAGAAGGAATTGGGTCAATCTTCTTATTGTTTCCATATTCCCTCACGGCTTTGGCAAGGGGGTGTTCGGAACGGGATTCCAAGGCGCAGGCAAGTTTTATCAATTCTTCTTCTTTAAAATGGGAGGCGGGAAGTACTTCAACGACGCTCGGTTTCCCTTGCGTAATCGTGCCGGTTTTATCTAGCACCACAAAGCAGGCTTTGCCTGTTTCTTCTAACGAAGATGCATTTTTAAAAAGGATGCCGTTTTTGGCTCCTTTGCCACTTCCCACCATAATGGCAACCGGAGTGGCTAATCCTAGCGCGCACGGACAAGCGACGACTAACACCGAAATCGCGCGGGAAAGGGCATAGCTTAATGGGGTTTCATAGGCTAAACCCGAAACGAAATTCTTGCCAAAAAGAAGCCAGCCGAGGAACGTAAGCGTGGCAATCCCTAGTACGGTCGGGACAAAAATGCCCGATACCTTATCGGCAAGAAGAGAAATCTTGGTTTTGCTCGACGCGGCATTTTCTACCATATCCACGATTTGGCTTAAAGTCGTGTCTTTGCCCACGCGTTTGGCCAGGCATACCAATGCTCCATTTTGATTGATCGTAGACGCGGATACAAAATCCCCTTCTTTTTTATCTACGGGCATCGCTTCTCCACTTAAGGCGGATTCATCCACACTGGATTGCCCTTCTAAAATCGTTCCATCCGCGGGGAAGGCTTCCCCAGGGCGTACCACAAAACGGTCGCCTAAAACGAGCTGGTCGGCAGGAATCGTCTCTTCCCGTCCATGACGAAGAACGTGGGCCGTTTGGGGGGCGAGTTCCAATAACGAACGAATCGCATTCGTCGTTTTTCCTTTGGAATAGGATTCTAAGAATTTGCCAATGGTAATAAGGCAAGGAACCATCCCCGAAGTTTCAAAGGTAAGGTTCATCCCTGCTTTCATGACCCCATCCCAGTCTACGGGGTTGCTCCCTTGCTGGAGATAAGAAGCCATGACAAACATCATGGCCACCCCATAGATAAAGGCGACTCCAGACCCTAAGGAAACAAGGGTATCCATGTTAGGACCCCCATGGATCAAGCTTTTAAATCCCGAGACAAAGAAGGCGCGGTTGATCAGCATAATCAACGCGGATAGAAGCATTTCCAGCAAGCCAAGATAAAAATAATTCTCACCGAAAACGCCTATATTCCACCCCATCATGGAACCCATGGCAAAATAAAACAAGGGAACAAGCAAGACGAAGCTAACAAGAAAACGAATCAGCAATCGCTTGGTTTCCTTGTTTTCGTTTAGACTCTTTTTAGGGGAAGGGGCATCTTGGGAGCCGACGCGTTTGGCCCCATATCCCGCCTTTTCTACCGCTTCCACGATTTGGCTATCCTCCACCCCTTCTTCTTTTTGCAGGGTCATGGAATTCGTCAAAAGGTTGACGCTCACTTCGTGGACTCCCTTTAAGGCGGAGACGGCTTTATGGACATGGGCGGAGCAGGCGGCGCAGCTCATGCCCGTGATATCAAATTTTTCTTCTTCCATTGAAAAGACCTCTAGATTTTCTTAATGATTTCCATCGTCTCAGGAATCACTTCCATCTTCCCATTTTGGATATCGTCAGTGACGCAGGAAGAAAGATGCTCTTCTAATAAGAGATAAGCGATGCTTTTAAGCGCATGTTCGGCAGCGCTCACCTGAACGAGGACATCCCCGCAATAACGATCACCTTCAATCATGTCGCAGATGCCATTTAATTGACCGGCAACGCGGTGGAGTCGGGAGATGATAGCTTTCTTATCCTTTTCATCCCGAGGGGTGTGTTTCTTTTTATAACAGCATTCGTGTTCCATAAATCGCTCCCTTAACGTCCAAACAATATACCCCCATAGGGTATGTTGCAAGGAAGATGATTTTCGCAAAAGAAACTTTTATTTTGGCAGTCGCTGCCTAACGGGATAAATTACCCACTTAGCGATGGCGAAATGGATTTTGCCAAGAGGGATCCCGATGATAGTGATGCACATCACAGCTCCGACAATAAAATGAACCAAACAAAGATACCAGCCCACCAAGATTGCCCAAATGATGCCAGACACCATACCAAAACCTGAAGTTTCTATCGTTTCGATCCTTTCTTCCATGGGCCATGCAATGAACTGCACCACGGAAAACAACGATAGCCCGGTTGGAATTCCCACAATGGTAATGCAGCAAAGCAAACCAACAACAATATAAAAACATAAGAATTTGATTCCAAAACCGAGAAGCCAAATTAGATTTCGAAATGTTCTCACGGAATAAGTTTACCAAAATCCCGGGTTTCAAACTATGACCCAGTAAATGACCCGGTAAATGACCCGGTAAAAATCAGGGTCGCGCGTGGACTGGGCATTGTCTTTCTAACCAATGAAATGCACGCGGTCTAATTCAAAAGTCTCGCGCTGTTTTGGCTCATAAGCGGGGTAGCCAATCGCAAAGAGGGCAAAGGCCCGCAATTCTTTGGGGGCGTCTAACAAAGCTTCCACCGCTTTTTCGCGTTCTTCCTTCGGGGCGATGCCTAGCATCACCGATCCTAGTCCTTGGGCGGTTGCTTCTAACATCAAATTTTCGCTGGCAATTCCGCAATCAATATCTTGATAGGCAGGGCAAAGGGAATCCCGACGAACCATCATGGCAATGCCAACGGGAGCTTCTCCAATCGGTTTGGAATAAGGAGTCACTTCCCCTAGTTTCTTTAATAATTCCGGATCGCGAATCACGTAAAATTCCCAGGGCCTTTGATTCATCGCGCTGGGGGAAGACATCGCCGCGGCAAGAATTTCTTGAATCTTCTCTTCCTCAACGGGGCGATTTTCGTAATGACGGATCGACCGTCTTTTGGAAATGGCCTCTAGCATTAAAATTCCTCCTTGCAGAAACCTCGGAAGAAAGACGCACAATCTTCCTTCCACCTTTTAAAGCGGGAGTCATAGCAATCCGCGGGGTACATGGAGTTGATTTCTTTGGATCCATCCGATAACCCATGGGGTCCTTTGGGGTAAACGTGGAGTTCGACCGGGACTCCAACTTTAGCGCAGGCCAAGGCATAGGATATTCCGTGTTCGCAGGGCACCGATTGGTCGGTCGCGGTCAAGCAAATAAAAGCGGGAGGGTTATCTTTTTGGACGTGATTCTCTAAGGATAATTCTTTCCGAAGCTCTTCTTTTTTGCTTTCTTCGATTCCCTGCAGCAAGTTATCGATCGTACCCGCGTTGGTCCTTTGACTCGTAATAACGGGATAGATTAATCCAATGCCACGAAGAATGGGATTTAAGGAATATTCTTTCTTCCAATCTTTCGCTTTTTGGGCCAAAGTGCCTACAAGGTGTCCCCCGGCGGAAAATCCAATCGCGAAAATTTCATCAGGATTTACAAAATAGCTAGAAGCGTGCTTCTTAAGATAATCCACCGCGCAGGCAAGTTCCAACGACTCTTCTGGATAATGAACCCCGTCGCTAACGGTTTTATAGGTCAAGACAAAAGTTTGAAACCCTAAGGCAAGGAAAGAGGCGGCCACGCTAAACCCTTCCCGTTTGCTTACCATCGCATAGGCTCCTCCCGGAACGACGATAACGGCAGGACGAATTAGAGGAGTACTATCCCCGTCAAAACAATAAGGAAGGCAAAAAGGGGTTAATTCCCCGCCTTGCAAAAACGAATAATGAGTGGCTAAGTGAATCGGTTCCATACACGTCCCTTCTTTCTTTCCTCTATTTTATCGCAGTCTTTCAATCTCAATTCTTCTTTTTTCTTCCCATTATTTTTCTTGTTTTATTCCGCTTACAGACGACACCTTGAAGGCAAAGAAAGAAAGATGGCAAAATCTAGCCATAAGCGACAACGTGAATATGATCATTTCATTTTTGGGAGATTCCATCACGGAAGGGGTCGGTGCGACCTCTCGTGAAAATCGATTTAGCTCGGTTTTGTGCCGAAAAGTCGGCGCCATCGAAGAGAATTACGGCTTAAGCGGTACCCGCATTGCCCGTCAAAGGGTCCATTATGGCGATGTTCCGGACGAGGATTTTATTATCCGTACCCGTTGGATGGATCCTAAAGCCGACTTTGTCTTTGTCTTCGGGGGGACGAATGACTTCGGGCACGGGGATGCTCCCATCGGCCAAAAAGGAGACGATACCCCCTTCACCTTCTACGGGGCGATGAAGCAACTTTGCGACATCCTCTTAGAAAAATTTGGGGAAGAAAAGGTTTGCTTTATTTTGCCAACTCCCCGTTATAGTCAGGACTTTCCGAATAATAACGGAGTCAAAACCTGGGGGAATTTTCCCGCGTTAGAAGGATACCGGGAAGTCATGCGCGATGTTTTATCCTCCTACCACTTCGATACCTTGGAATTAAGCGCGTTGCCCGATCACCCCAAACAAGGGCCTAGCGAATTCTATAAAGATGGGCTTCATCCTAATGATAAAGGGCATGAAGCCATTGCCGATGAATTATATCGTTACCTTCAAAAGAAGGGCCTCGCCCATTAAGGAGAAATAAAGCTATGAACTTCCATGAAAAGAAACCCTTCCTCCATTGTTTGCGAGCCCAAATTTACCCCGACCAATATGCGGAAGAACGCATTGCCCAAACCGCCTCGTGGTGTGAAAAATATGGCATCCAAAACGTCATCCTCTTCTTTAACGGAGAGGAATATAACGTCGGGCATATTACCAAAGAACAGTTGCTACCTTGGCTTGAAGTCATCAAAAAAGCCAAAAAGGAATTTGCCAAAAAAGGCATCAGCACTTCTTTGAACCCGTGGTTTGAACTCGGACATATCGACCGGGGACGCACCCTTCAATCGGGGCAGCATTTCCAAACCATGGTGGATCGTTTCGGAAATACCTGCACCTTAACCGCCTGTCCTTTGGATGAAGAATGGAGGTCTTATTATCTAAATTTGATGGCTTTCTATGTCCAAGAGGTCGAACCCGAAGTCCTTTGGATTGAGGATGATTTCCGTCTTCATAACCACGTTCCCCTTTCTTGGGGCGGCTGCTGGTGCCCCCATCATATGGAAGCTTTTGCCAAAGCCCTTGGAAAAAAGGAAACCCGTGAGGAATTTGTCTCTCACCTCGAAGAAAAAGACCCCAGCCCAGAACGAAAAGTCTGGTTGGACGTTTCTTGGGAAACGATGGACGGCTTAGCCAAAGACATTGCCAAAACGGTAAAAGGCCTCCACATTCCTACTTCCATTGGGCTGATGAGCAGCACGTCTTTCCAACATGCGATGGAAGCAAGAAACTGGGTCCAACTTCACGAAGACCTTTGCTACGACGGCCATAAAATCGATCGTTTGCATCTCCCTGCCTATCGCGAAATGGGAGCCAAGTCCTATTATTTTGATTTCAACCGCATCACGATGGTGAACCGTGCCTTTCTCGGCGACGACTGCGATATCTATCCCGAACTCGAAAACAGTTCCTATAGCGATTTTGTCAAAGACCCCAAATTCCTTTCCTTCCAACTCGAAGGAGCGTTGCCCGTTGGCATCCAAGGGATGACCTATAACATCTTTCAATGCGCGGGGAATGGTTGCCAGGAAGAACTAGGGTATGGCCCAGTCATCCAAGGGCTAGATCCTTACCTCAACGCGGTCCAAGATTTGGATTTAAAGCCCTCCAAGATGCGGGGCGTTGTCTTCCCCATCGACGAAAAGACCGTTTATCACCGTAAAAAACAGGGATTTTTAAATCTCATCCCCGATGATTTTGATGCGATTGGCTACCTCTCTTCGCTAGGGTATTCCTACGTTTGCAGCAAAGAAAAGAAATTTGAGAATCAAGTCGTCGCTCTCATCAACCAGAATGTTTATAACTTCTCCGACGAAGAGCTTCGCGATCTATTCGCCCATAACTTTATCTATTTGGATGGTGGGGCCGTATTGGCTCTGCAGGACCGGGGGTTGTTGTCTTTAATTCATGGCAAAGAAGCCACCTTCCGTGGTCAAGCCCATAGGTATGATTGTTTTGAAATGCTGGAACAAGGAACGCTTCATGGCATGCATCATTATCGGGCCTCCAGTCAACGCCGCGCGGGAGATTACGTCAAAATCGAATACGAAGACGGAATTCAAATCCCTACAGGCCTCTATGATCCGTGGATGAAACGGACAGGAAACGGGATTGCCATCGGAACAAACTTCTTCGTCTATCCTTACGTTTTAAAAGGAACGGAGTCCACAGACTATTTTGTGGAATTGCGCCGAAAAATGATGGAGCAGCATTTCTTGCCCCATGTGTCCACTCCTTTAGCTTACGCCCATCACGATGCCGTTTATCCTTATTTATATGCGCAGAACGAACATACGTATGCCCTCTTTTTAGTAAATGCGAATTATAACGACTTCCCCTCTCTTACAATTAGCCTTAAAGAAATTAGCCCCAAGAAAGTTGCGATTTTGGACCACGATGGAAGTTGGAGAGAAGCTCATTACGAATTAGAAGGCGAGACGCTTCATCTCCACGAAAAGCTTGGTTATCTTTCTACGTTAACCTTGCTTCTCGAAGAATGATCCAGTGGCCTATCCCTTGATTTGTTGCTTAAATTTGTTTCTTTTTGCTCGATTTGTTTTTCCTTCTTTTCAAGCCCATTAAAAAACCCTATGTTATAGGCGAATAGGAGCAATGCATGAGAAAAGTAGCACTTGGTATTGATATCGGTGGCATGTCCATCAAATCCGCCTTTATGGATGAAGAGGGGACCATTAGTCAGAAATTCGTCCTCCCCGTCCCAAAGGGAGAAGACCAATACGTCACGATGAACCGCTTGATCGAGGCTTGCAAAGTCGCGATTGCGAATTTGCCAGAAGGCAATCAATTGGTGGGAATTGGCTGCGGCGTCCCCGGAGCCATCAATACTTTCACGGGTTTTTGCGATTATTCCAATAACCTCGGTTGGAGAAATTTACCGGTTGCTTCCTTATTAGAAAAAGCTCTTGGCTATCCCGTTAAAATCGATAACGATGCGAATGCCGCGATGCTAGGAGAAATCAAATTTGGATGCGCAAAGCGTTACCATAACGCAGTCCTCATCACCATTGGCACAGGCATTGGGGGCGGCTTATACCTCGATGACCATCTTTATGTGGGCAATCAAGGAAAAGGAGCCGAATTAGGCCACATGGTGATCGTGGATAACGGCATCCCCTGCACCTGTGGAAGAAAAGGGTGCTTAGAAAGCTATGCTTCCGCGACCGCCTTGCTTCGCATGACCAAAGAAGCGATGGAAAAGCATCCCGAATCCTTGATGTGGCGGCTTTGCCCCGACATGAACCAAGTCGGAGGGGCCTTGCCCTTTGAAGCGGCGAAAAAAGGAGATGCCGTCGCACAGGAAGTCTTAGATACCTACATCCATTATTTAGGCGAAGGCTGCTTGAATTTCGCCAATATCTTCCGTCCGGAAGCGATCATCCTTGCTGGAGGCGTTTCCAAGCAAGGCGAGAATTTGCGTCGTCCTTTGGCCCAATATCTAGAAGACCATGGATATGGATTTGGAACGGGTTTGGTTCCAAAGGTCGATATCCTCATTTCCAAGCTTGGCGCGGACATGGGAATCTATGGGGCCGGCGCCTTAGGATTCGATGTGGCCAAATAAGTTTGCTGGTTGGAAATGAAAATAGCCCCGTTATTTCTTCTACTAACGTTAACTACCTTATCATCTGCTTGCTCTTTCGCAGAAAACAGGTGAGTTTGACCTTTATTCAGCACACCTTCCTTGAATCTTCGTGGGAAGTAAGCGGTGGCTACTACTTTTTGGATGATGAATTAGCCAAAACGGTTATTAAGTACGATCGCGGTTACGAACTAACCCAGGACGATATCGAGGGGTTTGATTGCTATTTTTTAAATTATGACGTCCCGGAATTAAACGGGGACGGGTATTTTGCTTTTACCTTTTTCACCACTTCTTTCGATCCAGAAACCGGGTATTCCTGCGACTTCTTACGGCCATGTAAACTAAATAACGACATGACCGTTCATTTTGCAATTTACGGGTAGAAGACCCCCTTACCCAACCACCTTTAAATTCATAACGCTTCCATTCGAGATCTTCGCTTTGTCACACCCTTATTTGTGTAGGTGTTTTTGCCGATTTAATATACTGTGGTATATCGTTTTTAGACTTTTACCTACACACCGCGGTGCTTTTCACGCAAGCTAAATCATTCCGCTTTGTTGCTTATATTATGCCATTTGAATCTTTCCAATTCGGTCAACCGTCTGCATTGGATTGGCAGCCACGAAACGATTTTTCTTGCTTCGTGGCTGATTTGTTGAAAACAGGATGAACAACCTGAGGGATTGAACTCACTTCCTAGGGCGGTCTAACGCTCCTAGTAAAAGGCGTATCTTCGTCGAAAACGGCATAGATTCCATCCGCTATTTTTTCTCCTTTTAATCATTCCTTGTCAGTGGAATATGCATTTTTGCGAACTCAAATTCATACCAAGGGCACTTTTCAAACGGGTTCCTTTTTGGAGAATCTCAAAATTTGGGGGGCATTCTAGATTTCTTAACCGACCCCGTAGTTTGGAATGGTGATAACTCTATTTCATTTTTATCCCCATTTAGTGAAAAAATAAAATAGGAAGACTCTGTCACGCCCTCCTATTTTCAAAATATGTCGATAAGGGCATCGCTTAACGAACAAAGGTTTTAATATAGGTCACGGGTTCATCCGCTTCAATCGTTGCTTCTTTTCCTGCCGGAAGGAAGAAGGTATCTAGGGTAGTAAAAGGAATCCCATGGAGTTTTCCTTTGCCTTCCACAAAGGTAACGGAGATAAAGGAACCCGGTTCTGGATGAATCGATAAATCTGAAACGCGTTCCGAGACAAAATATTCGCATTCTCCAATGATGGGGGAAGGGAAAGACAAAGGATGATAGGGATGGGTATCGATGACCTTCAAGGCTTTTTCTAGATGCAACTGGCGGGGTTTGCCATCTTTGCCGAGGCGATGATAGTCGTATAAGCGATAGGTGAGGTTGCTATTTTGCTGAATCTCAATCAAGGTGACGCCTTTTCCAATCGCATGAATCGTTCCGCTGGGAATGAAATAAGATTCCCCTGGTTGAACTTCATAGAAATTTAATAACGACATAATGGTGTCGTTATTGACCGCCTCGCGAATTTCTTCTATGCTCGTTTCTTTCTTTAATCCTACGTATAGCCCCGCGCCTTTTTCGGCATGAAGAATATGCCACATCTCCGTTTTGCCAAAGCTATTCTCGTTTTTTAAAGCATAAGCATCGCTAGGATGAACCTGGACGGAAAGGTTCCCCGCAGAATCAATGAGCTTAATGAGCACGGGGAAGAAGGGGAAACGGGAAGCCCGTTCTCCGATATCTTCTTTGGTGGCCACTTCTTTTAATGTTTTGCCGATCTCGGGTCCCGAAGCAATGCGGCAAGGACCATCTGGATGAAAGGAAAGTTCCCAGCATTCCGCAAGGACATCCCCTTGGATGGGTTTTCCCGCTTCTTTTAAGCGGCATCCGCCCCAAAGATAATCTTTCGTCGCCGGCACTAATTTCACGATATCCATAAAAATCTCCGTTTATCTTGTTATTATAACGTAAACAATCAAAGCAAAATCAATCCGCGGTAATCGCGACTTTCATCACATGGTCCTGGTGTTTTTCAAAAAGGTCATACGCCTCTTCAATGCGACTGAAAGGAAAACGATGGGTGATTAAAGGGGTCGTATCGATTTTGCCTTGTTCAATAAGGGACAAAATTTCTGCGCAGTCGCATCCATCCACTCCGCCCGTTTTGAAGATGAGGTTCTTCCCATACATCTTCGGCAAAGGAAGAACTTGGTTTTCATCATAGAGGGCAACAATAGTGACAATCGCATTTGGGCGGGCGCTACGCCAAGCTAATTCAAAAGTGTCCTTGGCCCCCGCCACTTCCAGCACAACATCCGCTCCCCCATGCTCGCTATGGGACTTGGTGAATTCTTCGCATTCTTCAGGTAAACAAACCAAAACATCGGGATAATGATTCTTCACAAATTCGATACGGACTGGGTCTTTTTCGCAGACGATAATCCGCTTGGGGTTCTTAAGCTTGACGCAAAGAAGGGAGCAAATCCCCGTGGGGCCTGCCCCAATAATAAGAACGGTATCTTCTGAACGAATCTCCGAAATCCGCGCGGACCAAAATCCGGTCGCGAGGATATCGCCTACAAATAAAGCCCGTTCATCCGATACGGAATCGGGGATTTTATTTAATCCCTGATCCGCATAAGGGACGCGAACGTATTCGGTTTGGCCTCCATCGATTCGGCACCCTAACGCCCAGCCGCCATGAGGATCCGTACAGTTATTGACGAAGCCGTGCTGGCAGAAAAAGCATTCTCCGCAAAAGGTTTCCACGTTGACGGTGACGCGGTCTCCAGGACGAATGCGATGAACTTCTTCCCCCACCGATTCTACGATCCCCACCATTTCGTGCCCCAACGTGATTCCAGGAACCGCCCGAGGAACCGAGCCGTGCTTAATATGCAAATCGCTCGTACATATCGAACTCAGGGTCACTTTCACAATCGCGTCGCGAGGATGCTTTAATTCGGGCTTAGGTTTATCCAGCAAGGCGAAGTGGTTCTTTTCGATATAGGTCATCGCTTTCATCATTCTTCCTCCAAGGTACTAGAAAAATAACGGGGGCATTGTGCCGAAATGGCAAAGGGGTAGAAGAAATTAAGCGTTGAAAGCACTTGTGCGGACACCGGCGTTATCCCAGATGTAGTTCGCGTATTCGGGGTGATCCACGAAGGGGTTGCGGCCGTATCCGGATTTGCAAAGGTAGTTATTGATTTGCTTTTCCATATCCGATACCGGATAGGTGGCATTCCATTCTAATAAGGACTTTAAGGTGCCCATCGTATGATTGGACGTAGAATCGTTAGGATTATTGGATAATTCCAATTGGCCCATATAGGCGGTCGCGGTATAGAGGATGATGCGGGCCGCTTCTCCTCTAGCCCCCTCATATCCGCAGGAAGCAGGATCCCATTCCCGGGAGCCAACGCCATAGAAATTATTCCCGCGAGAAGAATTCTCCGAGGTTAAAGAAGGGCGAACCATGAAGGGGTCCTTTTCCGAAATATTACCCCCGCGACTCTTCGGCCAGGTGTGTTCGCGGTTGCAGGAACCAACCGTCGTCGTCGTTGCCCCGTTTCCCGAAATGCCTTCGGTCGTACCGGGGGCAGCGTGATAAATCGGAACGAAGGTATTGCTGCCTTGGGGATAGGAGGCGGCTTTCGCCCCAATCGAAAGGCATTCGGTATAGGTCGCGGTTTTGGTCTTATAAGCACTGATGCGCTTCTTTAATTCTCCGCGGAAAGTATTCCCGTAGGTGTTGAAGTCCAGCCCTTCCCATCCGGAGTCGTCTTTGGTTCCGCCATAATCGGGGGTGGAGGAAGAGGAGGAGGAGGAGGAGGATTGGGACTGATCCACCGAAATCAGAGAGGGAACGTAGAAATAAACGTCGGATTTTTGGTCGTATCCGCACCAGGTTCCGAATTTGGAAGCGAATTGGAGATAGACGTTCGAAGCGGAAATCGCTTGGGCTTTGCCGTCTTGTCCCACCGTGATGCTCCAAGAGGTCGTCGCGTTTTCCGCATCGATAAGTCCAATGCTATAGTGCGTGCCATCCACGTATCCCGATAGGTATTTGGAATTCACCGAGAAGGTATAAGAATCGCCTTTCTTGGTTAAATCAAACAAAGCAGCATTGCCAATATCTTTGACATCGCCATTGGAATTGACCGCATTCAAATTGCAGCTGAGGAAATACCAGGAATAAACTCCGCCATTTTTATTCGGCTTATTGGTCGAGGTGAAGCCCACGAGGCTTCCCCCGTCATCGGAAGCGATCATGACTTTGGTTTGGTCTTGAAGCTCGTCGATGGATTTCACGCGGCGATAGCCTTGGACCTTGGTCTTATCGTCGGTGGACGTTGAGGTTTGACTGTTGGTGGAGGTTTGGCTGCCAGTCGAAGTTTGGCTATCCGCCGGTTCGGTCGTGCTCGTGCTGGTTCCCGGGGCGGGTTCCGTATTGCTAGAACCCCCTTCATTGCCGGTTCCACAAGCAATAAGAGCTAGGCTAGCAAGAGCCAAGCAAAAAACGAAATTCTTCTTTTTCATAATACCTTTAACGGAGTCTTTGGTTTCATCCCCCTTATGAAAGCAAAACACTCGTCCTTTTTCACGGCCATAGTCTACCAAACAAAGCCCTATCAAACAATGCCCGTTAGGCGCATAAAACCAAGGCAGCTCATTTTAAAGATGAACGTCCGTCAGGAACCGCCCTTCTTCATTTCGGCGATTGGCTCAGGCGATATATCGAATTTGGAGCCATCACCTATGGCACAAAAAGGCCGCAATCATTGTAAGAATCATTTTTATACCCTTTTAATCAATACAAATTAATTTCTAGTGGAAAAAAATATTTTCCCTGGTTTCTTTCGCTTTGTTCCGCATCCAACAGGGGTGGTTCAATATCCATGTTGTAATCATCACCAAGATAGGCAAAGTCAAATTCACAAGCCCTTGCATCCCCACATCCTTCTTTCGGTTCCACAGAATAAAAGGATCCCACACGATAGCCGCCGGACATCGAAGATATGAAATCGTAGGATTCATCAAAGCAATAAGTCATTGTATATGTCCGAAGCCCATATTGAGGGTCATTTTCAGCGTGTAATTCCTTTTTTCCGGAACAAAGGAATAATGGTATCCCTCTGCTTGTTTTAAATAAACCGCTGGAGAAATAAGAGTAAATTCCAAAACGCCCAAATGTTCTTTTTTTGGAAGACTTATTCCCGGCGACAATTCGCCGTCCCTAAAATAGCTATAATCCACTGTTCGCACATATTCGCCTTCTTTAAACCAACCAAACTCATCCCGGATGTCATAAGAGGTGTCCGGATCTAAATTTGGTTGACAAAGCGTTTTACGAATATGGCGATAGAGAAGACACGTTTTGGCAATAGGCATTTGGGAAGCCGAAACCCCGGTCCATTCTAAATAGGCGTAAAATTCATCTTCAGCATGAGCCAACTGATTGCGTGCTTGTTCTTCATAATCAATACGCAGGTAATCGTAAGAGGATTTCCCTTGATACCAACCATTTTTCATCCGTAATGGATAAGTTTCCGCAGTTCCTGCCTCATTTAGAAACGCCTGAAAGGCCACTTGATCTTGATGGTGATTCGTGTTTTTGGAATCACAAGAGCAAAGCGAAAAGCATAAAACGGAAAGTATGCACAAACATTGCTGTCTCATTTTATCCCCCTTTTTTGGATTTATTCTTTTATTATCATAAACATACATTTTTTGCACAAGAAGGCAATTTAGAGATGAAAAAAGGCTGGACGCACCAGCCTTCTCCATTAAGCGATTATCCTTATTTGGTGTGGATGAATTCGCGGTTGACCGTGATGCCAAATGGCTTTTCAAGAGCCAAGATGTTTTCATCAGTCATCGTTTGACGGGCTCCGCCCATCGAAAGCACTTTGACTTCGATTTCCGCGGATTTTTCGACGGCATCCATCATGCCGAAGACGGAATCAAAGTCTTCGCCGGTGCAGAAGATGCCATGATGGGCCCAAATCGCGATGTCGTACTTCTTCATCAAATTGGAGGTCGCGGTTCCAATTTCTTCTCCGCCGCAAACCATCCAGGGCAGCACGCCAACCCCAGCCGGGAAAATGATCGGGCATTCGGTCATCGAGGTCCAAAGGGCCTTGGTGAAGGCTTCGTCGGTCAAGGGAAGGACGAAGGTCAAGGCGATGATATTCGCGGGGTGGCAGTGATAGACAATACGGTATTTGCCGTTGGTCCGTTCTTTGACAACTTCGAGATTCATTAAGTGGGAGGGAAGTTCCGAGGTCGGGTGCATGTTGCCCGAGAATCCCCAAAGGATCGAATAATTCTCGCCTTTTTCATCCAAGCGGATGATGCCCATGTTGTGTTCGGGGTCCCGGGCCATGTTGCCCATGAAGCCACCGGTAGCTTTGACCAAGAAATATTCTCCGCCAAGCTTAGAAACGTGGCAGCCCGTGGAACGGACTTCCCGTTCAAAGAATTGGTCTTTGACCATATCCACATCGGCTTGGGTCATGCGGTAGGAAAGGTTTCCTCCGTTGCGTTCATGCCATCCGCGGGAATATCCCTCCGAGCACAAGCGAACAAAATGCTGTGCGAATTCAGCGTCCATTACTTTCATATTTTTAATTTCCTTTCGTTGCTTTTGTATAAGCCTCAAATACGGCCTTTTTATCCATCGCCCTCGGCGAATAGACATCATGTTGGGATGAGGCGAACAAGGCCTCACGCGCCTCAGACAAAGAGGCGAATTCCTTTAAGGCGAGGAATTGAACCATCGCGTTGCCGTAAGCCGTTGCTTCCGCTTCTCCGGTTTTCACGACTAATCCCGACAAATCGGCAATCCGTTGAAGGAGAGAGGGGATATTGGTTCCTCCCCCCGTGACAACAAGGGATTCCGCTTCAAAGCCCACAAGTTTTTCGAGGTCTTGGATGCGCAAGGCATACTTGATTGCCAAGGATTCATAGACGATATGAGCAAGGTCTCCAAGACTTAAATCTCCATGCTTTTGGTGGGTTTTATCTAGATATTCCAAGATTTTGGCTTTCATGTTTCGTGGAGAAGCAAAGGGCAAATCGTCCACGTCGATATAAAGCCCATCGACCTTCGATTCATTCGCCTGCTTTAAGATATCGGCGAAGGGAATATCGTTAAATTCATGACGGAGTTCTTGAATCATGAAGAAGCCCATGACGTTTTTGAGGAAGCAGACGTGATCGTCATACCCCATTTCATTGGTGAAATCCTTTTCAAAGGTTTCCTTGTTGATGAAAGGGTGATCCAATTCAGCCCCAAGCAAGCTCCAGGTTCCGCTGGAGATATAGAAGGAACGCGAGGTCAAGGGCATCGAGGCAATCGCCGAGGCGGTGTCGTGGCTACACACCGCAATAACCGGTAATTCAGGAGCCCCTTCGAGGTGAAGGGTTCCGATCCGTTCGCCGGGACGGATGAGACGGGGCATCTTGTCTTTGGTTAGTCCAACTTTTGCCAAGCATCCCTCCGCATAATCGCGGGTCAAGGGATTATAAAGAGCCCCCGTGGACAAATTGGTCACTTCGTTCCGCTTTTCCCCCGTTAAGCGATAGCTCAAATAATCCGGCATCAAAAGGAAAGAGGCCATTTTTTTCTTTTCCAAGACCAAATCATCGTAAAGTTGGAAAATCGTATTGAAGTTGCAACGTTGAATCCCCGTTTGCCTGTAAACCTCCCAATAAGGGGTTTCTTGGAGAAAGGCTTTCATCGCTTTTTGGCAACGTTCGTCACGATAGCACATCGCCATGGCAAGGGGATTTCCTTTTTCGTCCAAGGGAACGTAGTCCACCCCCCAAGTATCGATTCCAACGCTTTGGATTTCTGGATCTTCTTGGCAGGCTTTGACGATTCCTTTTTGAATTCCCTTCAGGATTTTTTCATTGTCCCAGTGGTAATGGCCGTCTACGTAGACCATATCGTTAGGAACGCGGTAAATGGTTTCATAATGAAAACCGGCCTCATCATGGCAGACCTTCAAGACGCGAAGGCTGGAGGCGGAAACATCAATCGAAAGAACTTTCATGCTTTTATGATACTAGAAAAATCAGTTCGATTTGGGGATTGTTCGCCTAAATTGGCGATGTTATGCACGTTTTTCAGGATATTATCGTAAATGAGCAAGAAGGTTTTCACCCCTTTAGCCATCCATAGAATCGGGCTTTTTCCTTGACTTTATCGCTTATTTTATTCATAAATGAGCATATATTTGCGCGTATTCATGCTCATTTGGAAATATTCACGCAACCAGATTCCCCTTATGCTAATGAAGGAGCCGCGCACGTATAATGAAGGTGTCGTTCCAAACATATTCGCTCATCAAAGGAGAAAAAGTATGAAACCACGTATTGGAATTCGTCCTGTGATCGACGGACGCTGCTATGGCGTTCGCGAATCATTGGAAGAGCAGACCATGGCCATGGCCAAAGCCGCGAAGAAACTCATTGAAAGCAATGTCTTCTATGGCGATGGCACCCCGGCCGAAGTCGTCATCTCGCCCTGCACAATCGGCGGAGCCGCCGAAAGCGCGAAATGCAATGACTATTTCCACACCCAAAACGTCACGGCGACCTTAACGGTCACCCCCTGCTGGTGCTACGGGACCGAAACCATGGACCTCGACCCCCTCACGACCAAAGCCATCTGGGGGTTCAACGGAACCGAACGCCCCGGCGCCGTCTATTTAGCTGCCGCGATGGCTGCCCACGTTCAACGCGGTCTTCCGGCCTTCGCGATTTATGGTCACGATGTCCAAACCGCGGATAAGGACGGCATCACGCCGGACGTGGAAGAGAAGATTCTCCGCTTCGCCCGCGCCGCCTTGGTCGTTGGCCAATTCAAAGAGATGTCTTACCTTGGCATTGGAACCGTCTCGATGGGAATCGGAGGTTCTTATATCGACGCCAACTACATGCAAAAGACCTTCGGGCTCCGCGCCGAATGGGTGGATGAAGTTGAAATCCTCCGCCGAATGGATTTAGGAATCTACGACCACGAAGAATATGAAAAAGCCTTGAAATGGGTCAAAGAAAAATGCCCCGAAGGCGAAGACTTCAACCGCCCCGATGTTTGGCCATTCGCTCCTGCTTTCTCCCAAGAAGAAAAAGAAAAGCAATGGGAATTCACGATCAAGATGACGCTTATCATCCGCGATTTGATGCTTGGCAATCCCAAGCTTGCTGAAATCGGCTTCAAGGAAGAGGCCCTTGGCCATCATGCCTTATTCGCCGGATTCCAGGGACAACGTCAATGGACGGACTGGCTCCCCAATGCCGACTTCCCCGAATCGATCCTTTCAGGAACCTTCGATTGGAACGGCAAGAAAAACCCAACGATCCTTGCTACCGAAGGGGATAACTGCAATGGTCTTGGCATGGTTATGGAAAACCTTCTCACCCACGAAGCCTCGATCTTTGCCGACGTCCGTACCTATTGGTCGCCAAAAGCCTACAAGGAACGCACGGGGATGGAGGCAGAAGGCCTTGCAAAACTCGGCTTCATGCACCTCCTGAATTCCGGTGCCGCCGCATTGGACGGCAATGGCGCCTCCATCAACGAAAAAGGCGAACATTGCTGGAAGCCGTGGATGAACGTTACCGACAAAGATATCGATGCGATGTTAAAAGCCACCAAATGGGAAGCGGCCAACCGCGGCTCCTTCCGCGGCGGCGGATTCTCCGCCCGCTGGGATACCTGCGCCGAAATGCCCGTCACCTTGGTCCGCATCAATTTGATCGATGGACTGGGATATGACATGCAAATCGCCGAAGGTTCAACGATTGTCCTCCCCGAAGAGGCCAATCAAAAGATTTTGGATATCACCGACCGCAGCTGGCCATCCACCTATTTCGTCCCGCGCCTGAACGACGAAAAGCACCATTATGGCCACGCCTTTGATTCCACTTACGACGTCATGGCCCACTGGGGCGCCAACCACTGTGCTTTCGTCTACGGCCACGTTGGCAAAGATTTAATCACCTTGGCCTCGATGCTTCGCATCCCCGTCTCCATGCATAACGTGGACGACGCGGAGATCTTCCGCCCGCACGCTTGGAGCGCGTTCGGCACGAAAGACCTCGAATCCGCGGACTATCGCGCCTGCATGCTTTACAAACAGCTATATAAATAAGGATAAGGGGAAAGGGCCATGAAAATGGCCTTTTCTCCCGTCCTTGATTGCTTATTTTTGAATGATTTTGGAGTTTATTTATGCTTGATTTGGAAAGGAATGAGCAGATTCTTGCCATCCTCAGAGAAAATAAGGCCTGCACGGTCTACGAATTGTCCCAGAAACTTTTCGTTTCGGAATCCACGATTCGCCGGGACTTATCCCGAATGGAACAAAAGGGCCTAGTGACTCGTACTTTCGGGGGTGCGATTTTAAAAAGCAATCCCATCATGGAGGACACCTCCTTCTTCTTGAGGGAAAAAGAAAACCTTCAGGATAAGCGGGCCCTTGTCAAAGAAGCCCTCCCCTTTATTCAAAACAACATGGCCATCTTCGTGGATTCTTCCACCACCTGCCTCCAAATGGCGACGATGCTCAATGAATTTAGCGATTTGATCATCATCACGAATGGCTTGGCTTTGGCCAATGAACTCGTGACCAAGACCCGTCACCACGTAACGTTATTAGGCGGAGACATCCAACCGGCGGCAAATAGTTGCCTGGGTTCTTACGCCGAAGCGATGGTCTCGGAATTCCACGCGGCTTTGTGCCTCCTTTCCACTTCAGGCGCAGATGCCGAGTTCGGCTTCTCCGAGCACCGAAAGGATCAAGCGGCCTTAAAACGCTTGATGATCAAAAACGCGGACCAAACGATCGTCTTGGTCGATAAAAAGAAAATCGGCAAGAAATGCTTGGCCAAAACCGTGGGCATCGACAAAGTCCAAGCCGTCATCACTTCGGGCAAAGTCCCCGACTCCTTCCGTCAAGTTGCTCCGGAAACCCAATTTATCGAGGTTGCATAAAAATATAAATGAATAAGAAAACCTGGGTCGCAATCGGCGACTCCTTCACCTATATCGACGAACATTTAGACGAGACGAATTATCGAATCCAAGAAGGGTACGTAACCAAAACCCAAAAACTTCTCCCTTTCGATACCGACGTGATTCACGTAGCGATCAACGGAGGGAAAACCATCCATTTCGTCGGAATGGATTTCCCCAAGGGGGATTTCTACTCAATCCTCCTAGGGATCAACGACTGGAATTCCTGTGGGAACCCTCCTTTAGGCAAGGTGGAGGATTTTAAGGACGAAGATTCCAGAACGACGATCGGATGTTTAGGTTGGATGGTAAGGAAAATCCGTTCGGTAGCTCCCACTGCTCCGATTTTCATCGCTTCTCCCGTGGAACACGGTTGGTTCATTTATCAATTCGATTATCGAAACAATACTCAAGATACCGGCAAGCCTAATTCGATTGGGATTTACTGCAGGGATTACGGAAATCTTTACCGTCATTTAGAAGACCCAAGTCACGGCATCTATTACGTGAATACCCACGACGAAGCGGGATTCACCCCGGAAAACGCGGTGAAATTCCTTCGTCGGCAAGAAAACGGAAAAACCGTCGATGTCCCATTTGAAGTTTTCTCCAAGGAAACATTCGATCCCAATCGTTATCGGGCTTACCCTTACCCCAAGGAAGCAGAGGACATGACGTATGACGGCCTCCATCCAAGTGAAAAGGGAGGGGAGGCTTTAGCGAAGGTCTTTGCCAAGCGAATCAAAGAAGTAATCCGTTAACAAATAAAGAAGGCCGCTGAGCCTTCTTTATTGTTTATAAGGGTTCTTCACGAAGAATTTTAAGCACGCGTAAAGCCCACGAATCAACGAGAGTACGCCCTAGGAATCAAAGAAGGTCGGAACCTTTATCGATCCGCTCATCAAAATAGAGATAGGACGATTTATAAACAATGAGGTAATAATTCGTATTGCTATCTTTATTGTCGGTTATGCACGGTGAAATACTAACCCTATTATCATCAATGTAACTAGCAGGAATCGCCTTCGTCCTTGGATTCTCATTCCTTAAATTAACCAAGTCGACCAAAATGGACTCCCCTCCAATGCATTCATAGAACTGAACACTGAAATACTTATTGATAACAACGTCCTTAACCATATTGATCTTGCTCGATGATTCGTAAGCGCTCTTGGATATTTCCTCGACTTCCAAGCAATAGTCCACTTCACCTTCAACCGCTTCGAATTGTCCGACAACAAAATAATTCTTCTTATGGTTAACGGTAAAGCAGGAACCTAAAAGCAAAGGAACCCAGATTAATGATGCCATCTTCTTCATTCGTGGCCCTCCTTTTACTGCTTCACGAAATGAATGAGGAAAGTCTTTGTGCCACCAATATAGCATACGAACCATTAAAAACCTAAACGAATCAACGTCTTAATGAAAACGAAATCGAGTCCATTAAGGCTCTACGACTAAATCAAAAACGTTTTTAGAATGGCTGCTGGCTGAAAATATCAAATTAGCAGATCCCTCCGTATAGGTCCAAACCGTAACGCCGAAGGAATTGCAGCGTTCTACCGATTCATATTGTTGCTTTGGGAAGTGCGATTTTCCAAACGAAAGGAAAGATGCATAGCTAGCAGAATCCATTTTCACGTCGAATTGGTATACGCCAGTGGGGTAATCAGCGGTGCGGTAGAAGGCATTTGCTTCTTCCGCCATTCCCTGAGCAAGAGGCAAAACGTTATTGAAACTAAAATAATTGATTGGCGGGTCCTTTTCCAAGCAAACCTTCATAAAGCCCTCTTTCGTGGACCCCGAGTAATCGAGAACAATCGAATCGTCCGTAACGAAATTGCAATATTTTTGGCCTCTTATCGTAGCTTTGTATCCTGAAGAAGGAAGATAGGAGCAGTTAGTATGCTGCAAGACTTCTTCATCCCCGTAATAGGCGTACCAATGGCTGGGGTCTTCTACTGCTTTCAAATCCCTTATAGCAGCAATAGTATCCGTCGCCGGCAAATCCACGCGATAAATAGGCCCGCTGCACCCTAGGCTAGGCACGACACCAAAATAGTAAGGCGAAGCAAGGCGAAAGCAAAGGACACCCGGCGCATAAGTCCTTAATGAAACCCTCCATTAGAAATCGCATTATTGAATCGAAAAATGAGTTCAACGATCTCGCTTATTTTCTCTCGGAACAGGGTTAGGTCTTCTGGACTAGATCCTTCTTTTTGGTATTGAACCCCGCTTTCTTTATCCGAAATCGAAACGAATTCCTCGGACATGAAGAATTGAAGTTCATGAGAATAGAAGAGATTGTCGTATTTGGTATCCGTTCTAAAAATAGAGATGCCTAAATAATTATAAGGATCGTAATCCATTCCCAAGACATCTAATAACGTTGGAACAAGAACATAGGGGCTCGTAATGAAGGAATAGGGGGCAGGCCCTACTTCATCCAAGCCGTTCTCTTGGCAATAGGCCTTCTTCAACGTGGGGTTTGCTAAGAAGTTGATGGTCTTATATCGTTCCGGCAGATAAACGTCATTGTCTTCCACATCATAGACATAGGAGCTAAGCATCTTGTCTGCTTTGCCGCTTTTGTAATAGGAATCATGATCCCCGTATACGGCGATGATCGTATTCTCATAGAGGCCTTTGTTACGGAGGGAAGCAACAATTTTCCCTAGCGCGACGTCAAAATCCATCGTCGCGCATTGGAGGTATTCAATTTGTCGCTGAATCGCCAGGGGATCATCAAGGCAAACGTTTTCCCATAGCCCCGCTTCTTCGGCTTCTTTTAACCGGGCGTAATAGCCAAGGTTTTGGAATTTAGAGAAATTAGGGCAGCTAAATCCATAGGGGCCATGCATGGAGAAAGTCGTGTAAAAGGTATAGAAAGGCTCCTCCTGAACGGGAACCATTTGATCCAAAGTCATATCCACGAATTCGCTGTCTAGGGGATAAGAGCCGTTCCAATGGTTCACGGATTCGATGACCTCGGGGTTTAAGTCATTGGCAAAATAGGTCTTCTCAAAACCAAGGTTCAAGATTTCTTCTCCCCGATTATAGAAATTCTTGTCGTTATCGTGGAAGAAAGCGGTCGTATAGCCTTTTTCTTTTAATCGATTGGGTAAAGAGAAGCAATCGACGACTTCGCCGGATTGGATGGCGTCTTGTCTTCCTCCGATCCCTGTGATGCCGATAAATTCGGACATATTCGTCTTGTTCTTGGAGACGTTATTCGTCAAATCGATCGAATCCTGCATCAAAGCCCATAGATTCGGAGTTAAGGTCTCGTTGACAAGATAATTGCATCCCGTTTCCACCATGATGGTGACGACATTGAAATTCTCACATTTTCCTTGCTGAGTAGACGTTTCGTGACGGGGGTTCTCCGGATCCGTTTTGCTTTCTCCCCCAAGCCCTGGATTCACGGTGGTAAGCAAATCGCTCCACCCGTAATTCAATAGGCCGAATTCCCCAAGCGACTGCTTCTTTTGGGTTTGGGTAATGAAATTAATGGTTTCAAAGGGATTTCTTCCTGCGCCGCTAGAATCTTGGACGAGGCACATCGAAGTGATGTTGGCCACCAAAAACAGAATGGTAAGGGCTCCCGATATCGTCACGGGGTGCTTCACTTTTTCTTGGAGTTTATCGGGGCGGGACTTGGTGAAGAAATGCATTCCAACAAATAGCAATGCCGCGACAGCATCAATCAAAAAGGAGAACGCTATCGATTTCCAAGGCATATAGCTCCAATTGAAGACGGCTCCTGCAGCCCCGGCCATTACAAAATAGCTAAAGGAAAAAACGTCCCCACTGCATTCAAACATCGCTAGATTCAAGAAAACAAGAAACGAAAAAATAAATCCGACCACGCCGGTATAAATCCAAGAATACCGATTGGATTTAAAGAAGAAAATCGGAAGAATCAAAAGAAGGTAAAGCGATAATTCCAACCAGGGGTTTGAATAATAAAACCGCCCATAAATCATCTCGTTGAGCAAAACGTCGAAGGAAGCCAAAAAGAAAAGAAGGATGAGGGCAAGGTAGATTTTCTTCATGGGCGAATATTCCTTCACGCTGTTCTCCTTTCCGCGGTCCTTATGTTACGGGGCCTTTTATTTTTAACAAGATGGATTTTTTCTTTTTTTGACAAACCCCTTTGTCTATAAAGACAAGGTAAGTTAACGAGAATTGGCTTTCTTTTTCAACCACTTCCCTTTTTAAAAAGCAAAAAAAGACGCATCTCCCGAAGAAACGCGTCGAAATCGAAGACCGGTTTTATTTAAGAAGCGCTTGGGCGGCTTCGTCAACTTCCGCGGTCACATAGACTTCAAAATGCGGATGATGGACAAGAGCGGTCGCCGGGAAAGAGGGATCCTCTTCTTCACGATATAGCTTAGCAATCGCTTCAGCTTTATCGACGCCATTGGCGATCAAAGCGATGCGGCGGCTCTTCTTGATCGTTCCAATGCCCATCGTGACCGCTTGGGTCGGAACGAGATTTTTGTCGTTATGGAAGAAACGAGCATTCGCTTCGCGGGTAGAATCGGTTAAATCCACGACGTGGGTCAACGAATGAAAATCGGTTCCCGGTTCGTTGAAGCCGATATGGCCATTACGCCCAATACCGAGGAGTTGGAAATCCACGCCTCCGGCTTCTTCGATTTCCTTATCGTATCCCCCAAGTTCAGAAACGCTTGGGAAGTGCGTGTTTTTCGCTTGGATATCGATTTTGGAGAAGAGATTCTCGTTCATAAAATAACGATAGGTCTGGTCTTCGAGGGGACAAGAGAGATATTCGTCGAGGTTGAAGCTTTGGACCTCGGCAAACGAGATGCCTTCTTCTTTGGCTTCTTCCGCGATCGCTTGGTAGGTTTCTAGAGGGCTAGAACCCGTGGCCAAGCCCAAAATCGCATGCGGGTTTTCTTTGACGAGTTCCGTAAACTCGTGTCCAAGGGCTTTTCCAAGCTCTTCCTTGGATTCAAAAATGAAGATTTTCATGGTTTTATATTATTCCTTCCTTTGCTTTAAAGGGCAAACCCTTCCTTTTGGTAAACAACTTTTCCGTCTCGAATGCTCATCAGAACCTCAAAGGAAGAATCTAAGAGCACGCAGTCGGCTCGTTTCCCGATTTCCAAGGACCCGATTTCTTTTTCTAGCCCAAGGTTCTTCGCGGGGTTCAGGCTTACGAGGTTGATCAAATCAGCAAACGTATAGCCTTGGGCTAAAAGAGCCACGTTTCGCAAAGCCTGATCAAGGTGCAAGATGCTTCCTGCAATCGTCCCATCTTCCAGCAACGCCACCCCATTAGAAACAAAAATTTTTTGAGAGCCAAGGTGAGCTTCCGCCCCTTCAGGGAGGTATTTGGCCTCCGTGGAATCGGAAATCAGCACGATGTCCTCCTTCTTTTTGTTCTTGAAGACGAATTCGACCGCTTCTTTGCAAGAATGATGGAAGTCGGCGATGAGCTCGGTTTTGACCCCATCCGTCAATAAGGCCGCGCCCGTCACCCCGACGTCGCGATGATGGAACCGACGTTGGGCATTGTATAAATGGGTGATGCAATGGATGCCAGAACGGAACCCTTGGATCGCAAGAGGCCCTGGGCAATCGGAATGGCCTAGCGAAGCCACGATATCGTGATTTTTGCAGTATTCGAGGAAGGCGCCGTTTTCATCCCGTTCATAAGCAAAAGTTACTTCGCGGATGGAATTCCCCGAGAGTTTTACCAAACGGTCGAGCTCTTCCACGTTTGGCTTCCGGATGAATTCCAAGGCCTGCGCCCCTTTAAAAGTCGGAGAGATAAAGGGTCCCTCTAGATGCACCCCGATGATGCGAGCTCCCGGAGCCTCTTTCTTTTGATATTCCCTGACGTTTACCAATGCCTTTTCGATATTTTCCATCGATTCGGTCATCGTCGTGGCCAAAAAGGAGGTCACCCCTTCTTGAACGAGGGCTTTCGACATCGTGTCGAGGGAGCTTTCCTTCCCATCCATCACATCGGCCCCGTTCGCTCCATGGATGTGCTCATCGATAAATCCAGGAGCCACGTAGATGCCTTCTGGCAGGGAAATTAATCCGTCTTCTTCGCCATATCCTTGGATTTTTCCGTTTTGAAATACCAAGTTGCTTTTCTTCACTCCGGTAGGAAAAACCACCGACGCATTTTGAAATCCTCTGATCATTTGTTTTCTCCTTTTTGAACTAACATCCTCGCCCCCATGATTCCCGCATCGTTACCAAACGAAGCAAAGGCGTAGGTATTAAGGGCTAACCCCAGTCGAGGTTCAAAGATATCCTTCGCCCCCATGATGCCTCCGCCTAAAATAAGACGATCGGGATGCAGTCCATTTTCAACATTTTTTAATAATAGACGTAGCCAAGTTCCATATTGGTCAACGACTTCTAACGCCCTTTTGTCTTGATGACGGGCCTTCTCGAATAAATCAAACGTAGAGACGTTTCGCCCATAGGCTTTAAAAGCAAGGCGTTTCAAGGAAGCGGTGTTAAGATACATCTCCGCGCATCCTCTTTTGCCGCAAGGGCATACCCGTCCCCCTTCGATTAAGGGTTTGTGGCCATAATCGGATGCTTCATCGTGGAGGATTTTTCCTTCCTCAAGCGTGGCACACCCTAATCCCGTTCCAAAGGTTAGCATCGTGATGCGCTTGGCCTCGGGGAAGCGCGTCGCTTCAGCGACCAAGGCGCCCACTGCATCGTTTTCGATAACCACGGGGCAATGGAAATCTTCTTCCAGCCGTTTTTTCACGTTCATCCCGACCAAAACGGGGATGTTATTCACTTTGACGAACGTCCCGTCTTCTCCCATATCTCCAGCGGAGACCACCCCAATCGCGTCGATTTCCCCATAAGAATTCAAAAGACCATTCACGCAGGAAAAGATTTGACGGTAAACCGTCGAAGCTCCCTTAAAGGCGAAAGTAGGAACCCGGTTGGTTCCCTTTAATTGGTCGCCATCAAAATATCCGCCTTTGATGGCGCTTCCGCCAATATCGATCCCCACGATATGCTTCATTATTTTTCTAGCAGCTCCTCAATGAATTCATCCATTTGCTTTTGCTGCCTTTCCATATCCAAAAGCAAGGCAAATTGGTCGCGGGCACGGACTAAATTGTGGCCTTCGTAAGCCGTATGGAAATAGACGTCGCCATCGAGGTAGTCCGCCAAGAAGCGAATGCCGCATTCATAGGTCAATAACATGGAGCAATAGGGGAATAAGCGGATTTCCTTTTCCGTTAAGCTTCCCGCGGCCCCTTCCACGAACCCTTTCGCGTAGGCTTTGAACATCTCCAAGTTAAAATGAATCTTCGAGGTGTCTTTTTCATCTTCCACACAGGTATTGGCCCCAAAGCGGATGGAATCGCCAAAATCATAAAGGGCGCTGCCCGGCATGATGGTATCCAAATCCAAAATGCAAAGGGGCTTGGTACCGGAAGGATCGAACATGATGTTATTGAGTTTGGTATCGTTATGGGTGGTCCGTAAAGGCAAAGAGCCATCCTTTAACCCATCTACGATTTTTGAAAGCTTGTCTTTTCTTTCCAAAGCCAAGTTCACGACATCCATGCAGTCCTTCTTGCGGTTCAAGGGGTCTTTAGCAAGAGAAGCTTCCAAGTCCTTGAAACGCTTGGGAGTATCGTGGAAATGGGGGATGACTTCATAGAGATCAGAAGCCGGGTATTCGGAAAGCAAATGCTGGAAACGTCCAAAGGCTTTCGCGGCTTCTTGAAATAGCTCCGGGCTTTTGGGGGAATCGTAGCTCATGCCTTCGATGAAAAGATAAACGCGCCATAAATGGTCGCATTCATCCATCCAATAGCATTCCCCGTCGTTGCTAGGGACAAGGTTTAGGCATTCTTGATCGGGATTGCCGTCTTCTTCGATGATTTTCTTTCTTAAAAACGCGGTGACCCCCGCGATATTGTGCATGACTTCCAAAGGTTTCTTGAAAGCCGTGGGGGAAAGGCGTTGAAGCAAATATTCCCCTTTGTCGGTCTTAACGCGGAAGGTGTCATTGATATGGCCCTGGGTGATGCGCACAAAGTTTTGGAAAGACCCGCAGGCGGGAAAATGGCGGATTGCTCCCTCCACCATCGTTTGATCAGCAACAGAATTCATCATGTTTTTATCCTCGGATTCTTAAAAGAATCGAAATTCCGCTTTCAATGCTAGCGAAACCCCATCGGGTTTTCAAATCGAACGAATCAATTGGCTTAGAATTCGCAAAAATCAGGCAAAAAACCCTGTATTTCAAGACTGAGAATCTCGTCAAATTCGATGACTATCCCTTTCTCTAGGACCAAACGTTTCTCTTCTTCTTTGACGCGTTTGACGTTCCCGCGGATGGTTTTAATTTCCCCACCTTCTTTCTTCGCGTCTTTTTGAAAATAGGTAAGACGAACGGGGCAAGGGGATTTTTGCTCAGCAAGAAAGCGAAGGCCTTCGGAGATTTTTCCTTTCTCTTCTTGGCTCAGCAACGGCTTCTTTTGGGTTTCTCTTCCCGTTTCTTCGATTTGTTCTTCGTATCCATCCAAAGCGGCGAAGGGCATAAACTGAGCGGCGCGGGAAAGGCGGTCCATCGGAGGGTGAGTTAAGGAAACATGATGTTTCAAAGAAAGCATATCCGCGTATTGGGGGTTCATGCCTTATGTCCTCCGATTTGCTCATTCCTTTGTTTCATCGTGGCCCCTTCTTCAAGGTTCATCCCTTTTAACACGGCGTTCTTCCCATATTTTTCTTTGATTTGGAGAACGGCTTTTTGAAGGGCGTGTTCCTTGTTTTCTTTTTCGGCTTCTTTTTTCTCCTTCTCTAGATGTTTCGAGATATCTTCAAATAGGCTTAACTGCTCATGGTCAGGGGAAAAGCGTTTGGCCTCTTCTAGAGTGCACACTGGCGACAAGGTGATATTCACCCGGCGAACTCTTAAATTGGGATTCATGATTCGACGGTAAATCCGCTCGATGGCTTCGCGAAGTTTTTGGCTAGAGGAGGTAAATCCACCTAACGAAGCCGCCCCATGGACGGACTTAGGGACTTTCCGTCCATATCGATCTGCTTCAAAGGCCCCTTGATAAGATTCATCCACCTCGCGGTCAAAGCCTAAAACCAGGCCAATCTGTTCGCAGACAAGGCCTTTCTTGACTAAATCTAGCCCCAAGGAATCCGCCATTTCTTTGACGACCAATAACCCCTTTTGGTAACCGTAGGGGCTAGAAAGGACTTGGCCGGAATTCAAAATATGATGGTCGGGTTCATAGGAATGGATGTCTTGGATGGTGGTTGGTTCATACCCCCAGGCATGGTCGATTAATAATTCTGCATTGATGCCGAAAGCGGAATAAAGAACGTCTTCATCTACCAGCGACTGCCTGCAGATATCCCCCATCGTGAATAAGCCTAAAGCGGCTAAGCGATTCACGGTTCCTGGGCCTACCCGCCAAAAATCTTTTAAGGGTTGATGGTCCCATAATTGTTCGCGGTAAGTTCGTTCATTTAAGGAAGCGATGCGCACTCCATCGCAATCGGCGGGAATATGCTTGGCCACGATATCCATCGCAACTTTCGCTAAATATAGGTTCGTCCCGATGCCGCCGGTCGCCGTGATTCCCGTTTGGACATAAACTTCAGAAATCAGACGTCTAGCCAGTTCGTGGGGAGTTAATCCTAGGGGCTTCAAGTAGCTTGTCACGTCCATAAAAACTTCATCAATCGAATAGACGTGGATATCTTCCTTGGCAATCGTTTTGAGGTAAATCGAATAAATCTTCGACGATACTTCTAGGTAACGGGCCATCCGAGGCGGGGCAATCA
This sequence comes from uncultured Mollicutes bacterium, assembly GCA_900539595.1. Lineage (GTDB taxonomy): Bacteria > Bacillota_I > Bacilli_A > RFN20 > CAG-826 > Alloenteromonas. Next base: position 6,848 of record UQCQ01000007.1, on the reverse strand, counting down.
CAAAATCGAGTTCGAGAGAAGGATCTTTAGATAGGGCATTCGCGTCCGTGCTTTTGCCTTTGAAAACTCCACCTGGGGCCTTTTGACGTCTTTTCGCGTTGATTTCTCGCACCGCTTGCTTCACTTCAAATAGCCGGGCCCTTCCCGGTAACCCATAGGCTTTTAAAGAAGGAGAAATAGCAAGACAAATCGTTTTGTCGGTACGGGAAGAATCGGCCACGACCAAATGGGTCGATAGGGGATCATATCCCCCATCCACCGCTTCTACCGAGGCATAGAAGGATTTGAGGTCGATTGCAAAATAGGTCCGTTCCATCCTTTTAAAGGATAATCGTGAGGAGGATAGTCTTCCAATTAGAAAATCGAATTCACGGCATCTAAGAGGAATTCGAATGCTTCCTTATCCCCAAATCGCTTCGCTTGAAGTAATATTTCTACGTTTAGGAGCAAAGTCATGAACCCCATTTACATTGCCAGCGATATCCACGGAAGCCTCTATTACGCGAAGCTCTTCTTTGATAAAGTGGATAAGGCCAATCCCTTTAAGGTGATTTTATTGGGAGACTGCTACTATAACGGGGCAAGAAATACCCCTCCTAAGGACTATTCCCCCAAAGACGTCGTCATTTTATTAAACGCTCATGCGGACAAAATCATCTGCACGAAAGGCAATTGCGAATCCGAAGTCGACCAATGGGTCAGTGAATTCCCAATCGTCGATATGGCTAGTCTTTATTTCTTTGATAAGGAAATTACCGCTTGCCATGGTCATCATTATGGATTCGATAACCTCCCTAAACATCCTGGGGACATCTTCTTGCAAGGCCATACCCATGTCGGGGTTTTAGAGAAAAAAGGGGAAATGATTTTAGGAAATCCCGGTTCCGTGTCTTTGCCTAAAGACGAGCACCATTCCTATATGGTGATGGATGAAAAAGGTATCGAATTGCGCGACTTATTGACCGATGAAGTCTTAAAGTCCGTTCCCTTCTAATTCTTACCATTATTTTACATTCAGGCGCGTGTTAGCGCTTTCTTCAAGGAATCTATAGCATTTTTCCTTACGTTTTGGCTATGATGAGGTAATCAATTGAACGGAACTAGTAGAAATGAAAACTGCGATCCCTCTCTTCGCCGATTCCGCCTCTACCCCCATTTGGATCCCGATTTTGCTGATGATCGGCGGGTTGGGCGCTTTGTTCGTGGGCATGAATATGCTTCAAGCCTCCACGGAAAAACTCGCTACCGGCGGGCTGAAAAAGCTCTTTGCCAAAACGGCAAAATCCAAATTCGCCGGGGTGGGTATTGGAACCCTCGCCACGATGATCATGCAATCTAGCGGGGCCACCACCATCATGGTCGTTGGCTTTGTTAACGCCGGCGTCATGAGTTTGGTCCAAGCCGCCACTTACATCATGGGTGCCAATATCGGCACGACCATCACCGCTCAAATCGTTGCTTTAGGCGGGCTTAATTCTTCTTCCTTCCCCCTTACCGAAATCATCATTTCCTTGACGATGGTAGGGGTTTTATTACGCCTGTTCTTCGCCAAAAAATTTCCCAAAGTCGCTTTAGCAGGCGATATGGTCACCGGGCTTGGGCTTCTTTTCCTCGGCTTAGAGACCATGACGAGTAACATGCAGTCGCTCTTTTTAAGCAATGAGGGACTCAAAGACGCATTGACGTCCCTCACCAATCCTTTCTTACTCCTATTAATCGGCATCATTTTAACCGCGTTAGCTCAGTCTTCTAGTGCCGTCACTTCCATTGTTCTTGCCATGGCAATGGCCGGAGCCGTCGTCGGAGGACACGGCAACGGGGTTCTCTACTTGATTTTAGGATCTAATATCGGTTCTTGCTCCACCGCCTTATTGTCCGCGATTGGTTCTACGACCAACGGCAAACGCGCTTCCGTCATCCATTTGCTATTTAACGTCTTCGGCAGTTTGATTTTCTTCATCCTCCTTCTTTGCTGGCCAGGTGCGATGGAAAGCACCTTCGAAAAATGGTTCCCGGGAAACCCCGCGATTCAAATCGCCATGTTTCACACCTTCTTCAACCTCATCTGCACGATTTTGTTCCTCCCCTTCACCAAAGGTCTTGTCTTCTTGGCAACCAAAATCGTCCCCGAAAAAGGAAAGCGTTCCGAATCCGATTTGCTTGACCCTCGTTTCTTAACGACCCCCGAGCTCGCTTTAACCCAAGCAATCTCTTATTACCACATCATGGCCAAAGCCGCCTTGGACGACTTAAATATCTCCCTCCAAGCCTTCATGGATAAGAAACAGGAAAAAGAGAAAGTCGACGGAGAAGAAACCCGGGTTCTAAGAATGTCTCGCGACTTAAGCTCCTTCTTGGTTCAAATCGCCGCGAAGGGGGTGAGCCCTGAATCCCAGAAGCGGATTTCCAGAATGCAATTAGATATCGCCGACATCGTCCGTTTAACCGAAGTCGCGGATAACATCACGGGCTATACCCGTCATGAAATCGAGGAGAACCTTCTTTTCTCCCCCATCGTCATGACCGAGCTTCAAGCGATGCAAAAAAATATCAACGCGATGTTTGCCCAAACGACTCTCATCGTGGATCACCCCGATTTGGAACGTTTAAAGAAAACGAGAGCCATGGAAGATGCGATCGATGACCAACGTACCCAGATGGTCCATGGACACTTGAAACGTCTAGAGAACGGAGAATGCAAACCTCAAAGTTCCAACGTTTTCATCAATCTCGTTGGCAACTTGGAACGTTGCGGCGACCACTTGAACTTCATTGCCGAGCGTTCCTGTAGCGACCTCTTGCCCCAAAATAACGACGACGTCATATCGTTGCACCCGTAAGTTTAAAAATAGGGGACCGCTCCACGTGAGCGGTTTTCTTTTAGGCTAGCACTGTTTACTTATTATAGTTTTTCTATAAAATATAAACAGGAAAGGGAGAAGTTATGTTTAGTAAGAATTTGCGTTATTACCGTTTGAAAAAGGGTTTAACCAAAAAAGAATTGGCAGAACTCGTTCATCTCACCCCAATGGCGATTACCCATTATGAAAACGGTTCTCGGGCCCCTAGCATGGCTATCCTTAACGATTTAGCGGGTGCATTAGACATTCGCGTATCCGACTTCCTTGCCAATTGGAACAATAGTCTTTCCTTTTCTCATGGTTCCTTTCGGAAAAACACATCGCTTTCCGGTAGCCAACAAGAAGCAATTCAATCCGGTGTTGAGGAATATTTTCAACGTTTCTTCTCCGTCTTGGATATCCTTGGGGGCAACGTTCTACCCGATGCCCCGAAATGTCACGCGCTGACTTTATCTAAAGATGATGAGGCCAATGCCCAAGCATTAAGAGAACATTTAGGGTTTGCGGATTTTGGTCCCATCTATAACCTAACCAACGCCTTAGAAAACCAGGGAATCCTTCTTTGTTATTTAAATATGGATAACGACAAATTTTCCGGGATCAATGGACTCGTCAATCACCGCCCTTATATCGCCGTGAATGAAAACATGAGTCCCGAGCGGATTCGCTCTACTCTTGTCCACGAATTGGCTCACCTCTATTTTATTTGGCCGGAATCCATGCAAGAAAAAGAAATCGAAGCGAAAGCCACCGCGATTGCTGGAGCATTTCTATTTTCTAAACACGATGCGATCCGCGAACTTGGTTATCGCCGGCTTTGTGTCAGTGCCGACATGGCCTTGGTTGCTCAAGAATACGGAATATCCATGTGGTTATTGGCAAAAAGAGCCCAGTTATCCCATATCATTCGAAAAGACGCGGAGCAGCACTTCTATGTCAAAGCCAGCGAGTCCGGTTGGCGTAAAAATGAGCCCACTCGAATCCAAAAAGAAAGACCACTTCTATTAAAACAATTTGTTTATCGCGCGATTGCAGAAGGCGATATCAGCATTCAACGTGGGGCGGAATTGCTCAACAAGTCCTATGACGAGGTGGCAGCCTATTGTTCTTTTTCCGAGGATTGATCCATGGACTTTATTAGTAGTGATACCAGTGTCTGGATCGATTTTAAGGTGATCGATTGCGTTCTTTGCCATTCAAACTCCCCTAAACCTACATCATGTTCAAAGAATCCATGGAATCGGAAATCCTAAGTCCGACTGGGTTTTTGGATGAACTTGTTGCCGCTGGGCTAGTTGGGGTGAATATCACCATCGAAGGATTCCTTTTAGCGGATCGTTGGGGTAACATCTACCCCAAACTTTCCGTTCCAGATCGCATTGCCCTAGCCATTGCTAAACAAAGAGGAATCGCATTATTGATAGGAGATAAAGCATTAAGAAAAGCCGCGAGCCAAGAAGGGGTTTCAACACTTGGAACACTTGGAGTTTTAGATCGTCTTTTAAATGGTAACTATATTGCTAAAGATGAATATCTAGCCTGCATCACATCTTTGAAGCAACATAATGGCTATGAAGTTCGTCTTCCGGCTGATGAGCTAGACAAGCGTTTGGACAACGACAAATAAGAAGTGTCCTTCCTATGCGCGCGAACATCCCATTAGAAAAGGGGCGCGATTGCGCCCCCGATTAACCATTCGAATTGAATTAGGCTTTAACGAAGGTGAGGCCTTTGATGGCTACTTCGTTTTCGCCCAAAGTAACGTTTTCGGGTTGGAACAGGCATTTTTCTTTCTTGCTTTCCAAATATTTCGAATACATCGCCTGAACCAAACTTGCAGCTTTTACAGTGGAATTGGTGACGGTCGGAATGGTCATGCTTTGATTCCAGCCAAATAATGAACCAAGCTTCCATCCCGAAGCATCAAAGGTGCAATTTTTAAGCGTGTTGGCTTGGAACGTGGTGTTCGCAAGATAACCGGTTGCTCCTTGTCCATCAATCGGAGCGTGGCATTTTGGAGTGCCAGTTCCGGTCGCCTTAAAATCTTCCTTCCCGCCAGTAATTACGGTGTTAACATTCTCGAAGGTGGTCTCCAAAATTTTCGCTGCAATCAACGAGGCGTTTTTATCGCCATTGTACCAGCCATCGGTGATAGTTACGTTTTTAACGGTTGCCTTTTTCAAACTTCCAAAAGCTCCACAAATGCCACTGCTTTTGGCAACGAGTTTCTTGCCATTGCCATCAAATGTTCCACTAAAGGCATGATCACGGGCGGTATTTTTATACCAATTCTCATTCCAAGTCGAAATAAGATTTTGAACGTTGACATCATTTTCCAATTTGAAATAGCCAAATTGATCTGCATCGACCTTCGGGTAGACATATTCTTTGAAATCATCCGCCGTCTTAATCATCGCGGTGACAAACGTCGTTTCGCAGGTAAGCGCATATTCTTTGCCATCTTTGATGGTTCCGATTTGAACCGTTTTCAAACCATCATCCGTATGGTCGGCTTTGAACCCAGACACATCAAGATTTTCCGGATCCGTCCCCAAATTGAAGGTACCCGTTTTGATATAAGAGACGGTTCCGCCCGCATACGTTCCTAGGTCCAACGCCTTAGTCGCTTCGGTCATCACCACATCTTGAGCCGTTAAGGTTGCTGGATAGATCCAACGATCGTCCGTCTCGGTGAACCCTTCGGTTTTGTAGGCTCCACCTTCTTCAATCGTTCCAGTGGTTGGAGCGGTGAAGACGTGTTCATTGGTCAAACAATTGACCCAATATTCACGGATACCTTTTTCGGTCTTGGTCGCCTCTTTTCTTGCGTAGTGTTTCCAAACGCCGTCGTCTCCTCCTGCGAAGAAGACTCCGCTCTTGCTAGAAACACTATAGCCAGTGCCAACGGCGGTCGCGGCGATGGCGGCAACGCCTAAAGCACACATAAGAATCGTCTGTTTCTTCATATTGTTACTCCTTTTAAAGGTATGAAACACCTTCACCTTATGCGCGTGTAGGCAAAAATGAAAGCCCTTACAATTCGAACAAAGAGAATGAAGAATATTTTGACGAGAATTAAGAGGATATCTTTAAAGAGATTCTGCCGTTTTCCGGCTCAAAACGATATTCCGTCGCCTGAAATCCGCCGGTTAGATAGAAAATCTCTTCTTTTTGAATCAGCTTGCCTTGATGGATTTTAAGATGTCCTTGGATCAAGGGAAGGATGTAAGTAGCCCCTTCTTCCACCTGGATATCCACGGATAGCCCATCTGTAGCTAAGCGATATTCGGTATGTTGCTTGGCTTCTAATCTCTTCCCATCACGGGTAGCAAATCCCCCATCGACTTTTAAAATCACGGTTCCTTCTTCTTCCGTTTTCTCGATTTTAGCTTCTCCATCATAGGTGGAAGAATAACCATCGATAACTAAACGGGGAAGCAAAGGACGATGGGTCGCGGGGTCGTGGGGAAGCTGTTGGTTGGTGGGTTCAGGAAGCGGGAAATAATCGATGACGGAGCCCATGATCATCGGGCCATTCGGCCCATATAACATAGTTAAGGCGCCCCCGCTAGCGTGCGCGGAGAAGGGAATATCAAAATCAAATCCCGTAACATCCACAAGATAAGGCCCTTTGGAGACGCGATAGAGGTCGCATTCGGGATAATAACGATTGAATTCGGTTTCGGTGATGAGCTTCTCATCCGTTTTTAGTAAATAACGTTCTTCGATTTCGTCCACGTCGAAAGCAATCGCGCTTGCGTGTTCAAACGTGTGATGGATGCAGGGGTATTCCCCTTGCTTATCATAATCGGGGCCTCCGGCAAGCAAGCCATCCACCGTGCAGCGGCTTAGTAATTCCGTGTTACGGTAAGCAATCTCTTGGAACAAAGGTTCTTGGGAAGCAAAAAGCAAATAAGCAGGAGAGATGCCATCGGAAGTTCTTGATCCATAATAGGTCCATTTGTTATTGATCAAGAACTTCCGATG
>UQCQ01000006.1 GCA_900539595.1 uncultured Mollicutes bacterium | reverse complement strand
AAAGCCAGTACGCCTACTATAAGAATGCGTTAAATGCCGCTCAAACTACCGCGGATATGGACCGCGCTCTTGCCGCCTTCAAGCAAAAAGTCGAAGCCATCGAAAAGGTGGAACCGAAGGCGAGCAATAACGTCGGCTTGATTGTTGGCATCTCCGTTGCCGCGGCTGTGGTAGTGGCAGGCGCTGCAACCGGCATCATCATCGCCGTAAAGAAAAAGAAGGAAAAATAATGGCAGCCCAAGGAACTTTAGTCGCCCAAGCTTCCCTTACGCCCAAGCGTCCGAATAAGTGGGTCAGCTACTTTAAACGCAGCTGGCCGCTCTATGCGATGCTTCTCCCGATGATCGTCTACCAGCTCATCTTCTCCTATTATCCGATGCTTGGTGTTGTCATCGCCTTCAAGGATTGGAGGATTTTAGGCGGCATCTGGGGCAGCCCCTGGGCCAGCACGAATGGTTCCTTGGATTTATTCAAACACTTCAAAACGTTATTCGGGGATCCCGATTTCGTGGGTAAGTTAATCAATACCCTGCGGATATCGGGATTACGGATCCTCTTCGGATTCCCCGTTCCCATCCTCATGACCATCCTGCTTAATGAAATGGGGTCGAGACGTTTCTCCAAAGGCTTTCAAGTCGTCTCCTATCTTCCCCATTTCATTAGCTGGGTCGTCATCGCGGGGATTCTTACTTCCCTCACTTCTTCTCAAAGTGCTTTCCAAGAAGCGATGAAAAGCATCTTTGGAAAGGAGCTACCCTTCTTCACCGACGACAACTTCTTCTTAGGTATTGTGATTGTTAGCGACATCTGGAAAGAAGCCGGATGGTCCACGATTATCTACTTTGCCGCGGTGGCTTCGATTTCCAAGGAACTCTATGAAGCCGCTTCCATCGATGGGGCATCGAGATTCCAAAAGATTTGCTCCATTACTCTTCCGGGCATGGTCCCCGCGATCAGCGTCAACTTGATTCTCACCGCGAGCAACATCATCTATGGGGGATTCGATCAAATCTATAACCTCTATAACGATACGGTTCTTGGTAAAGGCGATATCATCGAAACCTACTTGTTCCGCATCGGCATTCAAGAAGGCCAATACGATTTGGCCGCGGCCATGGGGCTATTTAATTCCGTCATCTCGTTGGTTTTGGTTTTAATCGCCAACAAACTCATCAAATTAATCGGAGGGGATTCCATATGGTAAAAAGCAAACATCCCGTTCGCAGTTTCTTTGCCCGTTGCTTTGGCAAAACCCCGGGGGACATTGTATTCCATTGCTTGAATTACCTCTTGTTCCTCCTTCTCTTTGCTGCCTTCCTTTACCCCTTCTATTACGTCTTAAAGGAATCTCTCATCGTCCAATATCTAAAACCCGATGGCAATCCGGCGACCAAACTCTCATTAGAAAGCTATTTCATCATTCTGAATAACGATGGATTAGGTCAGTCCTTCCTCCTCTCCATTGGAATTACGCTTGCTTATACCGTCTTGGCCGTCTTAATCACCATGCTTTCGGCCTATCCCTTGTCTAGAAAGGAATTCAAGGGGCGGAACGCCGTCTTGATTTTCCTCGTGATTTCGATGCTATTCAGCGGGGGATTAATCCCGTATTACCTCGTCATCACCCAGTTAGGATTAAAGAACAATCCTCTCGTCTATATCCTGGTTGGACTAGTAAGCCCCTTCAACATCATCATCGCCCGTAATTTCATCAAGGGTATCCCCGAGGAAGTGTTCGACTCCGCTCGGGTAGACGGGGCAAGCGAAACGCGCATCGTCTTCCAAATCGTCTTTCCGTTAAGTGGACCGATTGTAGCAACGATTGCCCTCTGGGTAGCCGTAGGGAAATGGAACGACTGGATGACCGGCGTTTTGTATATGCAAAACCGGAAAGACCTATGGATGGTTCAGCAGTTTTTGCGAAATATCCTCATCACAAGCACCGCGGGAGAAGGCGTGGTCGACCCCGATGTCATGGCGATGGCCACTAGCGTCAAAATGGCGGCGATCGTCATCTCCGTCCTCCCCATCATTCTTGTCTATCCCTTCGTTCAAAAGCACTTCGTCAAAGGGGTCCTCCTTGGATCCGTGAAAGGCTAAACATGCTCCAAAAGAAAATCATAATCGACACCGATATCGGCGATGATATCGATGATCTCATTGCCCTCGAATATCTAGCAAAACGCCCCGACGTGGAATTAATCGGAATCACCACAGTTTGGATGAATTCCTTTCTCCGGGCCAGGATGGCTAAAAAGGTCTTAAGCCTACTAGGCAAACCCGATATCCCCGTCTATGCCGGATACGGAACTCCTCTAGGCTCCTTCCACCATATCCATTTAGACGAAATCTTTTGCCAAGCCGTAGACGATTTAAACAAGGAGAAATACTCCCCATTAAACCAGCCAGGACACGAAGAGGAGGCCATCGACTTCATCGTGAATGCCGCAAGGAAATATGGGGACCAGTTAACGATATTAGGGATTGGGCCTTTAACGAATATCGCCAAAGCCATCGAAAAAGACGAAGAGGCCATGAAGCGAGTCCACCTCCATATTATGGGTGGGTGCTTCTTCCGTCCGTTTGTCGAATGGAACATCGAATGCGACTATCTCGCCGCAGAAAAAGTCTTTGCCAAAGCGCTCGACTTGGTCGCCGTCGGAGTCGATGTCACGGAGAAAACCACCTTTAGCAAAAAAAGCCAAGACGTGTTCCATTTAGACCATACCCCCTATGGCCAGTACCGAAACCGCTGCATCGAATTATGGCAAAAGGCAAACCCCACGCGAATCATGACATTGCACGATCCTCTTGCCGCGATGAGCGTCGTCGAACCAAGCATTCTAGAATTCTTCCCCCGCCATATCCATGTATGCGTGGATCAAAGCGGGTTCACCACGGGATTAACCTTGCCGATTGAAGATTTAAGGGGACCCCTCTATGTAGATAGGATGTCTAACGGCTATCCTTTATGCCACGTGGCATTCAAGGTTGATGTCGATGCCTTCCAAACTCAAATTCGCCAAATGATCGAAAAAGGAGCAAAACAATGAAAAAATCCGCTCAATTATTCTTAGGCCTTCTATGCCTAGCCCCGCTTAGCCTCACTTCCTGCGGAGGGGGTACCACTCCAGAAGAAGACGGGGTGACAACCCTGGATATGTTTTTAAACGGCGGCAACAGTTTCGATGGGTTAAAACGCGACTCGATTTGGAAGAAAATCGAAGAGGACACCGGCGTTAAAATGGCGATCCGCGGCGCAACCCATAATAGCGATTATTACACGACCCTAAACCCCATGATTAATACGGGTTCGATTCCCGATGTGATTTTCGCCGTCCCCAATAACGCGGGCAATAGCTACAACAACTGGGTGGACCAAGAAATCATTTGGAACATCGATGAATTGCTCGCGGAAAAACCAGGTGAATACCCCTATATCGAAGCCATCCTTGGTAGCGATCAATTCAAAAACCTCACGTTTGGGAATAATGCCCATACGTTATTGCCTTATCTTTCCAGCGAATCCGGCTGGGGCATCTATTATCGGGCGGATTGGCTCATTAATATCGGTTATTACACTGAGGTCAACGGAGTCAAAACCGCGAAGACCCCCGAGACGATCGAAGAATTTCAAGACGTGCTCATGAAATTCACGTTGAACGATCCCGATAAAGATGGCAAGAACAACACCTATGGCATCTCTCCTTTCGGCAAAGCCTTCTACATGAACCCCTTGTATCATGCTTTTGGAGTAACCCCCGACTATGATTTAGATCGCAACGATAAGGGCGAATACATGTTCTTAACCCCTGAATTCAAGAACTTCTTAACCTGGGCCCAAGACATGTACGCGAAGGGGTATATCGATCCCCAATTCGCCGTGAACAACAACGAGCAAGACCGCGATAAGTTCTATAGCGGTACTACCGGCATCCTCATCACCAATGCGGAGATGCACGTGAGTTGGATTGCCAATTCCTTTGAGAATGCAAACGGCAAAGGAAAATTGATTCTTGGCAAAGCTCCGATTGGCACCAAAAACCTTGGGGTAGAAGGAGCCGGAGGATTCTCTAGCTGGGGCGGATATTGGGGCGGATTCTCCATTTCCAAACTCTGCAAGAACCCCCATGCGGCGATGCGCCTATTCAATTACCTCTATTCTCCTGAAGGCAGCAAATTACGTTCCTATGGCATCAAGGATCAGCATTATTCCATCGATGACGAGGGAAATTACATTCCGAACCTAGAAAGAAGAAACGAAGAACCTACAGGAACATTCTACCAAACCAAAAACGAAGACGGGGATTCCATGCCGACGGGCTATTACAAGATGGGCACCGGCGTTTTTGGCAGCGATATCGATTGGGACAGCGCCTTGCACTTCCAAGTCCGTCGCGACCCGAATGGATTGGATGCCAATTACAAAGACTTGATTGAACAGGGCCTAAAGAACAACACGGTCGTCCGTAGCCGTCTTTATAACGTCACGGGCTATTACAGCTCCTACACGAACAAAATGAAGAAAGTGGAGGACGCTTCCAACATCTTTGCCATCAACGCGATCATGGGCAAAAAGAACCTAACTACCGATTGGGATGCTTTGATGAATCAAGTGAATCAATCTTCCTATGACTATAAAAACATCCAACGCATGTTGGAAGAATTAGCCAAGAAAGCGGGGATCATCCAATGAAATTAAAAAATGCTTTGCTGGGAATTGCTTGCCTAACCGCTTTATGCGCTTGTGGCACGAATGCCGGAGGAACTTCTTCCATGGATTACGGGGATCACTACGATCCGAAGAATGCAGTCGTGGATAAGAAATTCATCTTCGGGATGGGGGATTTGTCGTGGAGTGAGAAATCCTGGACCGAAATTGATTGGCAGCAAACCCACGCCTTGATGAATAACCTAGGCGTTCGTAGCGTTCGCGTCTGGCTTCACTGCAACTGGGTCATGTCCAATTCCACGACCTATCACCAAAAGGGGCTCGATTTAGCCAAGCAAATCGTATCGAGCCACGTCCAAGCAGGACGGCAGATCATCGGGATGAACCATTCCAATTTCCATAAAGCCGGTTATAAGAATTCCTCCTCGACGACCGCCAAGCCAAGCCGCGACATGAGTGAGGGCAGTTACTACCTCGAATGGCTCGCCGATTATGAAACCACGTGGTTTAATCTTGTCTCCGCCTTCCCCGAAATCGAATACTGGGAAATTGATAATGAAGACAATAACGACGTCTTCTTCCCGCGTTTAGAAGGGGGCAATTTCTCCTTGCGGGAAAAGGCCGACATCTATACGGATATGCTTTATTACGCTTCAAGAGGCATCCACCGAGCGAACCCCAATGCCAAAACGATATTAGGGGGACTTGTTCTTTCCGGGGCTGAAACCTTCCTTCAGTATCTCTACGACAACATCGCTTCCGGGGATTTTGGTAGCATTTACCCCGACGATTATTTCCAGATTGCCTGTTGGCACCCCTATATGCCGAATTTCAACCGGAAACTCTTCTTAGAAACCAATGACGGCATCTATGGCGTTATCAAACAAAATGAGAAGAAAGACAAAAAGGTGTTTTTCACCGAAATGGGCTTCTCCGAAGCGGACGTCTCCGCCAAACGCATCGCCGAGTTTGTTCCGGCCTTATATACCCTTTGCAAGGAGGAACTCCCTTATCTAGAAAGCGTCCATTATTTCCGGATGTACGATGCCTTGGATTCTACCTGGGGCAGTTCCGGCGAAAAGACCTTTGGTTTATTTACCGACCCCAAAAGTCACGGAGTGGAGAACGAAAACCCCACTTTGGCCGCGCCGAAAACTTCTGCTTACAAATACCAAGAGGTAGCAGGTGGAACTGGTTCTTTGACCCTCTATCAAGATAAAATAGCCTAACCATGTTTTATTCCAATTGGAACCGCGGATGGGAATTCGCCAAAGGAGACGCAAGAACGGATTCCTGCGCCTTCTCCCAAGTCGATTTGCCCCATAGCAACGTCTTGCTTCCCCTATCCTATTTCGACGAAAAGGATTTCCAATTCGTTTCCACGTACAGAAAACGCTTCCAGATCCAAAGCAAAGGGGAACAACGTTTCCTTTTGTCTTTTGAAGGGTTTGGGAATCGAATCGAAGCCTATTTGAATGGTTCTCCCTGCCTATCTTCCGTCTACGGATATACCGGGGAGCGGGTAGACGTCACCCCTTTTGTCCAAGAGGGAGAAAATATCCTTGAAGTCATCTTAAATAGCGAGGAAGACCCCGATACCCCTCCTTTTGGAGGATTGCTCGATTATCTTTGCTTTGGCGGCTTGTACCGCAAAAGCCATTTGGAAATCGTTCCTTCTACGTATTTAGAAGGGGTCCGCATCACTTACTTGGGGGATAACCAAGCTAAAATTGAATTGGATAAAGTAGGTGAAGCCCCCTTAAGCGTCGAAACGACCTTCTCGTTTCAAGACGAAACCTATACCTTTCACTTAACGTCTTCGGAGACGATTGTTACCTTCCCCTCCCTTCATTTATGGTCTCCTAAGGAGCCTAATCTCTATCACGTATCCCTTTCTTTTTTAGGGAGGGAAATGTCTTTGGAATACGGTTTCCGCATCATCGAGCTTAAAGGCAAAGAACTATGCATCAATGGGGAACCCATCAAACTCTTTGGCTTAAACCGTCATCAATCCTACCCCTATATCGGTTACGCATCGACGGAAGGGATGGAACGTTACGATGCCAAGAAACTATATGAATTAGGTCTTAACTTTGTTCGTTTATCCCATTATCCCATGTCCGAAGCCTTCTTAAACGAATGCGATCGACTGGGCTTAGTCGTTCTCGAAGAAATTCCTGGATGGCAGCATCTAGGGGACGAGTCCTGGCAAAAACGGGGGACCACTTATCTTCAAAAGATGATCCAACGGGATTACAACCACCCTTGTATCGTTTTTTGGGGCGTTCGCATTAATGAAAGCCCAGATTGCCATGACTTCTATATTCGGAATAACGAACTAGCCAAAAAGATGGATCCCAGCCGATTAAGAGCAGGAGTCCGTTGCTTTACGAAAAGCGAATTATTAGAAGACGTCTATTCTTGGAACGACTTTTCCTTTTCCATGGATAAGCCCGTCGAAGAACCCATAGACGTCTTGCCCGATAACATAGACGCGCCGATCCTCATCACCGAATTTGGGGGACATACTTATCCCACGAGAAAAACGGATAACGAGGGACGGGAATTGGAACAAGCCTTGCGTCACGCGTTGATCCATTCTGCCGTCCATGAAAAGAAAGGATTTATCGGGGCCAGTGGGTGGTGTGCTTTTGATTACAACACCCATCATACTTTTGGTTCCGGCGATAAGATTTGCTATCACGGGGTATGTGATATCTTCCGTCAGGACAAAATGGCCGCGTCCTTTTATAAAGGCCAGCGAGACCGAAGCAGGGGGTTATTCTTAGATTGCTCCTCTTCTTGGGCTTTTGGAGAACGGAATTACGGTGGCGTCACCCCGTTATACATCTTCACCAACTGCGACGCGGTTCTCTTTGAAATGGAAGGACAACCAAGCATCTATTTGGATCAGGGTGACCCGCGATTTGCCTCGCTCCCCCACCCCATTTTCCGTATCGATAGTTTGCATGGGGCGTGGGGCTTAGATTGGAAGAACGCCAAAATCACGGGGTACGTGGATGGAAATCCCGCGATTTCCAAAACCCTCTTGGCGGATCCCCTGCCCACTTCTTTGTCCCTAACCCCTTCTTCCAAGCGAATCGCGGACGATGACGCGGTTTATTTTGGAGTCCAGCTATTAGACCAAGCGGGCAACCCTTTGGTTCGCTCCACGGATATCCTAGAAATAACCGTGAATAACGGAACCTTAATCGGCCCCCGTATTGTCGTCTTAAACGGAGGAACCTATGGCTTTTACGTCAAGGCAAACCAGCCCGGAAAACTAAACGTATCCGTTTCTTGTCGCGGGTTAAGTACAAAGCAGGAGGTAGCAGTCTATGCTAAAAACAGTATTTGAACTCGGCTCCATTAACCAAGATATTTCCATCGTCGCCCCCCTATTCCCCAAGCAAGGGGAAACCGTGAACGGGGAGGGTTTAAAGCTAGCCTTAGGCGGCAAAGGGGCCAACCAGGCGGTTGCCTTGCATCACGGAGGTGCGAAGGTTCAACTCCTAGCTAAAGCCGGCAAGGATGCTTTTGGCGAAAACGCCTTAAAAGCCCTTGCTTCGTTTGGTCTTGATACCAGCACGGTCCTAATCGACGAAGCCGAAAGCACCGGTACCGCGGTTATCATCCTTCATGATGGAGATAACCGGATTATCTTGTCCCATGGATCCAACTACGCGATTAACGAACAAGAATTGGATGCCTTTTTAGGTAAAGCCAAGCAGGGTGATATTTTCCTAAGCCAATTTGAAAACGAACCGGGACTAACCCTTCAGGCCTTTCATAAAGCCAAGGAGAAAGGCTTATTTAATGTTTGGAACCCGTCTCCCATCGGGGACTTCGATGCTTCCATGTTAAAAGACATCGACATGCTGGTCGTAAATGAAAAAGAGTTACAAGCTGTCTTATTAAAGGCAGGCGCTTCTTCGATTCACGACCTTCCCGTTTCTCGGTTACTAATGACTTTTGGATCCAAGGGCAGCAAATACGTGGGCCCGGAGGGGACGTATTCCATCGAAGCCAAGGAAATTGAACCTGTGGATACTACAGGGGCCGGGGATACTTATCTAGGATTCTTCTTAAGTGCTTTTGCTAACGGCAAGTCCATCCCTGAATGTTTAGAGATGGCCACTACGGCAAGCGCGTTAGCCTGCTTAAAACGCGGGGCTAGCGAGGCGATTCCCCTTCTTCAAGACTGTCGTTAAGACCACCATGATATAACCTTCCAAGTTGTTCCTTTGGAAGGTTTTTTTCTAGGGAAGAGAAATTAAATAGCAACGAGAACAAAATGCTGACGGCCCCACCAAAAATAATATAGAGGACCACAAGAATAAAAAGATATCCTATCGGCCAGAAAAGAAATAAAACATAGAAAAGATTAGAAACGAATAAGGTCGATAAAGAATGAAATAAACGGGTAAAGGGCAATAGCAGGGCGTTACGGACCAAGGAAATAAACGGGGTTTTGAAGAAGAGGATCTGGAGAATGAAATAGGGTTTAGCCAACGCGAACAAGAAAAGCAAAATGCAGGAAATGATCAAGAAAGCGAGTTTCATAGGCGCGGAGAAATCCACGTAAAGGTAGAACCCATAATTAAACAACGTAAAGGCGAAGAAAAACCATTCGGCAAAATAAAGGAGGAGGAACGGCAGCCAGAGTTTTTGGATGGATTTCCAAAAGGAAGAAAAGCCCGCGTCGTTATGTTGAAGGGTTTCTCCAAAATATCCATACGCCCCTGCAGCTCCAATAGAAAGGAACAAGAAACAGGGCAAGGAGATGCCAATGGTTAATAAAATCAAAGAGAAGAGTTGCTCTCCCGTTGAACTGCCCCCTTCTAGCGAAGCCGAATAATGGATGTAACTAAGTCCCATGAAGAAAATAAGCGGAAACAGGGCAACAAAATAAAGCAAAGACACATAGAAAATCGTGAGCCAGTTCTGCTTCAAAATATAGAAAAACTGCTTTCCTCTACTGGAAGGAAGGGTGGCGGATTTCTCTTCGTTTTCAGGTGATTTTTCCATCCCAAAAATTATAGCAAAAAGGGGAAGCGATGGAACGGGAAGGGC
Source organism: uncultured Mollicutes bacterium (assembly GCA_900539595.1). Classification (GTDB taxonomy): domain Bacteria; phylum Bacillota_I; class Bacilli_A; order RFN20; family CAG-826; genus Alloenteromonas. The sequence goes on along the minus strand of UQCQ01000006.1, from coordinate 71,892 downwards.
ATGGGAATAACTCCCTATAACACTTTTATAACATTCTTCCTTTGGACAAGGCCTTCACTCCCCATATAATTTCTCCATCATGATTATCTATGAAGGGACCAAGGATCAATTCGTCCAAGAGGCGTTTGATAGCACCTTGTCGTTACGCTTATTACGTAAATTCCAAGAACTGGGGATTAATGGAGGCGGACATGCCGAACAAGAATCCTGGAAACAATCGTTAACCCGCGTCGCCTCGATTTTAGATAACGAGGATATCCCTGGGCTTGCCCAAGTGGCTTTGGAATACCGGATCCCCACGACGGGGAAACGCATCGACTTCATGATTTCGGGGCAGGACGAAAAAGGGAAAGACAACGTATACCTGCTCGAATTAAAGCAATGGGAGACCGCGGAATTATCCAACTACGAAAACTGCGTTCGTACCTTCGTGGGAGGGGCAAACCGCTACGTGCAGCATCCCTGTGCCCAAATCTATAACTACGCGATGCTTCTTAAGAACCTCAACCAAGAAATCCAAGACGGGGATATTTCACTTTACCCCGCAGCCTATCTTCATAACTACAAAGAAGAAGACCGTAAAAACCTCACGGACAGCCGTTATGAATTCTATTTAAAACACGTCCCCCTGTATTTATCCTCGGCCATGGACCGTCACGCCCTGCGCAACGACATCAAACGTCATATCGTTAAGCCCTCTAGCAAAGACTTATTTCGCATCATTGAGCACGGCAAACTCAAACCATCCAAATCCTTGCAGGAATCGATTTTGAGCCTACTAGAAGGTAACCAAGAATTCTATATGCTTGATGAACAGCAGGTGGCCTATTCCGCGATTCTCTCTTACGTTCAAAAAGCATCCAAACAGCCAGGGAAAACCGTTATCCTCATCCAAGGCGGGCCGGGAACGGGCAAATCCGTCATCGCGGTTTCTTTGCTCGCCGAATTGATCCATCAAGGCTATTCCGCTTCTTACGTCACCAAAAACGCGGCACCCCGTAACGTATTTGCCACCGAATTAACTCGTGGCCATAAATCAAAAGCCTATATCAAAAACCTCTTCAAAAGCTCGCAGGGATTCGTAAACGAAGCGAAAGACCGTTACGATTGCCTACTTGTAGACGAAGCCCACCGCCTCGGCGACCGCTCCACCTTCTTCGACAAATCTGGGATCGATCAAGCCCGTCGCATCATTCATGCCTCCAAAGTCACCGCATTCTTTTTGGACGAAGAGCAACGCATCACCACCAAAGACATGGGTTCATTGGCTCAATTACGGAAAGACGCCGAAATGGAGGGGGCCAGAATCATTGAAAGCCCGGACTTAATCCTCCATAGCCAATTTCGGTGCAATGGAAGTGATGGATTCATCGCCTGGATCGATAACGCGTTAGGAATCCGCGAAACCGCGAATGAGCAATTCGATCTCGATTATGACCTCCGCGTTTATAGCGATCCCAACAAAATGAGGGACGATCTTCGCAAGCTGAACCAAATCAATAACAAAGCCAGAATGCTCGCAGGATATACCTACGAATGGAATTCCAGCAAACCAGGGCACGAAAAGGACTCCGACATCTTTTTAAAGAACGGTTTTGAAGCCCAATGGAATTTCTCCGGCACTTCTACTTGGGCCATCGACCCCGATTCCTTCGAGCAAGTTGGCTGCATTTATACCAGCCAAGGTTTGGAATTTGATTACTGCGGGGTCATCATCGGGCTAGACCTCCGTTATGAAAATGGCAAAGTCATCACGGATCCCACAAAGAACGCCAAATCGGACAAGTCGACGTTCTCGCCCCAATCTTTGAAAAAGGGTCCATCTCCCTTAGGAGACATGATTATCAAAAATACGTACAAGACTTTATTAACCCGTGGGCAAAAAGGATGCTTTATCTTCTGTGAAGACCAAAACCTTGCGGATTATTTGGTGAAGTTAGGGGCCAAACGGGCGTAACAGGCTAAATTAGTCTCCAAATTTTGCCGCGTTCATCCCATTAATTTAGTCAAGTTCATGGTTCGTATTTCCTCATTCTCCATTGTAGGTTAGTTACAAAAGGTGGCAAACTTGCCAGTTTTTGTAACATAAGTATGCTTTGTTAGTTGCAAAAAGTGGCAAACTTGCCAAAATATGTAAGCGAGAACAAAGAAAGGAAGTCATGATGGAAATCAAAAGAGATGCCTATTTGAATCAGTTGGTTACACGAATGCATAACGGCTTCGTCAAAGTCATCACAGGACTAAGGCGAAGCGGAAAATCCTATTTGTTAAACAAAATCTTTTATTCTTATTTGGTTTCTCGTGGCATTCCCGAGGACCACATCATTCGTTTTGCTTTCGATTCCGCGGACGACCTAAGCATGATTGGAGAAGATTTCATCGAACTAGAAAACCGCAATCAAAAGGTGGACCCCAAGAAATTCATGTCCTTTCTCGGAAGCAAAATAAAAGATGACGAAATGTACTATTTACTACTGGATGAGGTGCAAAATCTTGGTTCTTTCGAAAGCGTTCTAAACGCTTATCTAAGAAAGGATAACCTCGACATTTATGTCACGGGTTCCAACTCTAAATTCCTTTCCAGCGATGTATTGACCGAGTTTGAAGGGCGGGGCGACGAAATTCACCTATTCCCTCTTTCTTTCAAAGAATTTTATTCCGTTTTCCAAGGAACCAAAGACGAGGCTTACGAGCAATATTCCATCCATGGGGGACTGCCCTTCGTTGTCTCAATGGTTACGAATAGCCAAAAAGAAAACCATTTAAAATCTTTGCTAAGCAAGGTGTATCTAAACGACATCATCAAGCATAACAATTTGAAACGGGATTCCAATATCGCCGAACTATTGGATTTAGTTGCTTCCGGCATTGCTTCTTTTACGAATACAAGCAAATTGGAAGCCCGCTTTAGAAGTATCAAAAAAGTGGCAATTTCTAGGACAACAATTGATCATTACGTCGATTACTTCATCGATTCCTTCTTGATATCCAAGGCCATTAAATACGATATCAAAGGAAAGATGTATATCGACACCCCTTATAAGCTGTATTTTGAAGACGTTGGTTTAAGAAACGCTGCAATTGGTTTTCGGCAATATGAAGAAACCCATCTAATGGAAAACATTATCTATAACGAACTAAGGCATCGTGGATTTAATGTCGACGTAGGCGTCGTGGAGACCCGAACGATGGACGATGGCAAGCAAGCAAGAAAACAATTCGAAATTGACTTCGTCGCTACCAGCGGAAGCAATCGGTATTACATCCAATCCGCTTATGCGATTCCCGATGAAGCAAAATGGATTCAAGAAACGAACTCCTTCAACCGCTTAGATGATTCTTTCAAAAAAATCATCGTAGTCAAAAACCCTGTGGTTCCTAGACGAAACGAAAAAGGATACCTCATCATTGGCCTTTATGACTTCTTGCTAAACGAGAATAGTTTGGAGCAATAGTTTCCCATCGCGGATAGAACGAAAAAGGACCCGGTTCCCCGGGCCCTAAATGAGATACGTGCCCCCTTATTTAATATGGAGGATGGCTTTCCGTTTCGCCTCAAATTCCTCTTCCGTGATCATCTTTTCGTCAAGGAGCTTCTTCCATTTTTCCAGCAATTCCACGTCGTTATTCAGTTGCTCCGCAGAAGTGGCTTCCTTTTGGACTTTCAAGGCCTTTTCGAGAATGAGGTAAGTCATGTCCAAGAAGAAAGCGAGGATCACGATGATGCTTCCGACCATGGCGATGATGTAGCTAATGGAAGTATCGTTGGCACTGGTTTTGGCGGATTCCCCCAAAGAAACGATAGCCAATCCTAGACTGATGCAGGCGCAGCCAAGGACCAAGGCAAGGCCAAGTCGAGACAAGGCTTTGTTCTCCACGAAATAAAGGAAGATGCCAACGAATAAGCAAAGAACGGTGAATCCGCCCATTAAGGCAAGACCCGTGGCAAAGCCCCTGATGCCCAGAGTTTCATCCAGGTTATAGGAAAGGATGCCCGCGACGACGAACACCACGCTTCCCAAGATGAGGAAAATATTTTCGATTAGTTTAACGATTTTCATGTACGAAACCTCCCTTCGTTAAACAAATGTAGTCTTATGTTGGACGATTAGGTGGTTGGTTGTCAATTAACAATGGAAGAGACTCTCGCCTGTTATGTTTCTAGTCGAAATTTTCCAAAGTCTTTGATTTTTCTCGACTAGAAAGGAGGATTTAACAAGAAATCAAAGATATCGATGATGCGATAGCCGTTTTCATCGATAAACGTATCCAATCCATTTTTCGTGACGATGATCTTTTCAAAGGAATCATCAATCGCGTGAAGACTTCTTTTTTCTCTTTTTAAAGTCTCTTCATCATTCATGTTTAGGCAGGATTGAATGTAATATTTTTGATTCCCTTTCGTGGCGATGAAATCGACTTCTAACGATTTTTGTTTGTAAATTTTCTTTCCATTGATATCGATTCGATCGGTCATCTCATTCACATCCACTTCTCCTACCGATACGTGGAAGCCGCGATACCTTAGTTCGTTATAAATGATATTTTCCATTAAGTGGGTTTCTTCGATTTGGGAGAAATTCGTCCGTGCGTTCCGCACCCCGATATCTTCAAAATAAACCTTAAAAGGCGTGTTGATATAGGCTCTCCCTTTAATGTTGTATTTGTTAGCAATGGAGACAACGAAGGCGTCTTTGAAATGATGGATGTAAGTGGCAATCGTGTCATCGCTGACGGAAACGCTTTTTCTTGCTCGAAAGGCTTTCTCTAGACTAGATGGGCTGACCCCCGATCCCACGCAAGAAGCTAGGACCCCAAATAAATCGGATAAGGTATCCCCGTCTTTAACATGTTTTCTCCCGATGATGTCCTTCAGATACGTCTCTTGGCATAAATCCATCAAATAGGATTCTCGGTCTTCTTCTTTTTGCTGATAAACAATGGGAATGCCTCCGGTAACAATGTATTTCTTCCACGCTAAATCCGGAGACAGCTGGCTGCCCGATACGAACTCGGAAAACGATAAGGGGAGCAAATGGGTGGAGGATTTCCTTCCCCGGAATTTCGTCTCGATTTCCGAAGACAGCAATTGGGAATTACTCCCCGTAACATAGACATCGAAATTGGCATGGGACAAAAACCCATTTAAAGTGCCAACAAAAGACTCCAATAATTGGATTTCATCTAACAATAAATAGAACTTCTCCGTGTCATTGGTCACGCTTTTGATATAGGCTCGGAACTTCTTGGAATTAACGACATAGGCGTCTTTCCCGACGCTGATTTTCGTTTTTTCTTCGGGGTAAAAGGAATCAAGAAGATCAAGATGTTCATCGTTATCAAAAGCGAAACGGATGATGTTTTTTTCCTTCACCCCGTCCTTTAACAAAGAGCCATAGAAAATCTGGTTCATCAAATAGGATTTTCCACTTCTTCTTGCTCCGGTAATCACTTTGATTAATGCGTTATTTTTCTTGGCAATTAACTGATTCAAATACCATTTTCGGTCAAAATACATAGTCGATAATTCTCCAAGTCTTTGATTTTTTTCGACTACATTATATCGCAATGACCCTTAATTGCAAAATTCAAGTCGAAATTTTCCAAAGTCTTTGATTTTTTTCGACTAGAAAAAGGGGATTATTAGATAAACCCTAGAAGGGTTTCGCTCTTCTTTATCGATCTATTTCCTTATGGGGCAGGAATTATATTTTCCCTCTATTGGGATACCAATTTCAACGTTCTTTTTTATCAAAGCGTTTTCTTGAAAATTGGGGCTTTTTTTGTCTAGAAAACTGGAATTAAACTATAGAGCGGTTATGAAGCAAACGCAGAAAGCAGCATGGCATCCGTCACGGGGCCTTTCCCTCTTTTTTTGGTTTGCTTCCATGCCAACGCGTGTTGGGGAAACCCAGAAAGGAATCATTTCATGAAACACGTTTCGAAGAAGTTTTTCGTTCTCGCCCTCGCTGTTCCCGCGCTTCTAGCAAGCTGCGGTGGCGTTCATGGCAACGCCATTGACGCCAAATGTGACGCTTTGCCCGAAGGCGCTTATGTCTACCGCGGTCAGCAAAGCGCAAAGAAAGTCAATTTCTATTCCGCTGTCATGTACACTCTCCGCGACCAAGCCCGCGAATTCATCGGAAAGAAGGCTTTTGGCATCACCAAAGGCATGACCGAAGACCAAGTCTTGGCCAAGCTCCATGAAGGCGAAGCTGTCTGGGGACATATGTCCAGCACTTCTAGCGCCGGCACCGTCTATCCGACCTATTACCTCTATCAACACGGCTATACCCTCGGATTCAAGACCCGCGAAGAATATAACAAGCTCTCTGCTGATGATAAGAAGAAAGCCGTCATCGGCATCAACCAAGCACAATATCCGGATGGCGTCGATATGCTTATGACCGGCACGATCGATGTCTCCTGCGGATTCATGGATACCCGTTATGGCTCTGCTTTCGTTCAAAAAGACGGCAAATACGAAGGTAACGAGAACCTCTTCGCCAACACCTACACCGTCGGCATCACCGATCCGATCATGAACGATACGATCTCCGTCCGTGCGGCCCTTTCCGACGCCAAGCGAGAAGCCATCTGGACCGCTTTCTCCGGCGCGACCACCGATGGCGATATCAAGACCGAAGATACCGGCGCTTGGTTGCTCTACCAAATCTATTCCCACACTGGCTACGCCAAAACTACCGACGCTGCTTACAAGGCCGCCAAAGACATGTATGTCTGGCAGCAAAAGCAAAACGGTAAAGACATCACGATCAACGAAAACCCGAAATACCCGGCGAAAGAGACCACGGACGCTGACAACGAAATCAACATTAAGCTCGTTCCTTCTAACGATGCCCAAACCCTTGAAAGCCGCGCCAAGAAACTCGAGCCGATCCTCAACCGCTTGGTGGGCAACAAATTCTCCTTCAAGATTGGTGTTGGTACCAAAGACGGTGGATACGAAGCCGTCACCAGTGCTCTTGCCGCCGGTCAAATCGACGCAGCCTTCCTCCCCGCTGGCAGCTATGCTCAAGCCTGCGCTTTGAACGAAGGAAAAATTCAAGTCTATATGTCCGCGACCCGCGCTGGATACAAAGTTCAAGCCGAAGACTTCGCCGGTGACACGGAAACCAGCATGTTCGACGATGAACACAAAGAACTCCAACGCAAAGCGATGAACGGCGAGGTTAAACCCGACGGCACCGCCTGCTAATTTCGATTCGATAAGATAAAGGCTTTTGCCCCCTTGGGTCCGCCCAAGGGGGCTTAGGCACAATTAAAGGGTGGTGTACCTATGGTTGAATTCAAACACGTCGATAAAGTCTATCCGAACGGATATAAAGCCCTCTCTGATGTCAATTTGACAATTCACGACGGGGAGTTCGTCTCAATCATTGGGTTATCGGGCGCGGGAAAAAGCACATTGATCCGCTGCGTGAACCGCATGCACGATATCCAAGGGGGAGAATTGCTCGTAGATGGGGTGGATATCTCGAAACTACGGGGCAAGGCCTTGCGGATGGAACGAAGGGGCATTGGAATGATTTTCCAGTCCTTCAATCTGGTAAAGCGTTCTACCGTTTTCAAGAACGTTTTAGCAGGGCGTGTTGGCTACCATAATTGGTTTGCCACTTTCCTTGGCTTATATAGCAAAGAGGAAAAGATGCTGGCCTTACGTTCCTTGGATAAACTAGGGATTTTGGATAAGGCCTATGTCCGTGCCGACCAGCTTTCTGGCGGCCAGCAACAACGCGTTGCCTTGGCTCGCGCCTTAACCCAGGAGCCCCGTTTAATCCTCGCGGATGAACCGGTCGCCTCCTTGGACCCCGTGACCACCTTGTCGGTAATGGAAGACTTCACCCGCATCAACCAAATGGGCATCACGATTCTAGCGAACATGCACCACGTGGACATCGCCAAAAAATATTCCACCCGCATCATCGGGGTTAAAGGAGGACAAATTGTTTTTGACGGCAAGCCCGAAGAGGTCAACGACGAAGTCATCAAGACCATCTATGGACGCGCTTTGAATTCCAACGAAACCTTAAGCGGTTCCCTTGAGAAATGAGGGGATTATGAAGCCGAAAACCCAAGAAGAAATCCTGGAGCAGGCCAAGAAGGTCCAGCGAAAGGAAGAAAAGAAAAAAGCCCGAAAAGAAAAATGGGATTCCCTTTTCTATTACAACCAAACCTTGGATATCTCTCCCGCCCAAGACGGGTCGATGGTGAGAACGATTCGCAAGAAACGTCCGATCTTCCCAATTGTAGCCATTAGCCTTGCCGTCGCCATTTTTATCGCCTGTTTTTTCACGGTAGATTACAGCGCGAGGATGGTCATTCACTGGGAGGAGATTGGTGGTATTTTTGTTTCTTTGTTCACCCCAAATAAGAATTCGCTGGGGAATTCCGCGGGATATTGGAATTACCTTTGGAACAAAGCCGTTCCCACGATTTGGTCCACAACGGAGATGTGCTTTATCGGGACGTTGATCGGGTCGATCATCTCGATTCCGGTTTTCTACCTTTGTGCTCGTAACATCACCCATAAACCCGCGGTCTACCAGCCCTTCCGCATCTTCAACGCCTTGTTGCGCACGATTCCTCAGATGGTCATGGCCATCTTCCTCCGCTTCTTCTTCGGACCCAACATCGTGACGGGTATCGCTTCGATCGCCGTCTTCACCTTGGGCATCATGTATCAGCTCATGTATGAATTCATCGAGACCTTGGAGATGTCGCCTTTTGAAGCGATTCGTTCCAATGGCGGCGGACTCCTTCAGTGCATCCACCTGGGATTGCACCCTGAAATCCTCCCGATGTTTTTTGCAAACTTCCTTTATACCTTCGAAATCAATATCCGTGCTTCCGTGATTTTAGGTTACGTCGGAGCAGGCGGATATGGGTATTTGCTCCAGCAGGAATTCGGCGAATCCCATTATGACTGCATTGGGGCTTTGCTTATCCCCTTGTTCATCGAAGTCATCTTGCTTCAAGTTGTTTCCAATATCTTGTCGAGGAAATCCAGATGAACGATATCTTTAAATCTATATCCGGTTATACGGGACTCATCTTCTTAGTCCTAGCCATCGTCATGATGATTATTGACGAGGTGTCTTTAAAAAAACCCAAGCATTATGAATCCACGGACGCAGCCTACGCAAGACGCCCACAGAACTGGATTCTCTTGATCCTATTCGGTTTTGCTTTGCTCTGCGCTCTTACTTATGTCCATTTTGATTTGGACATGAATTATTATCTCTCTAACATCGGGGGCAATTTTGGCGAGGGATTCAAAAGCATTGGGATGCTGTTTGATTTAAGCCATCCCACCTTCTGGCAAATCTTCTTTGGATTTGGGGAATACGAATTCACCGAATCGGTCATCTACATGATCATCAAGACGTTTGGCATCGCCTATATCGGAACCTTCATCGCTTCGTTAATCGCGATTCCCTTTGGGTTACTCGCTTCCCATAAGCTCTTCGGCAAATGGGCGTGGATCAGCGAAATTATCCTCATCGTCATCCGCACCTTCCCCGAACTCGTATTCGCGATTTTATTAATTCGTTTCTCCGGCTATTCCTTCCTTTCTGGCGTTTTGGTCATCGGCATCCATTCCATTGGGATGATCGGCAAACTCTACGCCGATCAAATCGATGGGATTGAGATGGGACCCTTGGAGGGCATTTATAGTGGCGGTGCCTCCAAATGGCAGGCCATCCACCTTGCCGTCATGCCCCAGGCTTTGCCGGGTCTATTATCGGTTGCCTTATATCGCTTTGACATCAATATCCGTACCGCGACCATTTTAGGCGTTGTCCTTGGCCTAGAAGGTGGAATTGGTTATTACCTCTCCATCCAAAGCACCCATTACCATGCATTGGGAGCCTGTATCTTTGGCATCGTGATTTTGGTTGTTGGCATCAACTTGCTCTCCTCCTACCTCCGTAAGAAACTCGTTTAAGCCCTATGCATACGTTAATTTTAATGGCGGGGATCCCGGGGTCAGGGAAATCCACTTGGTGCAAAAAATACCAAAAGGAACACCCGAACGTTTTCATCGTCGACACCGATGAAACGAGAAAGAAAATCACGGGGTCCTATTTGGTGTTCCCGCCGAAAATGGAAATCATCTTCGACGAGATGATTCGCGAAACCAACGAAATCTTCAAGGCCTACGAAGGCCAAGAATGCACGGTCATCGAAGATTCCATCTTCCTCGATGATTATCGTCGGGAATATTACATGGAGCGGATTCAGGGTTATGACAAAGCCATTCTGTTCATGGTGAAGATGCACGATTATTCGATCTGCTATAAGCAAAACAAGATGCGACCCAAGGAGAAATGGGTCCCCGAGGACGTGATGGATCATATGAGGGAAATCTATGTGGATCCTTCCCCGAAAGTCCGTGCTTATTTTGACGAAGTCCGCGTTGAGTGGTGGAATTAACCGGAAACAAATAACGTCATAATGACAGCTTTTGCTTAGGACTATTGACGATAAGAAAAAACGCTATAAAATAGAAAGGCGCAAGGAAACTTGCAAAATCTCGGTATCCGTCGCCGTATAAATCGGAGCTTTAAAATCTCGGTATCCGTTGCCGTACAAAGCGGAGCTTTAAAATCAAGCGGGGACGTCCTCTAAAAAGGGTGATGATCCCCACTTTTCTTTTTCAATAAAACCGCAAGCAAAAATTTTTCGCCAAGGGGTATTGACGATGGGGAGAAATGCCCTAAAATAGAAGTCGCAAGGAAACTTGCAAAATCTTGGACGGCCGCTGCCACATAGTGCGGAACTTTAAAATCTTGGACGGCCGCTGCCACATAGTGCGGAACTTTAAAATCTTGGACGGCCGCTGCCACATAGTGCGGAACTTTAAAATCAAGCGGGGAAATATCATCATCTTAAGAGAATTGCATATCCCCGCTTTTCTTTTTGCCTGAAAGGAGCCATCCAAAGTATGAGCATTCATCTTTTTTCCGTGTCCGACGAATACATTTCGCGACTTTCTACCATCGATCACAGGGTTTTATCCAATCACGAAAATGACCGAAAACACAATCGTCCCTATGTTGGTTTTCTCGTCTTTATCGAACCCTTTCACTACTTCCTTCCCCTCTCCTCAAAGGACCCTAGAGATTATGGGGAGGATGGCAAACTGAAGCCATCCACCCAAACAATCCTTCGCATGGTTCTTCAAAACGGAACATTTTTAGGGAAGGTTCTGCTTAACAACATGATTCCAGTCCCACTAAGTCAAATCCAAGAGATTTCCTTGAACAAACACGCCCGTTTCTCAAACCAAGAAGACAGCAATTACGGGCTGCTTTTGATAAAAGAGGCTCGTTGGATTGATGAGCACAAAGACTCCATCATAAAAAAGGCAAATTGGGTTTATCGATACAAAATCAATGAAAAGAATCGGGCTTATTGGTCCGGAAGAAAAGTACCTGGATTTTTAAAGGCAACCGTCGATTTTAAAAAAGTGGAAGAATTTATGATTCAGAACTACGACGGCGAGACGCTTATAGAGAAAAGCAAACTGCAATCCTTTGTCCTGAAATAGTAAAAAGGACCCCGTCCATGCGAGGTCCCCTGCCGAGAATCGGTCTTATTTGCTGGAGTTATTGTTGCTGTAGTCGAAGACGAGCGAGTACGAGACGTTGCCGTTTTCGTCAACGACTTTGCGGAACGCGGCTTTGGCTTCTTTGCCGTTTTCAGTCTCAAGAGAGACGCAATAAAGGGTTTCGCCAGATTCTTTATCGACGCGCTTCTCCATCTCGAATTCGAGCCCGCCGATTTCATATTCGATCTTGTGGGATTCGCCTTCGGATTCGATGCCGATCTTGAAGGCATTCACGGTCACGCCGTTAGAAACAACGCGATACGCGAATTCCATTTCGGCTTCGCCTTCTTCGATTTCGTGTTCTTGGGTAACGGCGACGTAGGAATTTTCACCAGTCCAAAGGGTGAAATCGACGTTGGATTCGCTATCTTTACCTTCGGTTTCGGCTTTGATCGTGCTACTAAATTTCCAAGTGGTGTTTTCATCGATCGTTGCAACACCTTCAAAATTGGTGGTGACTTCCGTTTCATCCTCTTCGGTTTCCGTTTTCGAACCGGTCATGTTGTAAAGAAGGGTGTAGGTCTTTTCTTTGCCAGAAGTATCCGTGTAGGAAATGGTTTCTTGGTAGTGGTAGGTCACTCCATTGGATTCGAATTCGCCTTCGACCTTTTCAGAATTGACTTGGAATCCATTCTCTAAGAAGAGATCGAGGGTCGGAAGGATTCCTTCCATCGAGAGGTTGAAGTTGAAGTCAACCGAGGGAAGGGCGGCGGCGCGAAGTCCCGCGGATGGGGCAAGAACAGCGGCCTGTTGGATGGCAGAGGCGGCTTGGAGGGCCATGGTGTCCTCCGGGGTTTGAGCGGCAGGGGTTGCTCCTCCGTTGCATCCTGCAAGCATGACCCCCGCAGCAGCGGCGGTCATCATCGTCATGAGCACAATTTTCTTTTTCATTTTAGGTTTCTCCTTTTGGTGCTTTCACCTATAAATACGAGCGGGGAGAACCTTTTATTGGAATTTTTGGAAAATTTTTAGAAATTTATTTTTTGGGAATCGTAAACGTAATTTCTTATGGCGCCCTCTACATAGACATGAACTTCTTTAAAGGTGATTTCTACAGGAGGAATCTTCACTTCCACGTCGAAGGTATAGACGTTTTGGGAATAGGTAATATTTTCGAAAGAGAATTCGCTGCTACCCACTTGGATTTCAAAGGAAGTCTCCGCGCCTTCGTCATCGCATTCAAATTCATAGGTGAACGATATGGTCGGATCTTCCCGGGTCAGCGCGTCTAATCCTTTATAACGTTTTAAACAGAAGGAATTCTCGCTTTCCGCTTCTTCGGTCTCGTTAGCCTTTTCTACCACGAAGACATCCCAAAGGGAGGAAGTATTCACAAATTCCATCGAAATCTCTTCTTCAGTTTCGTTTCCTTTTTGTTCTACTTCTTTCTTAATCGTCGTCTTATAAGAGGAATCCCCCTGGACGAATACACCGGAGAAGATGGAGGACGTTGGATTCTCCATAGAACTTAAATCCCCGTAATAGAACGAGAAAACTTCTTTATTTAAATAAGAATAATGACTGACGTAATCATAGGACTCGTCTTTTAAGGTATACGGCTTGTCTAACTTCTCGCTGGAAATGACCAGATCATTCGGGGTGAATTCATAGCAAGAGGTGAAGAAATCAAAATACTCATCCAATTTGGATGCAGCCTTCTTCAATGGTTCTAAATAGTCTTCCGTCTCCGACAATAGGTTTAATTTCTTGGCCTTAGGAGCAATGGACGTAGAAGACTGGCCGCCGTTAAAGGAAGCAAAAGAAACGAGTTCACGAAGAACCGTAGGCGAATTGTCCGGCGCATAGGGGACCTGGGAAGAGGGAGAAGAGGGGCGAAGGAAGATGCCCAAGCAAATGCCGGCGGCCGTTAAAGCTCCAACAAGAGGAATGCCGACGAACCAGCCCGTTTTCTTCTTTTTAGGCAGGAAGGAGGGATGGGGTTTGCTTGCCTGCTGACGTTTTTGATAAGCAGCAAGAATCGAATCCGCGGTCGTTTTGATTTGATAATTCTCATTTTCTTGAACCGCGTCTACGATTTTCTTATCGTCTTCAAACCGTTTCATAGGGAATCTCCTTTCTGATTTTCTTAAGCGAATTGGAATAGGACCAGAGGATGGTGCCGAGGGGTCGCTTCTTCCACTCAGCGATTTCTTGGAACGACATCTCGTTCATCACGTGGAGGACGAAGATTTCGAATTCTTTGTCCTTCAGGATGCCCCGGATTCTCTCTAGCAGTCGTTCCGCGTCGAGGTTGCTGCTTCGGTCTTCTTCCTGCCCTTGGGTATCCCAATCTTCATCCGTTAAGTAATCGTGTTTCTTCTTTTTCAGGGAATCGAGAGCGAGGTTGCGGCTGATGACCATCAGGTAACCCATAATGGAGGCGCCTGATTTGACTTCATCCACCGTTTCGAGGAAGCGGACGAATGTCGCTTGGAGGATGTCTTCGGAATCCTCCCGCGATTTCGTCAAGGCGTAGATGTTGTAGAAGATGGGCCGTTTGGCCTCTTCATAGAATTCGGTGAACGAGGAAAAATCCTTCTTTTGGAAGGCAGGGAGGTACGATTGCAATTTCTTCTCCTGCTCGTTCATCATAAGTGAATACGATTCTAAACGTGTTTTTATTGGAACAATAAGAAAATTCGTTAAAAGAAGGGTTTTTAGGCTCGAAAGTATTTCGCGTACCGGCCCGATTGAACTAAGCGAATTTTCTTCTGGGCCAATAATTCCTTCAGGGCCTTTTCAATGCTGTTCCTGGTGTAGCGAAATAAAATTTCTTCCAAATCGGCTTTAGAAATAGGCAAATCCGAATCCGTCACCGCCTTAAGCACTTTTTCCGGACAAGTCCCTTCCATTCCGTTAATGGAGGTCATGTAAGTCAATTTCCGATACCCTTCTAAAATTCGTCCCAAAAGGTAAACCACGAAAGGCGTGGAATCGTTTTTCCCTTCGTTCCAATTTAAGCCTCCTTGATACAGTGAGTCATAGTAGCCATCTAAATGACGGAGGATTAAATAGGATAATGGGTAATACAAGTCGAGCTCATATCCGTACTTTAAAAGCAAAAAAGTCGTTAAAAGCCTGGATACGCGACCATTTCCATCCGAAAAGGGATGAATGCAAACGAAATGCAGAATGAAATTGGCAATCGCCACCAATCGATCCGTGACGGGGTTCGACATTTGAAGATCGAACTGATATAGCAAATTTCCCATCAAACCACGCACTTCTTCTGGACTGGGCGGAGCAAATACCACGCGGGAATTCCCCTTATCGTCTTGAGAAACAATATAATTTTGTTGTTTTTTGTAAACCCCGCCGAAAGCCGGATTCCAATCTTCATAGAGAACGCGATGAAGCCTGCAAATAAAATCCTCGTCCAGACGTTGGAAAGCATAGGTTTTGAAGACAAGTTCCAAAGCTTTGTTGTACCCAAAAAGCATATAGTCTTCATAACTAACAGGGCTTTGATGATCCTCAAGTAATTCTTTTTCACGATTTGGGCTCACCTGAATGGATTCAATCGCGTTCGAAGAGGTTGTGCTCTTTCTTTTGGATTGTTCGTGTAAACGATTTAGACGTTTTAGTCGAGGCATGTTCGCATTAGAACCACGATATCCCTCAATCGAACGCACTAAAATTTGAACTTCTGGCTTTGCTGCAATAGGTAGGCATTCCGCTTCCAAATCAAAAAATCTCATGCCCTTATTCTAATGGCCAATCCTTAAAATACAATTCCAATTAGGTATTTTTTGCCAATTTATACCTAATTAAAATTCTAAACCGTTCTTATCAAGCAGAAATTCCTCGATTACCGTCGAGATAATTTGTTCTTCCGTGGCCCAGGGTTTTAGTTGTCGTAGACGGCACCATGGGCAACAAACCCCGTTCCTCGAAAGGCTAGTGTTTCAAGCAGCCAACAGGGATAACAAGAACCCCGTCGTCACGCCGATACCCATATTCCGTGGCCGTAATAACCATTTTTAGGGTTGGCTTTAAAAGGGGGCATTGCTTTTCTTTTTCATTATAAGTTTCGATCAGTCTTTCTATTTCGCAAAGATGCTCGGCGCCTTTGTCAATTTCATTCCCGCCTAATTTAAATTCAATTAACGCGTAACGCCCATCCTCTAAATGCAAAACGCCGTCTGCTTCTAAACCATATCGATCATGGTAATAAGACATCACGCCATTTTGCGGTTGAGAATAGATTTTTAAATCGCGAATGCATAGCGACTCGAATAAAAATCCCAAAGTCTTGAAATCACGATAGAAATATTCTGGCGACAACCCCAAAGCGGCAACCGCAATGGATGGGTCGACAAGATTTCGTTTCTTTCCACTTCTTAAATTGGACTTGCTACGAATTGCAGGACACCACGCGTCGATATCCTCAACAATGTAAAGATCCGACAAGGCACGAATATAGTCGGAAATAGTGGCATCGGAAACGCTGAAGTTTCTTTTGACGTCCGCGTAGATTGTTTTTAATTCCGCTAAAGTACAAATGTTTCGGGAATAAGACTGGAGGATTGCTTTTGCTAGCATCGGATTCCTGTTGGTTTTATCTACCCGGGAAACATCCACTGAATACGTTTGTTTAAAAAGTTCTTTGGCGATCATCTGTTGCAAATGAACATCGCCAAATTGTATAGCCCTAGGCCACCCACCTACGCAAATGGCATTAATAACATCTTCGATTTTCATGTTGGATTTGCATCCAGAAAAAGAGGTGGGATTGGCAAACAGTTCTCGGAGGCTGACCTCTCCATTCGAGCGCCCTAGCTCATATAGGCTCATAGGATTCATTCGTATGGTCGCAATACGTAGGGTACCGGTGTGTGGCGTATCAACTTTTGCCGAACTCGAACCCGTCAAGTAATAGGACCCAACATCCTCGGGGTGGTCATCACAATCCTTTCGAATCGTGCCCCAAATTTTTGGGGCATCCTGCCATTCATCAAAAAGTATAGGCTTAGGATCCTTTAAAAATTGAATAGGGGAAGTGGAGGCAATCATTAAGAGGTTTTCTCTTTCTTCTTCATTTTGAAACTCAATGATGGTTTTTGCCCTTTGTTTGGCAGTCGTGGTTTTTCCACAGCCTTTTGGACCGACGATATTTACGGCATTAAAAACGGACGTCACATCATTTAATACCTGATCAATAATACGCTCTTTATACATAAAATCCCCTTTGCATGAATTATATCGAATTCATCGAATATTTAAAACCTTATTTTTAGTTTTCGTTGCTTTTCATTTTGAATTTTCGTTGTATTTTGTTTTGAATTTTCGTTGCGTTTCGTTTCGAGTTTTCGTTGTATTTTGTTTTGAGTTTTCGTTGAGGGGGTCCCACCACACTTTATCAGCGGTTTTTAAAATTTTGGACCAGCAAACGTTCTCTAATGATAAAATAACGGCGGTATTTAAGCGAAGCTTATCAAGACAAATAAGGACCATATCAAAGGAGCGTTTTCCATGAAGATAAAAGCAGTATTCAGTGACTTTTCCCATCGCTTTGCAGAAAAAGAAATTCACGTGGATTCCAAGGAACCCATCAATACCTTTATCGACGAGAAAAACCCCCAGCAAACCATCAAGGGTTTTGGTGGAGCCATCACCGCTTCTAGCGCGGCCGTCTATGAATCCCTGAGCAACGAGAACAAGCAAAAGGTCATCGATCTTCTTTACGGAGAAGACGGGCTTCATTACAACCTAGGAAGGCTCACCATCGGAAGTTGTGACTTTTCCCCCGTCCTTTATGATTACAGTTCCAAGGATGATTTAAGCGACTTTGATCTTGCTTATGATAAGCAGCATATCCTTCCTTTCCTTCGCGACGCCTTTTGCAAAAAGAGATTAAGTCTCCTTGCCAGTTGCTGGTCTCCTTTAGCCAAATGGAAAACCAATAACGATAAATGTCACGGGGGAAAATTAAAATCCGATTGTTACGAAAAACATGCGGACTATATCGCTCATTACTGCCAGGAAATGGAAAAACTAGGCTATCCCATCTCCGCCTTAACGATTCAAAATGAGCCCGAAGCAACCCAGACGTGGGAATCTTGTCGTTTTGACGAAAAAGAGGAGGGACGTATGGTGCTTTTGCTACACGAACTGCTTCCTTCTACCCACCTCTATGTATGGGACCATAACCGGGACGTTATGTTTCGGCGAATCCAAAACCTATTCAAAGACCCTGCAGTGGAGCAAGCCACTTATGGGGTTGCTTATCACTGGTATGACGGGGATAAAAACAAGGAAATCGCTAGATGTCGGGAGAAATATCCGTCCAAAGAATATCTATTCACGGAAGGGTGCATCGAGATTTTGAATTTACCCAAAGGATATTTAAATAATGAGAAAGCCATATGGGCCAGCGCGCTTCGTTATGCAAGGAATTATCTTTTGGACCTCCAATATGGCAGCAATGGGTTCGTGGATTGGAATGTCTTGCTAGACGAAAAAGGCGGCCCTAATCACGTGGGCAATTATTGCGAAGCCCCTTTAATGCGAAATGGGGATGCCATCAAAATCAACCCCTCTTATTACGCGATTAAACACCTCAGCGCTTTTTTAGACCCCGGTTGTTCTATGATC
This sequence comes from uncultured Mollicutes bacterium, assembly GCA_900539595.1. Taxonomy (GTDB): domain Bacteria; phylum Bacillota_I; class Bacilli_A; order RFN20; family CAG-826; genus Alloenteromonas. The sequence continues at coordinate 53,663 of UQCQ01000006.1, read as the reverse complement.
CCCGTCAAATCGGAGAAGGGTCTTTTGTGTGTTGCAGCTATGAATCCTGATGGAAGTTTATCTTTCGTCGCATTTAACGAAAAAAGCAAAGAAAACCATCTTTGCTTTTCGTGGAAAAACCAAAACTATTCCTTCGATGTTCAAAAAGACGAAATCGTTTCTTTGCGAATCAAATAACCAAAGAAAAGCCCGTTAGAAAATGGCATCTTCGCTTTTATCGTCAAAGAGGTGAATTTTGGATTCTTTGAACCGGACTTGGATTTTGCTGCCCGATTGCATTTTCCGATCCGCGGGGCATTTTGCTTCCACCTTATTCCCGTTCCACAGGAAATGAAGGATATAATCCGCTCCCAGCAATTCGGAAGTTTGGGCGGTCATTTCCAATAGATGCTTCCCGTCTTTTTCTTCCACGTGGTACCCAATATCCTCCGGGCGAATGCCAAAATAGATATCGTGTTCTTTGCTTTCTAGCACGCTTTCGGAATGGTGGATGTCTTCTTCTAACGCGGCTAAGCTCACTTCCAAAGAATGCTTAGATATTTTGGATTTGCTATCCACTAATTCCGCGAGGTTCGAGGCAATCGCATCACGTTGTTTCTTCTTTTCTTCAAGGCGAGTTTGATAGAACTGATCATGAAGTTGGATTTGTTCTTCCGTAAGGGGGTAAACAAAATCTCCAATGGAAAGAACGCCATCCTGGTAATGGGCCTTGATAATGTTCATGGACGGGTTGCCGATAAAGGTAGCCACGAATACGTTTGCAGGATGATCATAAATTTGTCGCGGGGTTCCAATTTGCTGGATTTGTCCTAATTTCATGACCACGATACGGTCCGCCATCGTCATGGCTTCCGTTTGGTCGTGGGTCACATAAACCATCGTGTTGGAAAGATTTTGATGAAGACGGACGAGTTCGCTACGCATCTGAACGCGAAGTTTGGCATCCAAGTTGGACAAAGGCTCATCCAAAAGGAAGATTTTCGCATTCCGCACATACGCCCTTCCTAAAGCGACGCGTTGACATTGTCCACCGGAAAGTTGGGTGGGTTTACGATCAAGGTATTCGACGATTTGAAGGGCTTCCGAGGCTTTCTGGACGCGATCATGGATTTCGGATTTCGATAGACGCACCTCGTGCATTTTTCCGTCTTCGCCCATTCTTTCTTCTTTCGTTCCCTCTAAACCGAACGCCATGTTTTCATAGACGCTCATATGGGGGTAAAGGGCATAAGATTGGAAAACCATCGCCACCCGTCTCTTCTTGGGTTCTACCTTGTTGACGTAACGCCCATCGATAAAGAGCTCGCCGCTAGTGATGTCTTCTAGTCCCGCGATCATGCGTAACGTCGTGGATTTGCCGCATCCCGATGGGCCGACTAAAACAAGGAATTCCCCTTCTTTGACGTCAAGATTAAAATCCGACACGGCTTGAACGCGGTTGGCATAGATTTTGTTGATATGGCAGCAGGATAGAAATGCGTTTTCAGGGGCTACATGTTCTTCCTTCTTTTCTTTTTTCGCCTGGGCTAAAACCGAATAGTAATTCGCGTTGCGCAGTTTTCTCGCCTCTTCTTCTTTTTCCCAGTCCGTTTTTTCCCGTTGGACCGCTTCTGCTTTTCTCGCAGCTTTCTCCGCCCGATAAGCTTGCATCTCTTCTTTGCTATAGGCGGTGCCGTCTTCGTGTTTCTTATGGAATAAATTCATGGCCGGCCTCCTTTAATCGTTATAAGCATACATGCGAACGTAGTCCACTTGCATCGATGCAGAGGTAAAACTGGGATCGGGTTCTCTCCCATTATCGAAATTTCCGCCTACTGCCATATTAAGGATGACATAAAAATCCTTGTTGAACGGAGCATCATCATCTCCAGGATAGGTTTTCCCGCCTTCTGGATGCCACGTTCTTCTTGGAACCGTCAATTTCAAATGGTCGTCCACGTAAAAATCCATCTGTTCTTCGTTCCAAATCAGGTAATACGTATGCCAATCTTCAATGGTTCCTTCCCCATTTCGCTCGGAAAAGGAATAGGCGCCGGCCTGATAAGCGTGATTGCCATTGCGGTCGGTGTAATGCAAAGCGCTGGAGGTCGTCGTGCTGGAGGATCCCTTGTTCTCCATGATGTCGATTTCTCCACAGGTGGGCCAGCCATTATTGGCTTCTGGCATCATCCAAAAAGCAGGCCACATGGCATTTTGGGCGGATAGTTTAATCCGTGCCTCAATACGGCCATAGGTGGTAAAGGCTTTTTTGCGCGTCGTGATACGGCTGGAGGTAAAAGAATACCCGTCTTTGGTTTCTCTTCTTGCCGTGATCGTCAAAACCCCATCGGCGACACTTACGTTTTCGCCTTTGGTGTAATACTGGAGTTCGGAATTGCCCCATCCGCCTCCGCCGACTTCATAATTCCAATTCTCTTCGTTGAGAGAGTCGCCGTCGAATTCATCGTTCCAAACTAAACTCATTCCATCGAATTCGGGGAATTCGGGTTTAATAGGCCCATTCGCACAGCTAACAAGTGCTAAGGGGAGAATCGCTAAAGCCCCTTTTTTCATAAGGAATACCCCCGAACGTAATCAATTTCCATCGCAGCGGACACAAAATCCGACGGGGGCAAAACGCCTCCATCGAAATTTCCTCCAACTGCCAAATTCAAAAGGAGGTGGAAGGGGCGATTAAAGGGGGCCCCGTCTTTCTGGCTATACCCCTCGCCCCACGTCGAACTAGAGACCGTCAAAAAGGGAAAACCGTCTACCATCCAAACGATGGAAGTATTGCTCCAAAGAATGGAATAGCAATGCCAGTTCGTGATGGAATCCATCGTCATCGAGGCTGTTTTGTAGGTATGGTTGCCCTCGCTATTCTGGGCGTAATGCAAGGCTCCGCTAGTTTGATTATCCACGCGGCCACGGGCTTCCATGATGTCGATTTCTCCGCTTGTTGGCCAGCCTTTTCCTTCAAAATTATCTTCTGGCAGCATCCAAAAAGCAGGCCACATCCCGGGGATCGCCGGCATTTTAATCCGGGCTTCGATATAGGAATTTCGGAAGAAGGCAACACGCCCCTTGGTCCGAAGTCGAGCGCTGGTATAGGCATAATCACCCACCTGTTGCTTCTTGGCCGTAATCAAAAGCCGGCCTTCTTTCACCGTGGCGTTTTCTTTTTGGTAATATTGCCTTTCGGCATTTCCCCATTCCCAGATTCCGTATTGGCTTCCGTTCCCAATCATCGGTTCCCAAATCGAGGTATTAAGGGCGTTCCCATCAAATTCTTCTTGGAAGCTTAATTTCGCTCCATCCGGAACATAATCAGATTTTGGCGTGGTATCGCTAGAACTAGAAGAGGAACTAATCGACGAAGACGAAGATTCTTCCGGAGAAATCGGCTCATTGGAAGAAGACGAAATGGATTCGAAAGAAACGGAAGGCCCCTCTACTGTAGAAGTTCCCTCTGCCGTATCTGCCTTGTCAGAAGAAAAGGAAGAGGAGGAATTTTTGATTTTCGTAATGGTGCACGCGGATAATCCGATGGACAAAACGGCGACGGCAAATAGCGAATTGGGCCTCATTAGGACAAGACCTCCACGTCGATTTCTTGAACCTTGCCTTCGCGAATCCGTTCCGCAAGTTCGCCACAAACGCAGGAATACGATTTTCCTTCGATTTGATAAACGAAGTGAACCCCTTCTTGATAGAGGTCCAAATCATGGGGGTTATGGTACGTCACCTTGGTTTTCCCTAAAAGCAGGAAAGACGCCTGCTTCTTCTCATCAAAGAATTCGTGAGAAAGTTTGGGCTCTAGATGGAAGGTGAGAAGACCATTTTCCACCGAGAAGAGATGTTCTCCAAAGAACAAAAGGACCACCATCTCCATGAATTCGGCATTCGCCCCGGTGAGTCTAGCTTCAAAGCCCTGACCCCATTTAGAAGAATCGGGGTTATTGCTAGGAACAAGGAAGGAACTCGCTTCCGCGGGGTCTCTTCCGTAGACATGCGGATCCATGAAGCAGACGAAATTCACCTTCGCCTCTTGGTAAAAATCCTCATAACGTTCATCTTTTAATAGACCCAGCAAATACTTATAGGTCATGTGAAGGAAGTTGCATTCCCTTTCTAGCCAGCCTTTCGTAAAGGCATGGACGCGGCCGATTTCAAAGGGGGCATCCTCCAAGGAAGCGCTGGTTTTGTAGAATCCTAATTTAGGGTCGTGAAGTTCGGAATTGCGGATGGCTTGATAATCTTCTTCTCCCATCGTCCCATCATGGAGTTTAAAGGCTCTAGCCGGCCCTTCAAGGAAGGAAGGAACCAGGACGGTTTGGAAGGAAAGGGCGCGAATCGTTTCAAAACCAAGATGATTTTTGCGGCCCAATTTTTCGTAACGATCCACGTTGTGAATCAAGTAGGTGGGTAGAATCCCCTTCCCCATGGCTTTGGCTTCTTTTAAGCCTTGGCTAAGGATTTCTTCCATTTCGTCCAATAGGCTTAAGGCTTCTGACATCGGAATTAGGGTTCGATTCGATTCCGCGTGATAACGATAAGCAAGGCGTAATTCTTCGCGAAGACTGGTCACACGATCCCAATAGGTAAACGAATCCATGGTCCCGTTCTTTTTCGCTGCGAGGTTCGACTTTAAGCCTTCAAAAAGTTTGGCTTGCTTAGGAAGGAAAGAAAGGGATTTCTCTGCAAAAGGAGCGAAGTGCTTCTTCGCGTAACGGACCAAACGAAGCAATTCCACAGTTTCGGGAATGGAGGAGGCGAATAAGCCCGGCAAACCATTCATAGCATCGTTCCAGCCTGGTTTTTCACATTCCATTTCAATGCCAATTTGCTGGCTATCCAGCGTAGAGAATTTCACGCAGATTAAATGAATGATTTTTTCCGCTAAAGTGGAGGTAACACGCAGGCCATTTTCATCCACCAGCCAATGGGTGGTGCCCATATCAAATCCCGTGGAATCGCAATAATCTTTGGCCGCCTTTAAGTCGATGGCCCCATATTGACGGGGATTTCCATCGGGATTCAGGCAATATTTTTCGCTGCGAGGTTCTACGTAAATCGGGGAATAGAAATAGGGGTATTTCGTCCCAAAGAAGAGATTTTCTTCTTTGTCTGGATAAACGGAAGAGTAAGCTTCCAACAAATCCAGATTATAATCCCAGTGATCCACCCAATAGCCTTCGGCAAAATTGGCTTGGGCTTCTTGATGGCAGACGCAGAGGATTTTATGGAATAGCACATCCACGTCCCCCTTATTTTGATATACGGTATCCCGTAGATAGGTATAAAGGGTGCTCGGTTCAAATCCTTTTAAAATCGATCGGATGTCTTTTTCGTGGGGAACCTCGTTCAAGAAGGAAAGGTCCGCATCTTCGTTTAAAACGAAAACGTTGGGCTTCACATTAAGAGGGTTCTGCCCATCCATTTGGATCAGGGAGAAAAAGAGTTGGATATTGTAATCCCCGACATAGGGGTGGAAATAAAGGTCGCTGCGGCGATTTTGATTCACATCGCGGAAATTGCCTGGACCACTCGAATAATAACGAGCTGGCATCTGGAAGGCGTTATAGTCCCGTTCCATATCGCCATGCTTCCGACCGTAGACGTAATATACTTGGCCATTAGGTAGAAGCATGGGGAATCCGCCACGAAGGCCATTATCCAAATAGCTTTGTTTCACGTAACGGTCAAAAACAGGGTAACCCGTATGCACTTCTGCCGGCTTTTCTAGTTCTTTCAAAAGCAAGGCGGTCTGTTTCCGATATTCTTCGGCCTTTTGAACGCCAAAATCCTTCAAGGCTTCTTGGAATTTGGCTTCGTCATCCCACATGCCGTAGATTTCGGCAAAGGAATAAGACCCCTCTCCTTCGATTTCCACTTCTTTATGAACGAAGGCACAAGGCAATTTATTTTCGGTTTGTTGGGTTTGCCCTTCAAATTGCAAACCGTCCTGGTCCATAAACGGATGAGCCGTCATTAAGGAGGGGTCAGAACCAAACACGCAGGAAGGATCCACGATCGTTTTTAAGAAAGATCCGTTTTGATCCACCGCGGCGAAGCCATGCCCATCCTTGGATTCTGTGACGATGGGGTTGTCCCCCGTCGACGTCTTGAATTTAACAAATGGTTGGTTATTCTCGTTACCACGAACGACGCAATAGGCGGCCATCAAAAAGACCATTTCCTTATAAACGACGTTGCTTAAACCATGTGGGAAAAAGACCGGTAGGCCATCGAGGATTTCAACCCGTGCTTTTTCCTTGGTTTTGTTGGTCAATTTCACTTGACGTAAAAGCGCAGGGAAAGAGGAATGGGAAACCGTCGAATAAACGATTTCCATCCGATAGGCGTCATTTTCTTCTTCAATGGAGAATTCCGATGCCCGAATCCGCATCGTACGTTTGCAGGCGGCTTCGCCCAAGAAAGGGGTATAGGCTTTTCCGTTCCATTTCAAAAAGGTACGGAAAGACTTAAGAGCAATATTTTGATAGGCAAGAGTTGCGGAATCAAATGGGGTAATCGGGGTATCTTTCCCCGTAACTCCAAAAGAAGATAGCCCTTGCCCTTGATTGCAATAAAAGGCCCACAGGGGCTTCCCATCTACCCCCGCAACCGCGGGAAGAAAAGAAGCAAACGTTTTGGCGTTCTGAAAGTCTTCGATAACGAAAGAATCATTTTCATAAAAATACTGAACCATGAGGAGCCTTTCTAAAGGGGGCGATTGCCGCCCCCTCGTTTAGGAATGATGTAATTTATTCCGCTAAAGCAACAAAGCTATAAGCGGATTTGAGGGTTGGGACTTTTCCGTCTTGGATGTTCCATTTGTTGGTGTCGAAGGCAGAATAATTCGAGGCGACTTTCAAACCGGCATTATCCAAAAGCTGGTTATTCGAAAGCGTGCCTAAATCCGAATCACCGGACGTCGGCTTGTTTTTGGCGAGGTGGGTGTGTGAGAAATTCACCGGGCGTGTCGTCCCACTCATCGGGGTGATTTGGAAGCTGCGGGCAACGCAGTTTTCAATCGTCCCCCAGGTTTTGCCAGCAAAAGCATAAATGCCATTAGATTGAGAACCGTTGGAATCGAGCGCTTTTCCGCTGCCATCCAAGGCATCGCGATCCACCGCGCAATACTTCCACCAAGCATTGGTATCTTTGTCCTTGAGATCCCCGTGATCCCATCCATTGCCGGTTTCGCCTTTGTATTTATCGTCAAAATCGACGTAAATACCGGGTTCTTCAATGGTAACTCCTCCCATGGTTTCGCGACCACGAGAGCCAAGTTGAAGATTGGTGACTTCACTGATGACGTTATGGATGTTGCCGCTGCCGGCGCAAATGCCAGCAACCCCGCCCATATTGCAGTCATCGTCGTAGAAATGGGTACCCATTTCGACGGAGCAGGAATTGGCGACATAGCAGTTTTCAATCGTCCCCATGACGTTGCCAGCGATAACGCCACAAATCGTTCTGCCACGGACTTTGATGTCTTCAAAACGGGTGTTGCGGACGATGCCGGAGCTTCCAATGACTTGGAATAACCCGATGTTGTCACCGGCCGTATGGCCTTCATGTTCAAACATGGTTCCCGTCTTGCTATAAACGTTGTAGTTAGAAGAGACGCTATCCGCATAATAGACTTTGGCGTTTTTCACCGCGTGTCCATTGCCTTCCAATAGGCCATGGAAATAGGCGTTATTGGGGTCCGCTTCATCGGTATACCAACCAAGCGGCTCAAAGTTCTCGATGCTGCTCAAATCAATATCGTTAGCAAGAACATAAGACCCTTGAAGCGATACGGAATCCTTGCCAATCGCAACGAAATCCTCTGCTGTCTTGACGATTTTCGTCGCAACAAGGGCAGAGAGAGTGACCTTGCCCTTGCTCATCGCCACCACGATGGATTTTTCTCCCGTACTTTTGATTTTCCCCAAGAATTCATGGGATAAGGTTAAAATGCCATCTTCGTAGCAGTATTCGCCTTTTTGGGCTTCGGTGCGTCCGCACTTCACGCTTTGGATGGCTTCGGGGATTTCCACTTTCGCGGAAACGTTTTCCGAAGTGCCGGTTTCAAAATAGATGTTGTTCCCTTCGAAAATTTGCTTCCCTTTTTCAAGGCTTACGCGACTGCCCCCACCGCAAGAACATAACATTCCTATGGACAAGGTGAGCAGGGCAAAATTCTTCCATTTCATTTTTCTCATATCGATGTTCTTCTTTCGTATTAGGCTTCAGTGACCGTGATGCTATAGATGGTGAAATCAATCGTCGTGACACCCGTGACCGCAGCAAGTTCAAAGGTCAATTTACTGGCGTTGGTTACAGCTCCAGCTGCATAGGAGAGAGTTGCGGTTTGACGGGATCCACTGGTTAAGTTTTCTGTTGCTCCAATGGGGTTATTGTTTTCGCAGACTTGAACAACGCCGCCTTGGCCATTGATTTGATAATCCACGGAAATGGTAACCGTCTTACCAGCAGTTCCAGCAGGAGCCGGGGTGAAGTTGACCTGGATGCAGTAAGATGCTGAACCCGCGGGCCACGCTTCTAAATCTTTGATGTGATAAGACCCGTCCGCAAGCGTTTCCTGTTTATCCGCGGGAATCACCCAGCCCGCTTCCGCGGCGTTGAGCCAAGTGGTAGGGGCCAAGCATTTCTTCAAATAAAGGGTGGTATCCGCCGTAACAGGGGTCGACAAATCAAAGGCTTTAGTTAAGGCTTCGTCGGTATACCAGCCAAGGGACTTGTAACCAAAGGGGATCGCTAATCCGTCGGGAACCTGCGTGGCTTGACCTTTAACGGGATTTGCCGTTCCAAGAACGGTGGATCCATCTTTGAAGGTGACCGTGAAGGTGTTGCTTGCATCCGCGAATTCTGGAACGAAGACATAATCTTTGGTGATGGCTAGGGTTTCAGACCAAGCGACTTCTCCTGCTTTCCATCCTGCAAAGACCTTGCCTTCCGGGGCAGTGGGGGAGGCAGGTGCCGTGACCGTTTTTTGGTCTTTGACTTCGATATTTTTTAACGTGGTTTCGCCAGAACGGAATTGGACGTTATGGTATTTGGCTCCCGGGGTTTGGTCCTGAATGGAAACGACTTTCAATTCATAATGGCCCGTTGCCAAGGCTCCGCCGCCATTAGTTCCTAATTGAAGGCTGATGGTCGTGGCACCGCCATCGACATCATATTCCAAGACATTTTCGCCAATGGCGATGACTTTTTCTTGTGCGTTGAGTTGGATTTTTCCTGCAACAGGGGAAACGAAATTCAATTTAACGTGGATGGAATCTCCCGCTTCTCCATAGGGGAGCTTATAGAAGATTTGTCCGCCATACCAAGCCCAGCCTGCGGTGAAATCGAAGGAATAGCTGTTGCCGGATTTAACGGTGTTTTTGATTTCACCACCATCGCCTGCCCAATAGGCAAGTTTGCCTTTAGCAAGGGAAGTTTCTTCCCCGTAACCGAAATTTCCTTCATCGAAGAAAACTTCCTTGCCTTCCACGACTTTATCTTGAAGGGTGACCACGATTTGCACATTACGAGCAGGCATCGTGAAGGAATAATCGCCGTTATTTCCTTCTAGAACCTCGTCATTGGCCTTGACGGATTTTAGTTCTTTCTTCGCGTTGGCCACTTCCAAATGGAAACTGACCGTGCTGCCTTCCGCATAGCCTGTTTTGCTAAGACCCGTGATTTGATAATCTGCATTCGCAACATACAAAACCGAATAGGTCTTAACGGGTTCCTTCGAAGACTCTGAGGAGTTCTTGTCCGAGCTCGTCTGGGAGGAGGTCACTCCTCCTGTAGACGAAGAGGGTTGATCCCCACACGCGACGAGGGCTAGCATGCTAGCCGCCAAAATAAACAAACCGGATTTTTTCATGGATAACTCCTTTCTAACCTTTTAGACCGCCGACGGTCGTATTTTCCATGATGGTTTTATTAAACAAAATGAAGATGAGCAGAATGGGAATGATCGTTAAGAGAATCATCGCAAAGAAGAGGGGGTAATCGCTGGAACCGCCGTTATTGATCGCGGTCTGCATGATGTAGATGCCGTAGCTAATCGTCGGCTGCTTGCTGAGGTAAATCGAAGGGGTGAGGTAATCGTTCCATAAGCCAATAAGGCTAAGGACGCCAACGGCAATCATCGGCCCTTTGGCCATGGGAAGCACGATTTGGACGAAGATGCGGAAGTCGCTGGCCCCATCGATTTTGGCCGCTTCTACATACGTCCAACTTAAATTCTTGAAGAAGGAATAGAGGAGAAGGAAGTTCGTTCCAAACCCGCCGCTATAAAGGAAGATGACGCCGATGACGCTATCCATCAAGCCCATTCCTTTCATAAGTTGCATTTGGCTTGGCAAGGACCCAACAATCGGAACGATGAGAGAGAAGATCACGACGGAGAAGATTAAGGAACGGCCAGGGAATTTGTATTTGGCCACGACCCAAGCGGCACAGCTGGAGGTGATGACGGTGGCCAAGGTTCCGCCTCCTGCCACGAGAACAGAAGTCCCCAGCATTTGAAGCAAGTTATACCCATTGGTATCCGTGCTCGAATAAGTGAGGGCCTTGGAGAAATTGCTCCATCTCCATGTTTTTGGGAGGGACATGGTGTTTTGAGCGTATTCTAGAGGCTTTTTCAGCGAATTGAAGAATAGCCAAACAAACGGGAAGATGAAGGTGGCTGCAAACAAAATGAAGAGAATCGCCATCACCACGAATAGGGCTTTCTCGCCCCCGTGTCTTTTATACAAAAGATCGTGTTTTCTTTCGTAGCCGCTTTGGCGGTTTTCATCCCTTTTCTTTCGAAGGGCTCTTTGGGTGGAATGCAACAAATGAACCATAGAATTAGAACCCCACATTGGCAAACGCCTTATTGAGTCCCCATCTTGTCGCGCAAATAATGGGGGCGCCGATTAACGAACAGAACAAACCAAGCGTTGCAACATCCGTGTAGTTGCCGCCTTTACTGGTGAAATAGATATATTCGCCGATCGTTTTCGTATAGATGTCCGTCGCATCTCCGGTCAAGAAGAACGGCTGGAAGGCAATCGAGAAAACACTCATCATTCCAAAAACGAATAACGTCGTGATGGTTGGCCAGCAAAGCGGGACGATGATGCGGAAGAATTCACGGAAGGGATTCACCCCATCCATTTTGCAGGATTCAAGGATTTCCCGAGGAATGCGGCTCATGCCCGCGGTAAGGAGGATAACGTCATAACCGATTCCACTCCAAACCATGAAAATCCAAACGAACCATTGACGGGAAGTGTTATCAATTTTGAGATTGACAAAGAAATTGCCCGGATCAATCTTCATCCAGTTCAATATGCCAGCGAATAGTCCTTCTGGGGCTAACGAATAGGCATAGACCATACAAAGGATGAAAAGAGGGAAGATTGAGGGGATGAAGAAGATGATTTTATAAAAGGTGGATCCCCAGATTTTCTTGAAAACAAAATAGCTGAAGAAAAGGGAAATCGGGAGGGTGACAAAGCAGGAAATCACTAAATAAACCAAGGAATTTTGGTAAATGGTGTTCTGAGTTTTGTCCTGGAACGACTCAAATAACTGAGTGAAATTACTAAAGAGGGTGGGAAAGAACGAATCAAAGTCATGGTTCCAATCTTGCATCACCCAATAAAGTTTTCCCGTTTGGTCGCTTCGTTGGAAAACAAGAAGCAAAGAATTAAAGTTGACTCCAATCCAAGTGATCAGGAAGTGTCCCACAGGATAAAGCAACATCAACAGAACGAAGAGATAGGTTCCCCATGCGAGGACCTTTTTCCCTTTAGGCTTTCTAGAAACCCCGTTTTGGTTTTTGGCAAATAACGCCGCCATGAGTTTGTCCTAAACCAAATTAGTCTTTCAAACCGGCGCTATTCATCCAGCTCTTCCAGCCCGATTTTGCAGTTTCGTAGACGGTTTTGCCAAGTGCAGCGGAGGTGTAAGCAGACTTATCTGAGTCGGCAGCGCATTTATCGTAATAGTAGGTGTTTCCGATCCACGGCATGACTTTGTTCGTCGTGAGATAGGTGATGGGATTGGTGGAAACGATGTTGATATTTTTCGCGCTTAATTTTTCGTGAATGGATTTCGTGTAAAGATCTTTGGATTCAATCGAAGACAAATCGACGTCCTTGTAATCAAAGGCAAGGAAGGCGCCTTCTGCTTTATCCACGAAGGTCTTGCATCCATCCGCGGACGCCATGTAAGCCAAGAATTTTTTGGCAAGATCCTGATGGGTGGACTGAGCTGGGATGATCATGGAATCCCCGAATCCGACCATGAAATTGACCGATTCGCTGGAGGCGGTGGCCTTGGGGGTCGGCATCATGGCATATTGGAAGTCTAATTCGCCTTCCGCCGTTTTCTCCAATTCATATTTGGCCCACTGGGCATAGGGAATCATGGCCGCTTTGCCCAAAATGAAATCCGCTTGGGCTTGGGGCAAGGTCTTGCTGGCCGAATTGGTCACGCTGTTCTCGGAATTGTTGCCAATCAAATTGAACCACATGTCATAGGCTTGCCAGAATTCCTTGTAGTTGGTGTCCGGGTTATACATCTCATAGCCCGTGGAATAGGATCCATCCGCGCCTTTAAATTGCTTGATGGTATTGAATTTTTCGCCACCGGCAAGTTGGTACCACCATTCAAACACGGGGTAATCCCAATAATACTGACGTTGGCTTCCGCTCCAAGTGAAGGGTTTGACCTTCTCACGGGAACCGCTGACGGTTAATTTCGCATCATTAATCGTTTGGCAAAGGGTGACCAATTCATCATAGGTCGTCGGAACAGACCATCCATTTTCTTGGAACATCGTGGCGTTGTAGACGAATCCACCCGCTCCTTGCGTCCAGCAGGATTTGTAATAATGGGTCTCGCCATTCACCGATAGAGAAGAGATTTCAGCCGCGCCATCCACAAGACGATCCTTGAAGGTCTTATCGCCATATCCATCGATTTTGGTCTCGTAAAGATCATCCATAGTCGCGAGGTATCCGCTGGCGGCATAACGTTGCCAAGGAATATCGTGGGACATATAAAGGTCGAAGTCGCTTCCGTTCTTTAAATCATTCTCTAATTTTTCGAGCAAGGAAGTATCCGTGCGATAGACGACTTTGATTCCGGTCTTGGTTTCAAACTCTTTCGTCATGGATTCTAACCACGCGTCGCCATATCCACCGTTATAGGCACAAATCCAAAGTTCATCGTCTTTGGGGGTGTCTCCACCGCCATTTCCGCCTCCGCAAGAGGCAAGTAAGACAATGCTTGATAAAACAAGCAGAGAATTTTTAAGGGTTTTTTTGTTCATTCCGCGACTCCTTTTCCATTTAAGAAAGCGGTTTCTTAAATTCCAGTGTTAATTATAGAAATCGGAAAATTGTCATGTCAACACGCAAAGTAAAGCGCTTTCAAAAAAAGATTGTCGTTTCGCGCGCTCGATGCTATCTTTCTATAAGAGAAACCGATTTCTTGGAGGACGGAAAAATGAATCATAAAACCTCTCGATTCCCCGTGAGTCTTCTCACCTTATCCCTTGCAGCCCTTGCTTCCTGTGGAGGCGGACACGCCACTTCTTCTCAGCCCACGAAAATTGTCCCACCAACGACTTTTGATGGAACCGCCTATTACGATTCCGTGTTTGAAAGAGTGAGCAAAGAAGAAGGTTCTACTCTCTCTTTCGACGAAAAACTAAATAACGGCAAGCTAGATAATAGCCTTTGGTGGATCCTCGACGCCTACTGGGATGCCGGGGGCCAAACCGATTGGCATAATGGGGTGCGTTCGCGAAACGTGAAATACATTCAAGATGGATCCTCAACGTATTTAGGGATTCGAGGCCGTGGAAATTATTGCCAAGATTCCGACATGGTCAGTGCCAAACAAGGACGCATCAAAGCCGAAGGCGGCGTCATCATGTCCAAGAATTTCTTAAAGCCCGGTCGTTTTGAAATCAACATGCGCCCAATGCCGCGAGAAGGCGGGGTCACCGCGATGTGGACCTATTATTGCGCCACGGGAAACGAAGAAACCTCCCAAAACGAAATCGACATCGAGCTTGGGGGAGATGGGCAATACACCAATCAGTGGTGCACCACGTGGACAACCCATTCTATGAAAGAAACCCAAAATGTCGATGTAACTCAAATCGGCTACCTCAATGATGGGAAATTCCATAAATTCACCTTCGATTGGTATACCGATTATCAAGGAAGCGGAAAGACGTGGATCGACTGGTTTATCGACGGCATTCTCATCCAATCCATTGACGGTGATGCCGTTCCGACCACTGCCATGCCCCTTTGGATCGGGTTATGGCTTCCCTCGTGGGCTGGAAATCCTTATTTCGACACCGACTACATGATTGTGAAAGAGATTTCCTACGTGGAATTCGATTCCGTAAGCCAATATTGTGAAGAAGCCAGGGGAAATCCTTCCTATAGTCACAAAATCCCCAGCGAAATCGCCCCAGAGTCCGTTCCCTACGCGGAAACGAATCACATCGAGAAACTTTCCAACGCCAATTTTGAAACGATAGACGTCGCAAAAGCGGACAATTCCTATTTTGGATGGAAACGGGAAGAATCCTCGATGGGCAACACGGTTTTAGAATCAAACGGCAGTGACCACTACTTTACCTTAAACGCTGCAAATTCCACGGAAGAATACCATGGAGAATATCTAGGCCAAGACGTGAGTTTGCTTTATCCGGGAACAAAGGCAAAGTTCAAAATTGACGCAAAACTCAAAGATACTGCCAGTTCTGGCAATGTAGAAATTTCCTATCGCAAGGCCAGCGGGAAAGCCGTTGGTAAAACCGAAGTCATCCCCGTTTCTTCCACCGATTGGAACGAAATATCGAAAGACCTTGTCGTTCCAGAAGGGGCATCTACCATTCATATTGCTATCACCTCGGAAGAGGGCGGAGTCAGTTATAACAACGCCTCATTGAAACTTGCTTAAATGAGTCAGCAAAAAAAGACGGCTGTCATTGGCGGCCGTCTTTTCGGTTATCTCTTCAAATCGAAGAGGTGGATTCTCCAATGAGCAAGGAAGCGCGAGCTTCGATGATTTCATTGGTCGTCTTTTTCTTTTCGATGAGATCAATCAATTCTTTGGCCAATATCTTTCCAATCTTGGCCGTGTCTTGTTTCACGGTGGTCAAATGAGGGGAAACAATCTGAGAAATCTCCAATCCGTCAAATCCAGCGATAGAAACATCCCCGGGGCAAGTTAAACCAAGGGACTGCAAAGTAGAGAGGGCGCGAATCGCAGAACGATCATCGGGATAAAGAATGGCGGTAGGAGGCAAAATACGACGCATCAAATTCCGGGTGATGTTCGCGACGGAATCTACGTCCAAATACCTCGCCGGAACCAAGGTGTCATCCCGCAAAGCGATACCCGCTTCGTTCATGGCTTCTTTAAAACCCTCAATGCGTTTATCCGTCGCGCGAGACTGCTCACCATGGACAAACACGATGCGCTTATGGCCCAGGGAAATGAGGTAACGGGTCAATTCTTTCATTGCTTCTTTGTTGTTGGAAAATACGCCGGTGACGTTATCATCCGCGTAGTCGAATGCCACGCAGGGAATCGAACTTTCCGTCACTTCTTTCATTTCGGGGTTGGACATGTCGCCGAAAAGCAAAGTTCCCGCCACATTACGGGATACGCAGTTTTCATAAAAACTTCCGTCCCGACCATCGACGTTATGAGAGACGAAAAGCAAATCATATCCTTGAGAATTCAAGTCGCTTTGAGCGGAGTCAAGGATCTCCGTGAATAGGGGCGATTTAAAAGGAGAGATGTCCATTCCAAAATAAGCGAGAACCCCAATATTTTTGGATACTCGTTTGGAAAGAGCTTTCGCCCCGACGTTAGGAATGTAATTCATCTCCTTCATCGCTTTTAAAATGCGTTCTTTCGTTTTGGAGGGGATGGCGGAATAGTTGTTGATCGCTTTGCTTACCGTTCCGGGGGAGACGCCGCATTTTTTGGCGACGTCATAAATCGTTACGTTTGCCATATGGAATGTTTCCTAAAGTTTCTCAAAGTATTGCACGGAAAAATGGCCATTGCAATCGGTTTCCTGCACAAAATAGGAAATATCGTCTCAGTGTTTCCGTAATCCCTTTCTCACAATTTCAGGGAATTGATTTTGATTAATGACCTTGTCAAAAAGGGAATGGGCATAAAGGGTAAATACAAAAGCAGAAAACCCAAACCAAAAAAGGAAAAGGAAGAAAAAAGAAAGGATGGTGGCAAGAAGGTAGGGCAAGAATTCCATGAGGAAGAAAGGAAAGAGGACAAGCAAGAACACGGGGATATTCGTCAAAACTTTTCCCACGAGGAATTTGATGCTATTCCAGCAGAGGGAGAGGAATCGATCCTCGTAAATGGTAGATTGGGTCAAATGAAATAACGAGGAGCACAGGCATAGAAGAAATAGGCCATAAGAAAGACCAGAAAAGCATATCTTCGCCGCATGAGGCAAGGTTTCATCCAAAGACATCCATGCGGATTCCGCTTTGATGGCGAAATATAAAATTCCTAAAAAACCAAAAAGAGCCAGGGACGTACCCATGTTTTTGACGGTCCCTTCCAAAAAATCGGCGCCAAGCATGCCCCCTTCTCCCCACGCCATTTTCTTGCAAACGTAAAAGGTTCCGCCTAAACCAAATCCCGCAATCATAAAACCAAGAATCGCGATGCCATAAGTAAGCAAGACGGAAGCGATGTTGGATGAATCCAATAACCCAAGCGACGTCGCCACGACGATCCAAAGAATCAAAGGGAGGAAAAACAAGCCCGTCAAAATGCTAAGCAGAACAACATCCAAAAAACGATATCGCAAGGTATCTTTCAATAACTCTAGACGCGTATCGGGCAAGAGGCGATCTTCCGTGGGTAATTTCGTTTCTTTCATGCTTTTGCCTCATAGAACTGAAGAAAATAAGAGCAAGCCTCGTAACCGAGGCGATCCTCTTTTCCAAAATGGACGCTTTGAGCAAGGAAAAATAGATAAAAGGACTCCTGCTTATCTGGCTTAGGGCTGGAGAAGGAAAGCAAAGGGGAGAAGTCAAATTGCTGGTTATACGTGGAATCATTGGAGTCATAAAGTTGAAGCCCCCATTCCAGATTGAGCGCGGAATAGGTGTCGTAGTTCTTCTTTGTGCCCTGGAGCATTTCTTTTTTGGAATCCTCGTCTAATGGGCGGAAGAACTCTCCCATCATATCCCGAAAACCCTTCACGTCACTTTCGCTTAAGATGCAAAAGTCGCTGGTTAATCCTTGGGCTTGGAACCGTTGTCCTATCGCCGCTTCTTCGGGATAAACGTGATAGATGTTGCACTGTAAAATCCCTTGGTTTTCAAAGCGAGCAACCATATCTTCCGCTAACGTATTTTCTTTCAAGACATAGGACTCAATGAAGAAGTCCAATTTTTCGCGAGGCTGAATCGCATCGATGGCCCGCAACGAAAAATCTAAAACAAGAAAGCTTAGAAGCCCTCCTCCTAGGATTCCCCATCCAAAGCGGACAAAGAAATCGCGAATTGTTTTCTTGCTAGGACGGAGGTTCATTGTTCTTCCTCCCATCCAATCACGATGTCGTTTTTTAATAAAAACCGGTAGGAACTCCCTGGTTTCAATTCGATCTTCTCATCCTTTTGAACGGGGATTTGCAACGTTTTTTCGTTTTGTTCCACCCAAAGAATGCGGCAGACAACCCCCTGGTGGGTTTCTGTATATTCGCCTATTTTAAGAAAAATCCCTGCTTCAAAATTTTCCTTCTTTTTGGGGTTCGTCAAAAGCTTGAGGTAAACATTTACCGGCTGATAAAGCATGAAAAAGGAATAGAGGAAAAACGTAATACAGACTACGGAAAAGGCCGTAGTTCCAATCACCCACGCGATCATGGTAGCGCGGGTTTGAAAAAAGAAGCAAAAAAGGAAACCAAGGAAAAATAAAGCCGCGAATAAAATGGCAAGCAACAAACCAATCATCCTCTGTTTTTTTAATGCAGATATTTTTTCTAGATCGTCAAATCGGTTCATCCATTCCATTGTAATCTTTGAGGGGGAACACGTCCACGAGAGGGGAAAGAGTTCATTGTTCTTTTCTCTGAAAGCCCTTACAACAATTAAATTTTATGGTATATTTTCGAAGGGGAAACCGTTTTCCTAAAATGAGGAACTACCTTATGAAAAAATCAAAAATTCTCTTAGCTCTTACCACTTCTTCATTGCTATTAGCGGCGTGTGGGTCTACTCCCTCTCAAAGTTCCTCTAGCAATTCTAGCTTTGTAGACAATTCTTCTACGAGTTCCGAAAATGAAACCAATTCAAGCGAAAGCGAGTTCTCGAGTAGCCACCCTTCTTCTGAAAGCCCTTCTTCTAGTGCTTCCTCTAGTAATTCTTCTAGCTCCTCCACTAGCGATATCGATATCCCCGACCCAGAACCGGTAGGAAATGTTCTTTTTGAAGGAATCGGCACGACACATTGGCCCGTCGGTCATTATTTCCACGCTTTAGACGGCGTAACCGCTAAAAGCCAAAATGGCGTGGATTTAACGGATTGTATTCAAATGAAAGGTTTCGTCGACTATGGAAAGAAAGGCGAATATGTCCTTACTTATTCGGTAAACGAAAATCAGTCTTCTGGATCCGTGACGCGGACCATCATCGTGGATGATAGTCCTTTTGTTTATCCTCAACGCATTGAGCGAGAAGGGGAGGATCGAATCGTAACCTTGGGGCAAGGAAGCTATCGAACTGGCAACGTTCCTTCTGCTGATGGAGACAATGAAAACCTTTTCAAAAGAGCACCTAACCCCGTTAATTTGGATGCCCGCCTCTATAACAAAGGCGCCGTGCCCTCCAATCAATTCTTCACGGGGATGATGTATGGAAATAATGGCGGATCTACTGTTTTATGCATGAACCCCCTAGACGTTTCTTTCAGGAATGGCTTCCAAATTTCCTGCAGAGGAACGGGATTCACCCAATATTTTGATGCTCCTGATACAACGGGAGCCAAGCAAACCACGATGGAGAATTTCCGGCCAACCTTCACGGATATAACCCTCGCTCCCGTTGGACTAAAAGGGGCACCAAAGGTGTTTGTAAGCGATTATAGCGAATCCTCCGTCGAACTTTCTTTACGCACTGTAGAAAACGGAGAAGATGAAATGGTGTTTAAAGGAAGTGAGGCTTCCCCTTACGCCTTCTTTGAAAGCAAAACGTCGAACCTTCAGATAAATCTCCGCACTGCAGGATGCACAGCACCCTATGAGTTCTATACCGTATCCGGAGAAAAAATAACGGGTTCCTCCTACAAAGGGGAGGCATTAGTAGTTCGTTATCCTAACGTTCATTACGGCTACGCCACCACCTTCCCAAGCTCCGCGGTTGGAGCCGCCCAATATCAAGACCTTTGGTATCTTGTTAATGTTCCAAAGAACTCCACTTTCGCCTTTAGCCAAGGCTCACAGCTCAATGCCGCATTCATGGCTCAAGTGGATTTGACGCTAGGAGAAGGAAATTTGGTTTCCGTCGCTTCCATAAACAACGTGGAGGAGGCTCCTTTCTATCACCAACACGGTTATTCCGTCCCCTTGTCCCTTCATTCCGAATATCAAATCGCGGGGAAGACCGTAACAACGAAATTCCGATCCAACCGACAAAATTTCACCGAATCCAATGAAGCGGGTCTATTCTCCCTCTTCCCCCATCAATGGAAGAAAAGTGAAGCCGTTCCTTCAAAATACACGAAAAAGACATTCCGTGGTGCTAGCAAAATGCTTCCCGCCCATACGTTTGAGACGAAAAACGATTTCTATGGCGTTCTCCCTAGTTTTGTTCTCCCTAACGGTGTCGATAAAAACGCCTTGAAAGGGTGGATGAACACCCTTTTGGACGATACCAAGCTTTCTAGCAACGTCTCCCTTGATTGGAAGGATTCCTCCAAGGATTTTGCCAATGCCCCGGGGCCTTACTGGAATGCCAAGGCTCTTTATCCTTTGTCCCAAGCCCTTATTGCCGCGGACCAAATTGGGGAAGCAGCCCTTCGCGATTCGCTAAAAGGTCGTCTTAAAACCTTGTTAGTAGACTGGTTCACCTATTCGGGGAAGGACGACGTTCGTTATTTCTTCTTTGACGAGAAATTTGGCTCGTTGCTTTATTCCACGAATAATTTCTCCAATAACACCCGTATTTCCGATCACCACTTCACTTCCGGGTACCTTGTTTTTGCTTCTGCAGTTCTTGCCATGTACGACTCGGTGTTCTTGAGCCAATACGGATCCATGGCCAAACTCGTTCTTCAGGATTACATGAATGACGGCTCGAACGAAAAGATGCCTGTTTTGCGTGGATTTGATTCCTATGCAGGGCATAGTTGGGCGGATGGAATCGGCGATTTTGGAGACGGGAACGATCAGGAAAGTTGTGGAGAGGCCCTCAATAGTTGGACGGCAGGATATTTATTGGCAAAAGCCCTAGGAGACACCTCTCTTTCCAATGCCGCCGCCTATGGATTTGCCACGGAAATGACATCGATCAAGCAATATTGGTTTAACTATGACGAAGATAATTGGATCGACTCCTTGTCCAATTACACCCACGTCATTGGAATTCTTTGGGGTGGAAAGAACAGCTGTGCCACATGGTTTGGTTCGAATCCCGAATTCATTTACGGTATCCATTGGCTCCCAACCGGAGAATATCTAAGCCATTACGTCATCGGGGAAAAGGAAAAGGCCGTATTCCAAAAAATCTATTCTGAAATGGAAAGAAAATGCGGAGGTGCCCCCAGAACCTGGTTCTCCAACATGTGGGCAGTCGAAGCCTTGGTCAATCCTTCTGCCGCGATGAACCAATTTGATAGCGTGAAAATTCAAAACGACGATTATAAAAACGAATTAATCGGTTCCTATTGGATGGTGCATGGCCTCAACACATATGGGAACAAAGACGTTGATGCCTACTTTGACCCCAGCACCTATTGCAGTGCGACCGTTTATAACAATAACGGGGTGCGTCGTGCCATGGTTTGGAACCCCTCTTCTTCCAAGGAAACATTAACTTGTCACGTGAATGGGCAAACCAAAACCATCCAGGTGGAAGCTCATTCCTTCACGAGTTGTTCTTTATAGCCCACGTTTAAACGATTTTCCCTTCTTCTTTCCCGTGCCAAAAAAGGAAATGATTTATGAAACAACAGGGAAACAATCCAGGAAGTGTTGATGGGAACTTAATAAAATAGGAAACCGCTTTCGAAAAATGACGTTTTTTGAAAAAAAGATGGCCTATCATCGTCAAGAAAGCGGTTTCTAAAACTTATTGAAAAACGGGAAACCACATTCTATTATTGTTACATAATATGGCTTAAACCATACATCATTTGCAATGCATCCTAAACAAAGGGGCAGAAAGGAAATCAGCAAAGATGAAAAAGAATTTAAAAGTTCTCTCCATCGCCATTCTTGCGGGCTCATTGGCAGCCGCAGGCGTAGTGACCGCTACTTATTTTGGCGGAGGATTGAAAAATGCTCTTCCGATGCACGCGGAAGAATCGAACACGATGATGATTCGTGTCTCCGCAGCGGACATCGCTGCCGGCATTAAAGAAGGAAAAGCTGGTGAATTCATCGTTTCCGGAACGAAATTCCACGTGGACGGCGCTTCCGTCGCCGGTTCCACCGTCACCATTTCTCAAGGAACCCTTTATAACGTTGATTATTCAGGTTCCACCGTCTCCGCGAACAAACGCGCTGGCGCTGGTTTCCATAAAGTTGTCATCAATAACATGGATTCCAAAACCGGAGCCAACTCCACGTTCTTTGATTACGGGGAGAAAAACATAGGTAGCCAGGCGATTGGGGCGGTGAGCGAAAAAGCCTACCAACTCAACACCGTCGTTGATGGAACCAATGCAAAAAAGGTCTTTTTCGCCTTTGGCGCTGGGGAAGGGACCTCTTTTAGTTCCATCGATTTCTATTACACCTGCGAAGACGCCACCCCGAAGCTTTCTGCAATCAAAGGAGCCAATGCGATTTCTGCCGGCGAAGATATTACGTTAGAAGCTGTCACGAAATATGCTACCGAAGCCGCCACATTCGAATGGAGCTCTTCTAGTGATGCCGTCTCCATCAAAGCCAATGGCAAAACTGCTACCATCCACGGTGAAAAAGGCGGCGACGCTGTTATTACCTGCAAGATGACGGATGGAGCCGTTGTTGCTTCGCTAACTCACGCGATTAACGTCAAAGCCCAAGCCGCTACAAAGAAAGAAGTTGTCTTCTTGGATACCTGCGCCGTGGAAGGGGCAGGCGTGTTCGTGCGCATTAATGCGAAAGCCATGGGATTGACCTTCGAACAGCTAGAAGCCATGGAGCGTACGTTAGAAATCACCACGGGTTCCTTCTCCATTACTGGAAATCACTTCCAAGGTGCTCCCGAACAACGCGAACTTTACATCACAATGAATGGCGCCCCTGTTGGCAATCCGCTTGCCATTAAGGTGACCTTCAAAGACCCAGCCAATAACGTTGTTTACGAAGGCACAGTCAACTTTAAAGGTGACAAAGTGGCTCTTCCGTTAAACGTCAGCGGCGCGACCTCCGTCAAAGTAGGTGCGACCGCCGAAGTGAAAGCTGAGAAGGGCTTCTATCTTGATGGCGATGCAACCTTTGCATTCGAAAGCAAGAACCCGGAATTGTTCACCGTTACCGCGAATGGTGGCGTTGCTACCATCAAAGGCGTAGCCAAAGGACAAGGCAAGCTCGCCATTACGATGACGCTTGCCGGCAAAACTTACACCGCCGAAAGAGCAATCACCGTTTCTCAACCTTCGACCGAACCCAAAAACGCCTTGAAAGTGAATAACGGCAGCATCGTAGGCGCTGGCATGACCCTCATGGTGGATAACAGTGTCCTCAAAATGACGATGGAAAATGCGAAAAGCTACCAGTTCAAAGCCAAATTCACCCTTTCCTACATTGGAGACGGCGAATTTAAAAATGAATGCGCGGGATATTTGGGCGATTCCAAAGTCACTGCAAACGACTACGTCATTCAAAACACGAATAACGGCCAAGTTCAACTCTATATCGTAATGAACGTTGGTTTCCCCGAAACCTGGCCCTTGGGATGGGACGTCCACGTGGATGTCACCGATCCTAGCGGCGAAGAATACGTCATTCAATGCCACTTCCGTCAAACCACCTTTGGCGAAGGAACCTTGAATTAATTTCAAGCCCAACAACGAAAACGAGCCCCGCATGAGGCTCGTTTTTTTGTTCTCGCAAATACGTTTAGCGATACAGGTCTTCTAACGAATATAAGAGATACCTGTAGTGATTTTTAAGATCAAAACCATTCTTCGAGAAGAATCCGTATTGAACCGGTTTCAAGGTTGTAGACGCGACTTGTTCCAGTTCTTCTTTAATAACCTCATCGTTCAATGGCGAGTTCGTGTATTTACATTCAAAGAAGACATAGCCGTCTTCGGTTTTCCCAACGACATCAAACTGACCGTTTTTTCTCTGGCTTGGCTGATCGTACCAATAAGTGCCGATATCCATCAACATTGGTTCCAATTGGCCTTTTTTATTGAGACGAATCAGGAATTGTTTCGATATTTCTTCAAACGTTTTTGGCACAAAGAATTTCTCAAAATCCTCATGGATAAATTTCTCGTAGAAAATATCGTCATCAAGGAGGGCGTGCGCCGAAGCATTCCGATAAACAAAATGATAATAGAACTTCACGCAGGAATCGCTGATGCGATATCCCGATTTTTGCTTATCGTTTTTATTATTGATGGGGGAGACGTATTCCACTAAATCCATCTTGGTTAGTTTCTGGAGAATGCTATTTAAAAGCGGAGAGGACTCCACACGAGACTTGGACAGGATATCCGTATAATGGAACGCTCCTAAGGCAACGGCTTCGAACACTGCGTTCGCACTATTTACCTTTCTTAGTTCCTGCTTTAAATAAGTGTCCAAGAATTCCTTCATGCCCGAGAATTGGCCGCTAAGGAGGCGGATGATATTTTCTTTCGGGCTAATGCGATCATCGATTTGGGCGTTGAAATATGGAACCCCGCCAAAAGCGGCGTACATGCGGACTTTATCTTCGTTAGAATAATGAGGGTAAAACTGCGCCGAATCCCAATAATCCATTTGCCTTAAAAAATCGAGGTTTGAAACCGCATATAAAGGGGATTGTCGTGACTCAAGATGTCTTCCATCGTGGAAATGCTGCTTCCAAGCAGAAACAGCTTAAGGTTGCAGTCCATCGCATGATCATCGATGATGCTTTGCAATTTGGAATCGCAGCCATCGATCAAGTTTTTAAGATAAGGATACTCATCCAAAACTAAGATGATTTCCTGGTCTTTGGAATAGTCGAAAAGAAACCTCACCGCGTCCATGAAAGTAGCAAAAGACAAGTAAGGGTTATTGAAAACACTACGTAACAGGCCCGTCAGCATCTCTACGTTATCCTGCTCGTTGGATTCCTTGCATTGATACATAACGACGGGGCTTTTTTCCAAAACGCACTTGCGAACAAGCTCCGTCTTCCCCATGCGCCTACGTCCATAAATCACGCATCCTTGATACCCCTCTTTGGACATCAATCTTTGTATGGTTTTTTGTTCTTGCTCTCTTCCGATGAATTTCATAATTTTTGTAATTTACGATTTTGTAATTTACGATTTACAAAAATATCATTATGGTTGTTTCTTGTTATTCAAAGCCGATGTTTATCACCCAAAAGAAAATGCGTCAGGTACCACCCAACGCATTCTTGTGATCCAGAAATTATTCAAAGAGCTCTTTCTTTTTGCCAAGGGCATATAAGCTCGGTTTGGGACTCCGCTTCATCGTTTTACGGTCCACTGCAATTAAGCCAAACGTCATGGAGAAGCCCTTTTGCCATTCAAAATTATCAAGCAAGGACCAGTGACAATAACCTAGCACGGGAATCCCGTCTTTCACACAGGAGAGGACCCCGTCGAGGGCTTTATCCACGAATTCGACGCGCTCCCCATCATTAGAAGTCGCAATACCATTCTCCGTCACCAAAATGGGAAGACTCAGCTCGGAATGAACCTTGCGAATCACGTGCCCTAACGCCTCGGGGTAATTTTCATATTCCATCTGGGTCAACCTGGCTCCTGCCGGATTTGGAAGAGGCCCATGTTTTCCCATCAACGTACGGGAATAATTTTGTAACCCAAAGAAGTCATCGTCGCGAATAAAGGGAAGATAATGGGTGAATTCCTCATCCCACACCTTCTTCGTTTCTTTTTCCGCGCCTTTGCCTACTTCTTGAATATCGTGAAGAGATAAGGTGAGACCGATTTTCACGTGGGGGCAAAGTTCGCGAAACACCTTCCGTGCAGCTTCGTGGGCCTTGCAAACTAGCAGGTCGCCTTCTTTGCTCCGTTGCGAGACGAACGTCTGAGGAGACGGGGTGCCAAAAAGTTTCTCGTTTTCTTCGCCCTTCTTCTTCATGTTCTTCATCATTTGATTGAAGTTCATGCCGATTTGGGCTTTTCCTTCCGCGCTTTCTTCTTTCTTATGTGGATGGAACAGACGATAAAAGGGGTTTAATTTCTGCATGAATTGCTTTTTGTAACGCGCGGCAATCGCGGCCACTTGAATCCCCATGTTTGCCTCGTTAATCGTGCAAACGTAATGGAGTTCGCCGCCTAATTTCTCGGCGATATAACGAGCGTAACGTTCAAAATAGGAGACCACGTCCGGGTTTTCCCAGCCCCCCTTTTCAATCAGCCATTTCGGGGAGGTAAAATGATAAAGGGTGACAATCGGTTCTACTCCGTGCTTTTTGCAGCAGGCGATCACATCGGCGTAGTGTTGCACTTCAGCTTCATCGAATTTTCCTTCTTCGGGTTCAATCCTGGCCCATTCGATGCTGAAACGATAGGCGTTGAGCCCCGCTTCCGCGAGCAAGGCGATATCTTCTTCGTAACGATGGTAATGATCCACGGCCACCCCGGAAGGTTCCGAGAACTCCGTGTAGGCCATGTGTTCCATGGCCCAATAATCAGAATGGGTGTTATTCCCTTCGACCTGGTGGGCAGACGTGCTAGCCCCAAGCAAGAATATATTCATCGTTTTTTCCTTTCCTCATTATTTCTTTGGTTGAATCAAATCGTATTCCCCGGGCTCTAGTTCCTTCTTCTCTCCACGCGGGAAAACAAAGAGGGTTTTCGATGGGGTAAGAATATGGAAACGAATCGAATCCCCTTGATAAGCATAGGAGACTTTGATTTTCCCACGGACGGAATCATAGGACCCTTCCACGTTTCCTAGGCGTTCATCGGGCTTTGGAGCGATCCGAATTTCTTCATATCCTGGTTTCAACGGTTGGATGCCAAGGATATAGGCATAATAGAATTCGCCGACAGCGCCAAAGGAATAATGGTTAAAGGAAACCATGTTCGTTTTGCTCATCTTCGACTCATTGACTTTGCCATTTTCTTGAATCGCGTCCCACCGTTCCCAAATGCTCGTCGCTCCACGATGAATTTGATACATCCATCCTGGGCAAGACGGGGACAGCAAAACGTCGTAGGCTAGTTTGGTTTCTCCTAATTCCGCTAATAGGGGAAGAAGGTGCTGCGTGCCAAAGAATCCCGTTTGGAGGCCGTGCTTCTTTACGTTTTGGATGAAGCGTTTGGCCACAAGGGGATATAAGGCGTCCGTCGGTTCCAGGACATGACGGAGGGCCAATACGTAAGTTCCTTGGTAATCCTTGGCCACCTTTCCGTTAGGACGGATATAGGCATGGATATAAGCTTGTTTGGTCTTTTCTAACTGACGGGCATATTTTTCTTCGTCTTCCCTTTTCCCCAGCAAGTGGGCAAGACGGACCAAGACTTTCAAATCCTTGACAAAGAAAGCGTTAGAAACGGGATGGTTATTCATCGCCTGCCACGCGACCCCTTTGCCAAGACTTAGCCAATCACCGAGAGAAATTGCCTTCCAAAGGTTCTTTTTCCCTGCCTTTTGGATTTCCATATCCACGTAACGTTTAATCGGTTCATATTGAGAGGCGAAGAATTCAAAATCTCCATATTGCTCATAAAGCACTTCGGGGATGATGGATACGGCGCTTCCCCACCCCTGCATGCTCATAAAACCAACGGGTTTAGGACCCACTTGGGGCAAATAAGGAGGGACGTTGCCGTCCGGATTATCTTCCTGACCCAAATCCAAGTCGCGGAAGAAATTATGCCAGAAGGAACGGGTGTCGTAATTATAGGTACCCGTCCGGGCAAAGACATGGCCGTCCCCGGTATAGCCCAGGCGTTCATCTCGTTGAGGACAATCCGTAGGAACTTCCACGTAATTGCTCCGTTGGCTCCAGCATAGGTTTTGATAGAGACGGTTGACATCGTTATTATCCGAGTGGAAGTGCCCCGTGCGAACCATCTCGGTATGAAGGGGGCGGAAGGAGAATAGCTTTTCTAAATCCTCTTCTTCCCGAAGTCCCAAGACTTCTACATAACGGAAGCCCATATAGGTGAATTTCGGGGTATATTTCTTCTTTTCTTTGCCACGAGTATAAACAATGCGAGCTTTCGCCGCGCGGAGATTCTCCGTGTAGACGTGTCCATTCTCATCCAGGATTTCTCCGTGGATCAATGTGATGGTTTGACCTTCCTGTAGTTGCTCGGGGTCGATGGAAACAAGCCCAGCGAAGTTTTGCCCCAAATCCAAAACCGTCGATTCGCCTTTGCAAAGAACTTGAAATTTCATCGCCTCTTGCAAACGGACTTCCGTCAAGGTGGGTTCTAATTGGATTGAGGAATCCAAGGGCTCGCTTTGAACGACGCCGATTTCCTTCCCTAAATCAGAGCGGGAGAAATCCACGACTTCCCCATCGTATTCGCCGGCATAGACATATTCAGTTTGATAAGCCGAATCCCCGGGGTTAGAAGCAATTACTTCTTGGGTTCCGTCTTCGTATTCCAGGCTCAGCAAGTAAGAAACACTAGGACGAAGGCCATAGTTTTGAACGGTATTCTCACAGAAGAAACGTCCGCAGAACCATCCTTGTCCCACATAAAGGAAGAATTCGTTCTTCTCTTTGAGGAGGGAAGTTACCTCATATTCTTGGAACAAGACGCGTTTCTTGTAATAGGTGTAGCCGGGTTTGAACATCTGCTCTCCCACCTTTTTTCCATTAAGATAAGCGTCATACATCCCAAGCCCTGATAAAAGAAGACGGGCGGAGCGAAGAGGGGCTTTCAAAGAAAAATCCTTCTTCAGCCCATAGACGTCCCCTTCTACAAAAGGACAATCGTAGGAAACAAAATGGTTTCGTAATTCGTTATTCATGGATACGCCCCCTTTATTTTGAATGATTTTGCAGGTATTGACCGCTAATTTCTAACGAACGAAGCGGAGACCCGTCGATGAAATTCCGATGGGTTTCTAGGATTACGGTATCTACGCCCGCCTCCCTATCGATTTGAAGCAAGGTCTCCAAATCCATCGTTCCGGTTCCCAATTCCATGGAATCGTTTTTAATGATCGGGGTCATATACGGGCCCTTTTCTTTGCTTCCACGGTCATTGATGTGGTGGAGCTTCAGCCGTTTTCCAAGGCGGCGCATAAGGGAATAAACATTGACCCCCGCTTCCGCTGCCCAATAAGAATCGAATTCAAAATTCACCCAATCGGGATTTAAGCGTTCCATCAAAATTTCATAAGCGAATTGGTTCTTCTCCCCCACCCGCTTAAATTCCACATTGTGGTTATGGTAAAGGAGTTCGATTCCGCTTTGAGCCAGTTGTTCTCCGACTTTGTTGAGTCTTGTAGAAAGCTCTTCTAATGCTTTTAAGTCCGAATAATCGAAACGATACATCCCCGTAACCACGATGCGGCTGGTTGGATAATCTTTCGCCTCTTGGATGCAAGCAGTTAAATCCCGTTCCAAGGTTCCTAAATCAAAATGAATGGAAGTGACGCCAAGCCCCGCATCGCGAACCAACTTCTTCCAATCGTATTTCCCCGCCTTCCCCGTTGGCATTCCCGCCAATTTGGTCAACATGCGCACGAAAAAGGATGTGGGGTGAGTCATGAACCCATTGAGTTCGATTTCGTCATACCCCATCGCCTTAACAGAACGGAGAACATCTTTAGTGGCAGCCTCGTTTTTGCAAAGCGAGCCGATCATCAATTGTTGAAAGGATGTTTTCATACTCATTTCTTAATCTTTTGAAGTTCCTTGTTTAACGCGACCACCATATCGGGGCTCACCATGTGCCCCGCCATCTTGAGGTTGGCTTCTAGAGTCATTTGGTCGAGCTTATTCTGCAAGAACTTCGGAATTTTGACTCCTTTAGCTACATCGCCGATTTTTTCCATCGCCTGAGCCATCATCTGGCCATAGAGCTTTCCAGCGACGGGATGATTTTTAATATCGATGACCTTGTCTTTGATAGAAAAACATTCAGGATCAATGGGGTCTTCCATCAAATCGAACCAATTGATGACCTCCACCTTCTGCGGGCAGGTATAGTCCTTGCATGGTTTTTGGACTTTTTTAATTTTCATGGAGTCCGAATAGGCTCCCGCGACCGCTTGAACGGTGATGTTTTTTTCCAAGGGAATTTCGAAAATGAATACAGGCCCCCCGTCTTTTTGGCCAATCAATTGATGATTCACATATAGTTCCACATGTTTTTGGTTGGAATAGACGCGAATCACCGTCTTCTCTTCGTTACGTTTCCGGTAACGTTTCCCGCATAAATGAACAAAAGGTTCTTTAGATAAATAAGCCTTATAAAGATAGAAGGCATCCTTTTTGATTTTGCGATCGAAGGTGACAAGGCCTTTTTGGTTTTGACCTTTCTTGCCCCCTTCGTCTCGTCCATCCGCGCCGAAATCAAATAGATTCCAGACGTGCATCGCCCAAATGTAAGGTCGGGTGGAACGCATTTCCATCATGTGCTCGTGATAGAGAGCTTGATAGCTTTCCGTATAATCGCCTTTAACGGGATGGCTGGCTTGATAAGCGGGGTTTGCATCCGCGCCATATTCAGATAAGCCAATGGCTAAATCGGGGTATTTTTCATGGAAAGAATCCAACCAGGAATCGTTTTCGTCCCATTCCCCTACATACCACCCGTAATAAAGGTTATAGGAACGAAGATCTGGAACGCGAACAAGCGGCGAATCCGTTTCCAGCATAAAGACGTTGGCGGCCGTCGTAGGACGGCTGGGGTCCAAATGATGGGCAAGGTCATTTAAAGCAATATGATTCTCCAAGCAATCCT
Source organism: uncultured Mollicutes bacterium (assembly GCA_900539595.1). Classification (GTDB taxonomy): domain Bacteria; phylum Bacillota_I; class Bacilli_A; order RFN20; family CAG-826; genus Alloenteromonas. The sequence goes on along the minus strand of UQCQ01000006.1, from coordinate 23,336 downwards.
CGCTTAATCCCCCGGTGACGGTAATTTCATTGGATAAGCCCCACGTGAAAACGGAAGGATGGTTGAAATTTTGAAGGATCAATTCGGTTAATTGGCTCTTGGTATTTTCTTTGGCTTCTCCCATGTGCTCGGAGATATAAGGAATCTCGGCCCAAAGGATGAGTCCATAACGGTCCGCGAGCTCATAGACATAGGGGTCATGTTGATAGTGGGCCAAACGAATCGTGTTCGCCCCCATCTCCAGGACGAACGAGAAATCCTCTTCGTGCATCGCCTTGCTGACGGCGCATCCTACTCCCTGACGGTCCTGATGCATGGAGACCCCGATGAGGGGGTATTCCCGTCCATTAAGAATAAAACCACGGCTAGGATCCACATGGCATTCCCGCACACCAAAGCGAGTGGAAACCTGATCCTCGCCTACTTGGGCATCCAATTCATAAAGGTAGGGGTCGTTTTTCCCGTCCCAAAGATGGACGTGGTCGATGAATAAACGAAGGGACCCCTCCTCTCCTTCTAATTGGATTTCTTGTTTGGCGACTTCTTGGTGAGAGGCGTCATAAATAACGAATTTCGCCTTATGTCCCTCCCCATTTTTCACGCGATACGCCACATCGATATGACCATCAACATGTGGGGTCACAAAGATTCCCTTGCTTCCAAAATAATCCAAATCAAAATGAACCGGATCTGCATAGATGAGGTTCACATCGCGGTAAATCCCCCCGTAGAAGGTAAAATCCGCGCGTTGAGGATAAACATCGCGCCGGGAGCCATTATCCACGATAACCGTTAAAAAGTTATTCTCTTTTAACGCCGGGGTAAGATTAACGCGGAAGGTGGAATATCCGCCTTTATGGGTGAAAAGTAGTTCTCCATTGAGATAGACTTCCGCGACCTGGGACACCCCCAAGAATTCCAAATAGACTTCTTGTCCTTGAGGATCAATTTTTCCTAGTTTTTTGAAATAGGCGCAACGCCCGCGGAAATAGTCATTCCCACCATCTTGTCCGTCTTTATCGTTCCAAGTATGAGGAAGATGAATTCGTTTCATTCCCTTGGAAGAATTCGGAACGTTTTTGCAATCCTTTAAAAAATACCACGAATGGTTGATGTTGATTGTTTTACGCATAAGGCACTCCTTGAAAAGAGCCCTGCCTCGAAAGTCGGAGCAGGGCTTCACTAATGAATGTTATTCGTCCTGCCGAGGCGGATTTTCTGTTGGAATGGTGTCAACGGGTTCCACAGATTCTTGGACGGTTTCTACCATTTGTTCCGTAGCATTTTCCTGCAACGTCCCTTCTTCTTTTTGTTTTTCCGCTTCTTTTTGAGCGGCGATAGAAATCTGAATCTTTTCCATTTCTTCTTTGGTGAGGGAGAACTTTCTCATCGCAAGCACGGTAAGCAGCCAACCAAGGATCGGGAATCCGCAGTAGATGCCCGCGGTGACAAGACGCACCGCCATCGTGCAGGTGTCGCCAGCCATCGGAATCTTGCTGCCGGTATAGCCGATGATACCAATCATCAAAGAAGCAAGGAACGGGGCAATCGCCGAGACCATTTTATCGATGAAGGAATAGACCGCGGAAACCGTGGCGGGCATGTAGTTGCCAGAACGGTAAAGCTCATAGTCAACAACGTCCATACGCATAGCCCCCGTTGCCGCGGAAACAACCATCTTCAAGGCGTTGTTCCCAAGCATGAGAAGGAAGAACAAGACAAGGGGGAGGCCGAAATGCGCAGCCGATCCCTCAGGAACGAGGATGATGAAGATCGTGAAGAGGATGTTCCAACCAACACAAAGCCAGCTCCAGAAGGTCATGACTTTCTTGTTGCCTTGTTTGCCCGCGAGCTTCGCGCCGATGAAGGCAAAGATAATGGAGGGAAGCATTGCGACCAAGGAAATGATCGTGGAACCGACCATCGAGCCAAGAATGACGGAGAAAAGCAAAGTGGAAATAATGGATTGGGAACCCATCGTTTGGGTCAATTTATCCGAGCAGGCCGCGACGATATAGTGACGGAGTTCCTTGTTGCCTTTCAATAAAGACCACATCTCCTTTAACGTGATGCGCTTTTGCTTTTTCAAACCTTCGAAATTTTCCGGCTTATCGTAAGGGGTAAGTCCAATGCAAGAAAGCACGAGAGCGAGGAAAGAGACGCCAACGACAACAAAATTCGAATAGAAGAAGACTTCGTTCGTAAAGGCGTGATCCACAACGGTGGTTCCATCTGGCCCAAATACAGGGGTGCCGAATTTGGTGAGGAAGACCGTGACAATGACTGCGGAGATAATCATTGGGGAGAGATAAGCGTAGATGGTCGACCAAACGCCAAGCATCGGACGTTGTTTCGGATCGTTGGTCAAGATGTTTCCGGTCATATTGCCAACGCAGGAAGAGAAGGTGTAGCCGATAATGTAAAGGGCGTAAATCAAGATGAAGACCGTAACACCGAGAGGATTGGAGAAGGTTTCATCCGCTCCGAAGCTAAAGTTGCCGGCGAAGACATTGCATAGAAGCGTCGTGGCCAAAGCCATGCACCCCCACCCAATAGCAAGGAAGAAGCGAAGTTTGCCGTGCTTTGAATTAAACTTCTCAATCAAGAAGGCGATGATTGGGTCCGTCACCGAGTCAAAGACACGGGATAACGTGATAAGCAATCCGACCGTTGCCGTGGCAATCGCATAGCCAAGATTGCCGATATAGCTTGCATAGCCAAGCAAGACGTAGAAGGACATCTGCATGATGCCAGTCATCTGGCTCAATGCAACATGCCAAGTTTTTGCCCTACGATAGGGACTTTTGGTTGTAGGTTCCATATAAACTCCTGAGGATATTAGCAATATACCCTTTTCGTAAGCGCTTTCTTAGAATATTATTGCTCTAAAATAGCAAACTATTGTTGTTTATGGATTCCTTGATTATCGCGCGTATCTTACATAACATTTTAGGCGTATCCGTATACTCTTTTCCAAAAGGAAATAGCAACGCCTCTTTCTTTCGTTCCATCAATCCCCACCACTTCTCCGTCCAATTGGAGCCGTCCTTTCTCAATGGTTTCCTCGCCTCGATGAAAGAATCGACCTATTACGAATTTATCGATAACCTGGGGCAACGTTCCTTTATTTTTCAATATGAGGGGAATTATTTCTTCATCGGGCCTTATTTTTCCAGGGCCTCGGAAGTAGACTTCTCCAAAGCCTTCAGCGAGAACGGGCTGCCGTATTCCAGTTTGCCCTCCTACCGCGATTACATTTATTCCCGGCCTATTTTGAACCCTTATTTCATTGAGACAACCTGCAACAACGTTTTACGGGGCGTACATTCCTCTTCCTTTTTCAATTTCGCTTACGAAAAAATCGATTTTCGTGCTCAAAGGAAAGAACCCTCTCTTTCTTTAGGCCTCCCTATCGATAGCGCAAAAAAAGAAGCCCAGGTCAATAAACGGTACGACGTGGAACGCTTGTTCTTAGAAAAAATCGAAAAAGGGGATTTGGAAGGGATCCGCAATAGCGCTTCAGCCTTATTCACTTCCACCGATCAAAGCAATGATGCCGCCACTTATTTCTTCGCTAACCCCGAGGTGTCCTCCGCGATGTTCCGCACCATGGTGCGCATGGCTGCTATTCGCAGCGGATTGCCCCCCGTTATTATCGATCGTATCACCTCCAAATACGCCCAAAAGATGCGACAAGCCACCACGCAACAAGAATACATGAATCACTTCGTTTCCTTGGTGGAAGATATCACCACGGCCATTCACGATTACAAAATGACGGCTTTGAAATGTGGGGCTTTGTCCAAACAAACGATTGCCTATATCTACCTGCATCTTGAAACTCATTGGTCCTTGGACGATTTAGCAAAGAAAATGAACGTCAGCAAATCGTATCTAGAGCACGTCTTCAAAGAAGAAACCGGCAAGACCATCCATCGTTTTGGCGAAGAAACCCGTGTAAAAGAGGCGAAGAAGCTTCTATTAGAAACCGACTTGCCCATTGGGGAAGTCGCACACTTTGTCGGCTACGACGATCCGAATTACTTCGTCAAAATCTTTAAACGTTACGAAAAGGAAACCCCCTCTTCATTCCGTAATCACAATAACGCTCGCGACGCGCTATAAGGCCTATTGGGGAAGCTCGGCGATGGTTTCCATGCGAACATGAAAGACCCTGGCCAATTTAAATACGTCTTTAACGTTGCCGTTTTGGATGTTTCTTCTTCTTTGTTTCCAACTTTGCAAACTATCATAGGGTAGCCCCGTTTGCTCGGAAACATATTTCAGGGAATAGCCGTAATTTTCTAGCAAAATAGCAAAAGCGGATTTTTCGTGATAACGTCTTTTAAACTCTTGAACGATTTGAGAGAAATCCATTTCATGAAATAAAGGAAAGAGTTCATACATCTTAGCAATGGGAAGATATAAGAAAATGCATTCAAAGGTTAATCGCGTTTCCAATTGAATACGAAGAAAAGCTTCCGCTGCCCAAAGGCACGGATTATAAACGGGCACATCCTTCAAAGGGGTTTTTATTTCCGAAAGCACTTCGTTAACAAGGTCCTCGTCATGAACAATCGGGGGCAATCCTAAACCATCGTCTTCTAGCTTTAAAAAGAAGGAAGAATAGGCAATTTCCCTTTCCAATGCCGAGGTGGAATAGCCGCAATGATAACCGAGGGATAACACCCTTTCTAAGTCGTCAGTATATTCGTGAAGATATTCAGCGTACATGGTCTTTTCTCATCAAATCAAGAACGTAAGTTTTATCCGGGCTACGAGGCCAATTAAGAACCTCGTTAAATTTAGCCGTAGCTTTGCTGACGATGGAATAGTAACGCCCAACATATTCTTCTTCGCAGGGGATAACACGGTCAAAATGCAAAGCATTCAGCGCTTTTTGAGACATAAAGGCGTATTGCTTTCCCAAGTCACCAAGAAGAAAGATTTCCTCCAAATCATCGAGGGACAATTCCCCCGAAACAAAAGAAGAAGGAAACCGGAAATAGGAATCATCCGCGCGAAATCCAATGACGACGTCATATTCCCGGACATCGATAAAATATTTCGATAGCCATTCTAAAGCTGGTTGATTTCTACGTTCGAAGGAGATTTCCAGTTTTCTAAGGTGCATCAGAATGGCAATCCAATTCAATACGTTAAAAGAATCCTTTCGCGTTAAATCCAAAATCTTTAAAAAGTCCCATCTTCGCTCATCGATTCGATATTGATTAACCACCCCGGCGGTTCCGTTTTTGCACGCCCAAGATTTTGCTTGGTTAAGGTCGGTTGTCATGTAAAAGGAAGGACCGTAATCATTGTGGGGGTTGGAGTCGCCTAATGTTGGATGCTCTACCACTTGCTTGCTTCCATGATAAATATTCATGAATTCATTTTAGCAAAAAAAGAAAAAAAAGCATTGTTTTTTGTACTGTAGTACGTATTTTAGGTCTATTTATTTACAAAAATGGACTGTTGTTCTCTACCGTTTTGCCCTTAACCAAAGCACCGCCATAACCAAACGTCAAAAATTAATGTTTCGACAGCGACGCCTTTTCTTTTCCCGCTTCTCCTCACGGAATATAATCAGTACAACAAACGTGTCCCATGGACAGAAAACCAAAAATTCGGGGAGAAAAAACCAATGAAGAAAGCCACTCTAATTACTGGTGCTGGCAGCGGATTAGGCAAAGAATTTGCTTTGCTTTACGCCTCAAAAGGAAATAACGTCGTTTTAGTCGACATCAATGGTGAAGCCCTCGCTTCCGTAAAAGAAGAAATTCAAAAGAAGGATCCTAATATCGAAGTCTTCACCTTCATCGCGGACTTAAGCAAAGAAGAAACCTATGACGGGGTTTTAGCGTTCACCAAAGAAAACGGCTTGTTTATCAATAACCTTGTCAACTGCGCCGGTTTTGGGGACTGCAAAGACTTTAAAGACATGGAAGTTTATAAGCAAATCGCCATGACAAACGTCTGCTGCAACGCCCTTCTTTATTTCTCAAGAGTCTATCTTGACGACATGCTTGCCAATGACGAAGGACATATCATCAACGTATGCTCAATCGCCGGGCTTTATCCCGGGCCTTATATGTGCACCTATCACGCGGTAAAAGGCTATGTTTATAACTTATCCAGCGCGATATCCTTCGAATTGAGAAATACCAACGTGAAGTGCCTAACGTTATGCCCAGGGCCCTTTAATTCCAAATTCGTCGCCGAGGCCCATAACGACTTCACCTTCAAAAAGAAGAAACCCATCGAGGCCAAAGAGGTGGCCCAAATCGGCTATACCCAATCCATGAAAGGCAACGACTTCTACATCATCGGCAAAGGGAATCGGTTCCAATATTTCATGTCGCGCTTCGTGACGAGGAAAACTCTATTGAAGACAAGTGCAAAGAACCTGAAGGCCAAAATCTAGCCCTAATTTTTCGTCTTTAAAATTAGTCACCAAGGTTTCCTTTCAAAGTTTTGCACACGAAAGAAACCCCCTTTTTTTCGCAACCGACGACCATTTAGAGAACTTTTCATTTCTTAGATTGGCAGTCTTAAAATAGACACTCTAATCGCGTTTATAAACGGCGCGGACTAGAATGACGTAAAGCGGAAGAACTATCCACCGAGCAATTCGGTGGTTTTTCGTCTTCGGACTCCAGCCGCTTGAGGCCGTAGAACTCCTTCCTCTGGCACTTCGCCATAAAGCGATAAGCTTCAACGAGCTTACCACTGTATCACTCATTTTCGATAATATCGAGTCGCCGTCGAAACTATATTTGATGCATAAAACAAATGGTTTCAGGATTTTGGTGCATAAAAAAATTAAATAAATTATGCAGAGACCCGCTTAATAAAGCGAGGACGGCCAAAGGCATGCATCCGATGGAACAATCGCCCACTTCCATGAATCCGTTAACCACCTTCTAAAACCTGCAATATGGTTATTGCGAAGTTATCGTGTCAGTTTTTTCATTTTTATAAATATCTGCAACGTTAACGACGTCGGATTCCATTCGCACGGGCCACTTGGTTCAAATACTTGTCTTCGATTAATGCTCGCGATTGTCTAACTAGTAGTTTACTCACCAAATTCTGCGGCGATTATTCTTCCTCTTCTTCGTCTTCGTATAGGCAGTCTTCGTGAGGAATGCAGCCGTAAAGACCTTCGTCCCTAGTCAAGTGTGGGCCTTTATAAAGAGCATATTCAAGATATGTGCTGCCTAATTCTTCTTCGCCCTTTACCTCGTTGATCAAATAATCCTTCACTTCTTTCTCCAGGCTTATCACTAACGTCAGCTCGTGTTCCCCGTTGTTCAAAATAAAGAACTCTTCCAAGTTCGCGCGTATCACATGTTTTTTGAGGACATCGGCAACTTCATGTTTAAGGCAGCTACTGTAAATCACACATTGGATCAGTCGATGATATAAGGGCAGATACTTTCGATATAGTTCCCTAACTTTTTCAATCAATTCCTTACTTAATTCGTTGTCATAATCGCAATGGCCGTAATTCCACGTCAGATATGGGAACTCAAAGCCTTCCAGCTTCAAAGCGATGGAAACAATGTTGTATAAATAAAATCGAATCGTCTCCTGCTTGTTTTCATAACGCTTCTTCGCGTAATTCCTTAAATCGATTTTCTCTTTTGTGAAGCGAATGAATTCCTCGTCATCCTTGTAAGCGGAATTCACAGAAAAGTCGGTGGTGCAGACAAGGACCTTTGCAACAGGGTATTTGTCAAAGATCGCCTTGAATTTCATGCCATTATGATAAATCACGGCCGCAAAGGGGTAAAATCCGTTTTTCAAAAGGGTGCCAGACGGCTCCTCTTTGCACCCTATTTTATTTTGAAAATTAGCGATGCGAATCAGTGTAAAACATTTTTGCAGGTTTTGTTACATACCGCTTCACTACACCTTTTTGTATTGGTAGCCCGAAAGCAGGCACTCTAATTGTGTTTATCGACAGCGTGGGCTAACAAAAAGCAGTTACTATGGATTCAATCAACACAGCAGCAAATCATTTCTCCCGCTTTTGCGCATAGCGCAGCCTTCATTATGGCAAATAAAGTTTGGCCTTCCTCTTGGTAACATTCGCCAGAGTAATGCTCATCGATATACTTTGTTACCTCTTCTGCCCAGGCAATCAGAGTTTCATAATTCAATATCCCGTTGCGAACCGCTTCTATCGGATACGCGGAAACGCCTTCCAGAATCTGTTCCTTTTCATAAACGTAAGACCATGTCTCGTCAGTATAATAATGCGGTTCCATCATTTCCTGCGTGAGAACACCGATCAAATCCCCGCCTTCATCAAAGCATCGGAAATCACCACAATTCATATATTGCATTGATTTTGCTGGTCTACCGAACACTTTCCGCGCGGCATCAAAAATGTTTATTGTACGATGCTTTATCAAGCATCTTTGCCCGATATCTTTTTCCCAGTCAGCAGCATGTTCTTCGTCCGAATAGGAATAATCGATAGGCGTTTCGTCGATATCAATCACTTTCGGCAAAATCCTATCTACCTTTTTCACTCTATAAAAATACAATTCCGAGCTCATTTTGACACCTGCTTTCTTTTTTCGACTTTGCGATAAGCAATCTCGCTTTGATGTATCTTAACTGATTTTGTGCTAATCATACGAGCACCTCCAAATATTGTCTCATTGCCTTATCGCATTTCATTAGCTTCGCATATTGGAGCAGCTCTTCATAGACTATATTCGATCTCTGTTATTCATTTTTTCTATGCATCCTTAGTTCTGTAATAGCCTCAAAAACCCACATCAATATGCGCCTTTGCATTCGTATTGCAAATCGATACTTCTAAATCAGATTTTGCAAAAAGGTGTAAATTGCTATATCGAACATCCTGCAAAAAAGTGTAAATTGCAGGAAAGACGCTTTTGAACAGGCGTTATTTTCTTAAGGTTAATTCCACAACGGTTTCAACGTGCATTGAGGCACAGAATGTATGCGCCTTTCAACGTTGAGACGCGAATTAATATATGTGTTTTCGCAAGGTTGAAACGAATTAAATTACATCTCAGTCACAAACACTAATTACGATAATACATCGCATCTTTATATGTACCGATTTTAATTATTTTTCCTTCTTTAAGTAATTTGGCTAAAACCATCTCAATTAATTGTTCACTTACATCCGGGAGTTGATCTTGTATTCCTTTTTTGGAAATAGGTACAAAAGCATTTAGCAAAAGCACTTCTATTCTTTCTGTCTTTGATAATTTCTTATCGATTTGAGAAAAGATATTCTCATCTAATTTGGTATAGCATTCATAGAGGATTTGAATCATGTACAGCATAAATGGTTCATAATTGTTTTTGTTATCTTGCCAATTTATAGATGATTCTAGAAGGGTACGGTAATATTCTCCTTTGTTTTCATTAATCATATTTTCAATGGAAATAAATCTTCCGATATCAAATCCACGTTTATAAAGTAGCAATAACGTTAACAATCTAGACATTCTTCCGTTTCCATCATCAAATGGGTGAACACAAAGAAAATCTAAGATAAAACACGAAATCAACAATAATGGATTGATGTTTGGATTGTGGCTTGCTTCATTAAAAGCAATTAGCATTTGATCAATTGATTCTGCGACATCTTTCGGAGCCACAGGAATAAAAACAACATATTTTTTGCCATTTCTTGTTTCGCTGATAAAGTTTGGTTCTTTTTTGAATTGACCCCTGTTCTCGCTTTTAGCGACATCTAACAATTGTTTATGAAGAGATAATATTGTGGTTTTATCAAAAATGATTCTTTCATTAAAAGCATGGATATCATTAAGAACATTTCTATAACCAATGATTTCTTTTTCAGGGTGTGTGAAAGCATTATTATCACCGGCAGCAATCTCGTTAATACGCTTTTCCGTTGTATGAATATTCTCAATAGCGTTGCTTCCTTTAATAGAATCTCTAATGGCCTTTTCTTTTAATTTTTTAAAAAGTTTAGGATTATCATGTAAACGAACGCTTTCTTTACCTTTGATATCATAAATAATTGCTGTTAAATTCAGCAATCTAGCGGGGACTTGGTTTTCTAAAAACGAATAATCGAATTTTCTCATTAATGATTTCTCTTTTCTGCTTAAATTATATCTCATATTAGGCAGTAAACAACGATATTTAGGCAATAAAAGAGAATATCGCGAATCCTGCGTTACCCAAGACTCGCGATACTCTCTTAGAATTTTCAGTAACGCATAAATAGATAATTCGTTCGCTTTGTAATGGTGTTTCTAATACACATAGTCCCGCATAAACCCACGTTTTCAAGATTCATATTATCAGATTCAACGTTCTTGCTGGTTTATTCGCATACTGGTGACATCAAAAAAGAGGATTTCCCTCATTTTTAGAAAGAAGGAAACCCATCAATTTTTATCAATTTTTGTGTCGTTGTCCAGTCCCACCCATCCGATTTTGCACACGGTCGTCCACCCATATTTTGCCGCGCCGGGCCTGGTTTGCGAGCGCCCGAAAAGCCTGGTCGTCCGCGGGGCGTCGTGGGCCTCGTTTCGGCGTCGGGGCTGGCGTTTGCTTAGGCTGCGTGGCGTCGTGCGACGTGGCTTGCGTATGGGCTCCGTGGGGCGTCCTGGGCGAGGGTGAAGCGAGGGGCGATCTGCGGCGGCGCGGAAGGCATGGAGCGATTGGTCTATATATTTATATATAGGACGGAAGGTCGGCGTCGGCGATGGGCTGGGCGGCAGGCGCGGGCGAAGGCTGGGTTCATGCTTGGGGCGAAGGGATCGGCGGCGTGGCTATAGATGTATATGGATATGGGTATGGGTATGGGGGGTGGCGTGGGCGTCTGGCGTATGGTTGGGCGTGGGCGTAAAGAAAAAGATCTGATGGTTGGTCAGATCAGTTTCTATGTGTTTTGTTGCTGCGTCGTCAGGATGGATGGTTTTGTGCAAAGCTGGATGGTTGAGCTTGGGCGGCGACATATTGAACTTATGATGCATCAAAGCATTGGAATCGCTTGTGCTATCTTTTTAGTCCAATATGTTCAATTCTTTCTTGATTCGATTCTTAATGTCATCGTCGATTATATCTTCCGACAAGATGCTTTTGTTTCTTTTGCACGCCTCAAGAAGGAACGCATAATCTTTTAGGACCTCTTTAGGTAAAACCCTTAGCATAAAGGGATAGTAAGCTACTGCGGCCAATTGGAAATCTCTCCTCGCTTTGAATCTTTCGGCGAGCACCTCATAATTAAATTCACTACCCTCTATAGCCTTCTTTGCCAACTCTTCATCCTCTTTCAAAGAAGGGTCTGCCAATTCGTAGAATCTTGGATTTATTTCCATTAGCTCAATCATCTGCTTTTTCTCGGTGACGATTGCTGGTTGCTTTAGATTGTGCTTTTCCCAAGCGGCGACGTCGTGAACAACGTTTGGCACAGCATCTATTTCTTTTCTAAATAGAACTTTTCCTGTTGCGTTGTCGATTTCTTCAATGACGTAAGAAACGGCGCTGACGCCCGACCCAGCTAAATAATGGCCTTGAAAACAATCTTCGCGCGGCGCATGGCTTCTTCGGATACGCCCCCAAGGTGCTCCAGACCGACAACGGGAGCGAGTTCTCCGACAAGGCCTTCAGAGGCGAGGGGAGCCGATACGGCCGCGGGTACCCCAACGCCTTGGAGCCGTTTTTGGCCGCCCACGGGATCCGCCACCAATTCATAAGGCCGAGGACGCCCGAGCACAACGGAAAAGTCGAAAGAAGCCACAGAATCGACCAGGAGAAGTTCTACCGGAATCTGAGATTCTATTCTTTGGAGGATCTCAGGAAACAAGGGAAAGCCTGGATGGACCGATACAATTCGACCCCGAGGATGGTGCTCAAGCTGAGATCGCCAAACCAAGCGGAACTTGACAGCCTGAAACGGATTATGAAGAATACGGGCGAGGTCAGATGCCCGAGATTGCTAAAATGTTTCACATCAGCTGATAACTAACATTACAGCAAATAATGTTACAAAAAACACAGGTTTTGCCCGTATTTATGCTGTAACTTAAATAAGTATTATTGTCTCAACATAAAAAAACCGACAGCATCATTTTTGCAAAGTAAACTACCTTTTTATTCTTTTGCTTTAATTATTGTGACAGGTTTGATGCGCCTCAACAAGATGATTGGAATGATGGTTGACACGATTGATATAAACACAACCACTGCCGAGTTAATAAGGGCCAACCGCCAATCAAATTTTATGAATTGAAGGTCGAGCATTATTTTTGTAGGAGTAATGGCTTTCAGTGATTCCAACAAGATATGGTTTGCCACGTTGGCAAATGCCACGTATCCTACAACGAACACAACTATTGTTGTAAAAGCAATAAGCAAGGTGTGCAAGCCAAATATAACAAAAAAACTTGACAGCTTACATCCTAGGGCTTTCATCACTCCGACTTCATACATCTTAGACTTGATGTTTTTCACACCAAAGCTGGTGATGATAAACACACAGGCGCACACCAAAATCATCGCGATAAATTCAAAAAATTTGTTGAAGGTCTCAACTGCTTGTGACATTGTTTGTATTGCGGACATTTTGAGAGAAATATTTGAATAGCCGTTATCCATTGTGTAGTTGATGAATCCACTGACGTCTTCGCCGTCAGCGTAGACTCCATAGCAATGAAACATCTTTTCTTTGTACTCATAAAACACGTTGTCTGCAAGAAGCATATTTCCGCCTTTACATTTGCCAATTCCTGCAACTGTCATTTGCTTTGAATAAATGACTTCGTTGTTGAAATCACTGCTCAAAAAACTGATTGCATGGGGGACAAAGGTGTCGCAGTTGCCGTAAGTGTATTCGGTGCCAAAAATCTTGTTGTAGGCCTCAACGTCCATAAACACTTCATTATCACCCAAGACGCAGTCAAAATAACTACCACAGGAGATATATGAAATTGTTGAGGAAGCATCCACTCCGTTGACAAAGAAATTCCTGGTGTAAACGTAGTTTCCTTCGTAGATGTTAGCAGAAGATATTTCTTTGTAGTTGTCACCAAAATAGTAACTGATTGCAAGGGCTTGATTGACGTAATCCAAAAAGGAAATAATTTCTTCTGTTAAGGGGGATTCCTTTGTCATACTGTTGATTTGATCAATAACCCCTTCATACTTTTCTTTGTAGCTAGTCTTGATGATTCCGTTGACGTAACCATCTGGCCAATAGTCGTTACTTCCTTCGAATTGTTGTCCTAAAATCTCATCATAATTTTCTGCTTTGCCATAAAATATGAAGGAGTCCGCAACGAAGTCGGTGATGTAGATTCCGCCCGTATTCTGCTCAACAGAACCTCGATATATGTCCAAATTGTCAAGACGCAGGAGTTTCTTGGCATATTCTTCGTTGGTTTCAAGAGTTCCTGAGGTTTCAACAATGTGTAGTCCGCTTTGAGTTACGGTAGGCACTTTTTGGTGGCCAATGGTGTAGCCGTTGATGTACAAACCACTCATATAGAGTTTGTACAGTTTTGCATCAGGGGACGCTTGCTTGATTTTGGCAAAATCCTCATCGGTTATGACTCTTGCATGCACCTGTCCACTGAGGGTATCCAAATCCTTTCTTACTGCATAAACCGAGCCTTCAGTCATACTGTCCACCGCCATAGACTTTGCATCAAAATTTGCAATGGATTGCGCCAAGGATAATACACAAATCAGCATTGATGCGAAGATTGCTGACAGCAAAAATCCAATAATTCTGCGCTTGCCAAACATAGCGGAAAACTTGACTGAATTAAAAAATGATAGCCCTTTTGTCTTCTTTTGAGGGACTTTTGCTTGTAGAGGTTCTTCCTTTTGCTCTTTTTGTTTGAACTTGTTGTTTGACTGTTCTATTTTTAATATTTCATCTCTTTTGCAAATGGAAAGAAGGCTGTCAAGCTCATCCTGTTTGAATCTTTTCAGCATAGGGATGATGACCTTGTTATCCTTGACTTCCACGGCATTTTCATACTTCTCGTTGATCACTAAGTCGTTGATAATTCTTCCTTCAGACAACTCAATGATTCTGTCCGCATACTCATAGGCATCAAAAAGGTTGTGGGATACCACAACAACCAATTTCTCTTTTGAAATTTCCTTTATCAGTTTGATGATTTGCTCAGTTGTATTGCTGTCAAGGTTCCCTGTGGGTTCATCTGCAAAAATAACGTCGGGATTTTTGACAAGTGCTCTTGCTATTGCCACACGTTGTTGTTGGCCTCCCGAAAGTTCACGGGGGTATCTATCCTTGTATTCAAGAAGTTCTACACTTTCAAGGGCTTTTTCAACTCTCTCGTCATCGTCTTCTGCCATGAGTCTGAGGGATAGCCTCACGTTGTCCGCAACGGTCAAGTCGTCAAGAAGATGAAAGTCTTGAAAGACAAAACCCACGATATTTGAGCGAAAGGAATAAAGTTCACTTTCACTGTATTCGTTCAGTTGATTGCCAAAGACGTTGATTTCACCAGACGTTAATGAGTCCAGTCCACCCAACAGATTGAGCATGGTCGACTTTCCGCTTCCGCTTTTACCAACCACAAAAACCAAGCCCTTGCTTGGAAGTGAAAATGACACGTTGTTAAGTGCCACACAAATCTTTGCTTTTTTGCTTTTATAAACTTTTGTTAGGTTTTTTACGATGATCATAGATTTCCCTAGATATCACTTTATCTCTTCCGTTTTATCATATAAAATATATTTCCCAATACAAACTGAAAATAAGTGATAATGTCAATAAAAATATGCCATTTTGATGTGTACTCAATTCTTGACTAGTGGTCCAAAAATTGAGTACACATCAGTTTCCGGAAATAATATTGTTTTTGACGTTTCTCTTTTTATCTCAAATTCGCCAAAAGTCCCTGTCGTTATCTAAAACCATTCATTCTGTTTTGCACAAATTGCTTCATAGATATTATGTCGTGTTTTGAAGCTTTTGCGAGCGGGTGAATTCAGCTTTTTTGTTATTGTGAAACAGGGCGCGTGGGGAGCTGTTTTGAGAGCCGACTGATTTGCTTAGGCTGGTCGATTCTGTGCGATATGAAGTTTGTTTGACTTGTTTGTGGCGTATCGCTACATATCCTGGAAGTATCTGCGACAATAAACTTGTGGAAGTTTTTGTAATAAATGCTTACAAACGTTCTGTAGTACGACAGCTGTTTTAAGAGCACAAATCTGATTTCTCTCAAACATCAGTTTAATTAGTTACAAAAGTATAGGAAAAACAATTAAAAATTAAATCATGTCAATTAAGGCATGGTCTTTTTTCATATCTGGCAACTATTAGTTGGAAGAAGCTATATGATGCTGTTTTGTCTACTGGTAAATAATCTATTTCATAATAAATATGCTTAAAATAGGAGGGAAAGTGATCAAAAAGCAGTTTTAACGATTGAACTAAGTTTTGAAAGAGAAATATCAATATTATAATCTAACAATAAAGTCTCTTTTAGATATCTTAGAGATTTATATTTTTTTTGATTATATATTTCTTTTATAAATTTTTGCATTCGTATCGTATATGGAGATTTTCCAGTGAAATTATTTCCTAAATCGACAAAGTATTTTTTTGTATTTTTGTCGTAGTATCTTTTTAATATATAAGTTCCGGTGATAATAGCAAAATCAGTATGATGTAAATCATCAAGATAATACGCATTATTAGGGAAAGGAATAAAATCAATGTTGGAAGTATAAACTATATCAATAAAAGGCTTTGTTACGGAACTATGAAGAACATAATTTGATAAATGTTTAATTTTATCATTAATACTCACATTTAAATATGCATTATCATTCTCAAATTTTATAGATTTTATTCTAATTTCTTGACAATTATAAAAGGATTCCAAACTCTTACTTAATAACTTATACATACAATATACCAATGATTCGTGAACAGGATAGTTATAGCGTTGTGATGCGATAATATCAACAATTAAGAAATTGAGTTTCATGTCTAGGAGGATGCATTTTATGAATGAAAATTTTGAAAAAGAAATACAAGAAATTGATTTATGTATATCTAAAGAACAAATGATGGAAAATTTATACATAGATATATCTCCTTCATATTTAATGTTTGGAGAATCGGGTGGAGAAGATATTCGCATTTCTTTAAATTCAAAAAAAGTTTTTGGACCAAAACCAGATTTTTTAAATTATGTAGATTATTATAATCAATTACCAATTGAAGAGGCGCATCTGAAAATTATAAAGGAAGAAATTGTTTGGAATTTAAGAAGTTCTACTACTTATTCTCGAGATGAAGTTGAAAAAGGACTTGTTAAGTATTTTGATGATAGATGCCGTAACATCCTTATCTATTCAAAAGGTAAAGATGATGAAAGTCTCGAAATATATTATTTATTCCGAATTTATTACTTAGTTAAATTATCAATAGCTAATCGTGCTTATACGTATAGTCATAATGATATTTCATATCATTCTTCTTGTTTAGATTAATTGAAGGCTTTATTGTATGACAAATCAAGATAAGATATTTCAGCTATTATGTATAGTTAGCACAATTGATTTTACTAAAGAAAAAAAATATAATGAGGAGGAACTTAAGATTCTTCTTGCTCTATACTTAAAAAAGGAATTAGAAGAAGATGAATCAAAAATGATCAATTATATTTATAATCTTCCAAGAGATAAATTGTTTGTAGACGCTGAAGGTGAGAAGAAACTTATTAAAAAAATCTCACTTAAATTTAGACATAAATTAAAAAAAGATGGATTTTCATATTTTATCAATGCTAAGAATGAAAAAAAGACAATTAAAAATAATCCATCTATTCAAATGGATAAGCCGATAAGTGATTTAGATCTTCCATCTCCAATTAAATCAAAGTTGTTAGATAGCAAGACTATATACATTAGTGATTTAACTAGATTATCTACAATTGAATTATGGACAATTTTTAAAGGAAAGCGTAGTTCTCTAAGAAAAATATATCAAATTCTAAGCGATTCTATTATTTATGGTCCTTATAACATATATAAAAATATTGTACTTACTAATGATAATTGTGTATATAGTAATAATTATAAATATTATAATGTCCACAATGATAGTTATCCTATAATTGATTTTAGCACTGAAAAATTATAAATGATTGCTTAAACATAACTAATGAAAAGGAGTGAAATATATGGTTGATGCAGCTTTAAATAGATATTTAGAATTTTATAAAAATTTAAAAAATTTTCCTAATTATATGACTGAGAATGATCATAAAATATTAGAAAATAAATCTAGACTTCAAGAGTTTAATGGAAAAATAGATGACTATGGTAAATTTTATAGTGAACAAAATAATTATTCTCTTACTAATTATTTAATTCCAGAACCTTTTTGCGGAAATGTTAAAGAAAGTAAAATTATATTCATTAATTATAATCCAAAATTAAGTGGCAAAGAATATAAAGAGCAAACAAGTGATGTGCATTACAAAGAAATGTTAATTGATGTTTTAGAACAAAAAACTAATCCAGAATATCCATTCTTTGCATTGAATCCAGAATATAATAATCATGCAGCATATAATTGGTGGAAAAGACTAGACCAAAGTGATAAAAATAAATCATTAATACGTAATATTGTTTCTAAATTGAAAGAAGTAAGAATTAATGATGTATCTTCTGATGATATTCAACAAGCTTTAAAAGAATTCTCAAAATTGTTTTGTAATATTGAATTAGTACCATACCATTCTAAAAAGTTTAACCCATCATCAAAATGGGTGTCAGAATTAGATGTTACGAAAGAAACTATTGAGTTTATTAAGTCATATTTGATTCCAAAGGCAAATAATGGTGAGATTCTATTACTAATTAGAAATGGTGTTGATGATGTGTATAAAAATATAACTGGTACTTCAATTAAAGAAAACGATAATATTTTTATTGAACGATTAACACAATCTTTAAGTTTTGGAATTGGAAATAGTAAAACAAAGATTGGAAACCATATTCTTGATTATGTAGTGAATAATAAGGCTCTCTAAAGTTTAGTGGGGACAGCTGCCCGAATCCCGATGGGGTTCGGGCATTTTCTATGTCCCCTTTTTGTATTTACCCCTTTTCTTCCCCGTGCCCTTGGTGCTTTTCGACGGCGACATCGAAATCTCCTTGTTGCAAACGTACATTATCCTCGCTCGGAAGCGCGGGAACGAAGTGACGCCGTCGGCGACCCTCATCACCTTCTTCAGCTGGTTGTTCGTGCCCTCGATCGGGCCGTTGCTTATCCTGCGCCCGTTCACCCTGACGAACGAATTGGCGATCCATTCCCTCCAATGCGCCAGGGTCGACTGGAAGGAGGCGAGCTCCGGAACGGACGCGGCCGTCGCGTCCTTTCGCAACTCGTCGAGCCTCTTCGCCGCGTATTCCGGGGTCAGGTCCGACGAATTGAACCTTTGGTACGAATGGTAGAAATCGAAGGCGATCCTCAATTGCGGGTCTATCCTCAGGAGCCGCTCCCTGAGCTCGTAGGCGCTGCGCCAGCCGTGGAATTTGTCGACTTTGATTTTCTTTCCCCACGGGGATACGCGCGCCGAATAAATCAAATGGTCGAATTTCTTCAGGAGGTAATGCTCGTCGCTTCCGCCGGCCCAACCCCTCATGACGCGGCATCGGACGCGGTCCACGGCGCGAACGAGGCTCTCCATGACGTGGAAGGAATCGACGCAGACGATTGCGTTCGGGAGCCAACGCTCGGCGGCGGCGAGGTAGGGCTCCCACATGTCGATGCAGACGAAATCCACCGGCGCCCTCTCGCTTTCCGGGATTGAGGATAGGTATTTGGAAAACCTCGCCGAATCCCTTCCCTCGAGCACGTCGACGACCTTTTTCGTCTCGAAGTCGAGGAGAACGAGGCAATACGGCTCGTTGAATTGCCCTTTCCCGTAGCATTCGTCGATGCACAGAATCCTCGGGAGCGCCTTCCTCGGGGCCGAGCAGTATCGATCAAAGACGTTCATGACGGTCGTCGGCGTCGTCCTCGCCCTCCTCGCGACGGATTTGAAGGTCGCGCTGGGATCCATCAATTCCGAAAGAATCGGCCTCTCGGTCGCCCTGCTTACCCTCCCCCTCGGCCTCGAAAGCTCGGATTGGAGGACGAAGGTTCGTTCGCAATCGGCGCATTTCATCCTCTTTTGCCTGACGATGAAAGTCGCGTCGCGGTCGACGAAGAGGGAATGGCTCAATCTTCTTACCGTGTGGCCTTTGCTTTTGCACCGCGTTCCGCCACAGGCGGGGCAGCGCGCGGCCCTCGCCGCCAGCGTGATGTGGTAAACGGGCCCCGAATCCGTTTGGGCCTCCTCGATCGACTCCACGCCGCCGGGGTCGATCCCAAGCGTGTCGCAGAGATATTTGCTATCATATTTCATGCAGCCTCCTTGTTGCTTTTTTGAAACAAGAAAAGATTAGCAAGCCAGGCTGCATTTTCTATATGTGACGACGTGCGACCCTTTGCCAAAGTGTCGCTCCGCAAAGCGCCTTTTGGGGTCCCCACTAAACTTTACGTCTTTTCCGTGAGTCCCCACTTAACTTTAGAGGGGGTATCAAACCCCACTAAACTTTAGAGACCTGGAGCTTTTTTTACCATACAGTAGGGACACCTTCGACATAGTGCCAGTAGTTGCCACTTTCAGTAGGTTCAGTTTCTGAATAATAAAATCTGTTAACACCTTGAATAGTTTCGTTTTCGCTTTCAAAAACAATAGAATCCCAATCACTCTGAGAGCCCAAATAATATACATTAGTTAATTGAGGACAAGAATAAAATGCTCTCCATTCGAATTTTTTAATAGTTTTGCTAATTACAACATCTTTCAAAGAATTATTCCAAAGAAAAGCATATTGACCTATTGTTTGTATTTTTCCTGTTAAAGAGGCAAATGTAATATTAGTCATAGATTGAAAGGCTCTATCAGGAATCTTCTCAATATTTGCATTAATTACTAATTTTGAAACATTCATAATGTTCTCTTTCTTGAAAATAGAAGTTCTAATGTCGTTGAGAGTATATCCATCGATTTTGCTTTCAGGACAAAACTCGTTGAAATCACCAACACAATCTAAAAGATATGACGACTTATTTCCACCAACATTACAAAAGGCATATAAATAGCCATCCTTCATTTTGAGAGATTTAAAGCCCCACTTAACTGTTGCATCGCTATCATCCCATAACTCGCTCCACGAAGATGGTTTAATTTCTGGTTCAGCTAAAATAAAGAGATTGGAATCGTATTGAAAGACATATCCAGACATTTCTTGAATGGTTGAAGGAATAACAATATACGGTAATCCAGTTGATTTGAAAGCGTATTGACCAATGCTCTTCACCCCAGAGCCAAGATCGGCTGACTCCAAAGCACTGCAACCGTTAAAAGCATTTTTTCCTATTGTTTGAACAGAAGATGGTACAACAATACCTTTTAAAGAACTACAGCTTTGAAATGCTGCTTCCGGTATTGAGGTTAACCCTTCAGGAAGTAAAATGTTTTCAAGAGAAGTACAATTGTTAAAAACGCCAGTGCCAAAAGTTATAACTGAGTCAGGTATCGAAATATTTTTCAAAGCAAGACAAGAGCTGAAACAATAGCTTTGCATTTCTATGATGGTATCCGGCAAGACAACTGTTTCCAACATTTCAGCGTGAACAAATGCTCGCTCAGAAACAACTGTCATGGAACGCGGTAAAGTAACTTTCTTAATTGTCATATTATAAGAAAAGGCATCAGGATCAATTGCTGTAATCAAAACATTATTCCATTTTTCAGGTATGATGACTTCTTCAAGAACTCCGGCATATTGTTTTACAATGTTATTTTCAATAACAAGACCATTTGTTTTTTTAACAAATCTTGGTTTAAAAATTATTTCTTCTGAAGATTCGCTTACAACATACCAATTGGAAAACTGATACTGAAATTCCTCATCATCATCTTTTGTTGGAGTCTCACCACTGAAAACAGGAT
Organism: uncultured Mollicutes bacterium; assembly: GCA_900539595.1. GTDB lineage: Bacteria > Bacillota_I > Bacilli_A > RFN20 > CAG-826 > Alloenteromonas. The sequence goes on along the minus strand of UQCQ01000006.1, from coordinate 2,307 downwards.
CCTCACCTTCTTTTACATTTGTTTCGTATAGAAGAACATCATTTTCATTGTAGAATTTAGCAGTCACAGGCAAATATTCCGTTGTATATTGAGCCACAAAAGACATATCACCAGTCACAATAAGGTCTTTGTCCCAGCCTGAAAAAGTATAAGAATAATGCGCTTGTTGATTTGCTGCGATAGGGGTGTCTCCATCATATGTTAGTGTCTGTCCATAATAAACTGGCGAAACTGTTTTTAATATGTTTCCATCATTATTTAAGAAAGTAGCTGTGTACTCGATAGCAGTCCATTCTGCTTCGAGCAACATATCTTCTGTAACAACAAATCCTATAAAAGACCATTTTTCTCCCTGATATGACCACCCATCAAAGGTATAACCAGATAATGAAGGATCATCAGGTTTTTGAATTTTTTCACCATGTAAAATTGTTTGAGATGGAATGCTTCCGGCTCCTTTGGTATCAAACGTTACTGTGTGGTACTCATTGTTAGTTAAGTCCTCACCATCTTTACCTTTTATATTTCCTTTTTTAACCCAACCGGTCTCGGCTTTAATATAAAAATCCCATGTTGATAAATCAATGTACGAATCACCTACTGCCCCAAGATTTAAAGAGGGCTCACCTTCTCCCGTTAACACTGAAGAACCGTTGTTGCCAGGTTCGCCTTGGTTACCTTGGGCTCCTTCTCCACCGTTCGCACCTTTTATATTGCCAACAAAAGCCCAATTACCGTTTCCTTTTTTATAAACGTTCCATGTCTCTAAATCTATGTATAAATCACCATTATTGCCTAATTCTGATGCAGGCTCACCATTGCCGCTAAGTACAGATGAACCATTTTCACCAGATGGACCTTGCGGGCCTTGAGGGCCTTCTGGACCTTGTGAACCCATAATATTACCAACCTTTGTCCAATTGCCGCCAGTTTTGACAAACACATCCCAAGTAGAAGTATTGATATACGTATCACCATTATTACCAACGGAGGCATCTGGATTAGACGTTCCATTCAAAAGCGATGAACCATCGGCACCTTTAATAGAAGCAAGCCACTCTTCGTATGACATCGTTCCACCAGATGCTTTGTACAGTCTATAAACCTCATAAATTTCTTCATTGATTTCAGAGGTTTCATCAGTATTGCTTCCACCTTCATTTTGATTATTACAAGCACCTAAACACATTGATAAAGCAGCTAAAGCTACAATTAAAATCTTCTTATTCATACACTCTACCTCGTTTCGTATGTGAAATTGCACATAATTATTGTATTACACGTATGAACGAGGGGCAAATAAAAAACCCTACTACTCAGTCAATCTGTATTTAAGGAACGTTTCGTAATTTTTTCATATTTGTACAAAAGATTTGAATATAGCAACTCTCGCAGTATTCTCCTTTTTACTAGATATACCAGCAAATGTTGGATAAATAGCCCCGTGGTATAATGGCTCCGCCAAACAATCAGAGACGGTTGGGAGGCGGCTCGGGTCTGGTTGTTTGGCGATAACCCTTCCCTCGGGACGCCTCCCAACGGTCGGAAGGGATTTTTATGTTGGACAAAACGGCGGTCGAATCCATGACCGACGAGGAGATTTCCAAAGCGATCGATCTGCTTGTCTCGGAGGCCTCGAGGCGAGAGCTGGAGGCTTCGAGGTTCCGAAAGGCCTCTTTGGCAAAATCCAGCAAAAGGGACCCGAGGTGTCCGGTTTGCCACGCCCCGCTCGTCAAAGACGGGAAGCGGGGCGATGGAATCCCCCGGTACGAGTGCCCGAGCTGCCATAGGCACTACTCCGATTCGTCGCGCACCTCGCTTTCGTCGTCGAAGCTGCCGCCTAAGAAGATAAGGAAGATATTGGCGCTGATAGTGCTGGACTGCCCGGATTGGGTCGTCGCCGAAATCGCCGGGGTCAACGTCAAAACCGCCCAGTTTTGGGTGGACCGATGCCTCGACGCAATCCAAAAATGGGCGATGGAATCGAAGCTTTCCGGGCACGTTTGGATCGTGAACTGCTATTAATAAAGTAGACAACGGACAGGCGAGAGATATACATTCAAATGCAAACCATTGGGCAACCCCCTAGGGGGTTCGCGCCAACGGGAGCAGGAAAGGAAGCAATGGAAGAAATTAAGAAACTCACAAAAGAGGAGGAGATGGACGTAGGCCGGCAAATCTACGACCGCCTCCTCACAATCCCAATCGCAGCCGAGAAATTCGGAGTCACCTACAGCGCGGCGAGGAGATGGCTCCGAGCCTACAGGGCGGCAAACGGGCTTCCGCCGAGCAACGGTGGCTTCTCCA
>UQCQ01000005.1 GCA_900539595.1 uncultured Mollicutes bacterium | reverse complement strand
GGGCGCACCAATCGAAAAAATGCTCCAGCGGAAGTTGGGGCTTTTTTTGTGCTTAAATCCACGGGCCAAAGGACGGTCGATAACCCTACCAAAGTGTTCTGCGTCCTTGACTTGACGCTTGTTTCCCTAAGAGAAAAAGACTATCGAGAGAGGACCAAAATGATGTGCTTTGGCGACTAACCTTTAACTATTTTTAACTAGCAAAGACAAAACCGGGCTTGCTATCGAGTAAAAATTTTCCTTATGTGGTGTATACTTAAATCGCGAAAACCCCTTGTGATTTATGAGGATAAAAACGAAGCGACTTCGAAGGAGATAACAAGGTGAAAAAAGGAATGATCTTTGATTTGGATGGCGTTATTGTCTCAACCGACCATTACCATTATTTGGCCTGGAAGGCGATTGCCGACCAAGAAGGAATCGAGTTCAACGAGGAAATCAATAACCGCCTGCGTGGCGTTTCCCGGATGGCGTCTTTAGAAATCATTTTAGAAAAAGCCTCCCGTCCCTATTTGAAAGAAGAAAAAGATGCTTTATGTGAGCAGAAGAATGCGATTTACCGGGATTTTTTGAAGCAACTTCAGCCAAGCGATTGTAGCGAAGACGTTCGTTCTACCTTGAAGGTCCTTCGTGATGCTGGAATCCAACTATCCATCGGCAGCGCCTCTAAAAACACCCGATTCATTTTGGAACGGATCAATCTATTGGATGCCTTTGACCAAATCGTGGATGGCACGATGATTTCCCATTCTAAGCCTAACCCCGAAGTATTTCTTCTTGCTGCGGAAAAACTTGGCCTAGCTCCCAGCGAATGCGGCGTTGTTGAAGACGCATATGCTGGAATTGAAGCGGCTAAAGCCGGGGGATTCGAGGCTTATGGAATTGGAGATGCCTCCCATTCTCCCCTAACCGATCACCCCCTTCATGCCCTTTCCGATTTATTGCCCCTTGTATTGAATAAGCAAATGAACTAACTCGTTTTGAGTTAGAACACCTAAAAGACCTATCCCAACGGCTTCGTCTGCAAGCAACAAATTGACGCTTTTTCGCATAATCGGTATCTAGAAGACGTCACAAGAGGCAACGTTTTGCCACGTGGGGAGGATGTCACCAACAAAGGGACGCTTCTACATTGCTCTTTCCTAAAAGAAAAGAAGGGGATTTGATTCTTTCCACGGAAGTCATTGGTCGCTTTCGCAAAGGAGAAGAAATCGGCTTGAGTTTCAAAATGGAACACGTTTGCCTTTTCGATCCAGAAGATGGACATTCCCTCCTCTGATTTACTTTCTATTTGGCTTTTGGACTTCGACGTTTATCGATGGAGTCCTTTTTTGTATCAAACTAGGCAGAGTTTTTGACTCTAAAAAATAAGACAAAATTAAAAATGTTTCGATAGCAACGGAATTATTTACCTGAAAAACCGGTAATGGAAAACCTTAAAAACCGGAAATGAAGGATAAAAAATGTCGATGATTCCCACTTTTAAAACCTCTCTCATTAAGATGAAAAATGCCTTAAAATGAGGGCATGATCCGCCAAGCAATTTCTACCGATTTCAACGATATTCAAGCCATCTATACCTCGGCTAGAAATTTTATGATGGAGCATGGTAACCCCGCCCAATGGGGATCAGCTTATCCTCCCCAAGAAACGATCCTTCAAGATATCAAACAGGGGATTCTATTTGTTTTAGAAGACGAAGAAGGGCTTTACGGGGTCTTTGCCCTTATCGCAGGCGAAGATCCCACCTATCAAAAGATTCAAGACGGTTCTTGGACTTCCGCTTCGCCTTATGCGACCCTTCATCGCATCGCATCAAACCAAAGGCGAAGAGGCGTATTTGCTGAATGCTTGGAATACGCGAAAACCCGTTATCATCACCTTCGTATCGATACCCATGAGCAGAATCTAATCATGCGACGGCTAATCCTAAACGCCGGGTTTTCTTGTCGCGGTAAAATCAAGGTGAAAGACGGCTCGCCTCGCCTTGCTTACGAATGGATTTCATCCTCCCTTTAAGTTGTTAAAATAAGGTATCCGATTTCGAACCCTACTTAGGAGGATCCGATATGAAAAACCCTAGACGAGCTCCGTTTCTTGCTTTATCCATTTTAGGCGTTCTAACGACGATGAGTTTATCTTCGTGCGGACCCATCGCGGAGAAACCCCACGCCCCTGGGCTATATGCTTCCTTAAAAATCCTCGGGGAAGAGACGACCCCGATACACTGGGAGTCCGAAGAGAAGGAGCCCTGTTATTTAGCCAGTTCGTTCTTAGATATGGAACTAGAATTCTCCTTTGTTCCTCCAGAAGGAGATGAAGTTTCTTTCCAAGGCGACTGCATGAAGTTCGCAGGGAAATTCATCGCCGCCTTCTATTCTTATAATGAGGATCAAATTCCTTTATATCGGCTTAGTTTTCCCCGCTATACAGGGAATTGCCGCCTCGATTATTCCTTCGAAGATTACACGGGCCATTTGAATTTTGTCGTGGATGATGACTCGGATAACTGGAAGAAATATCGGACCAGCGTCAAAGAAGTCGTCCCTTGGGCGAAGACCCTGGAAAAAAGCGAGATAGAGTCGATCCGATTTGAATTCGCTAATGCAAGCCTAGGACCTTCTAGTTTCCGGCGCATTGATTACGTAAAGGAAGAACAAGAAATCGATGAGGCTTATTCCTATTTAGATAGTACCCTTTATTCGACCAACCAAATGGACCTCATCACCCCCGGGACCGGCAATACGTATCTGACCTATCTTCTCTCCGATTCTACAAGCCAAACTCTTAGGTTTACAGGGCGTTATTTTACCTTTGATGGTCAAGATTACGTGATCAAAAACGCTTATTCTTCGCCAGAGAATCCTCTCGAAACCCGTTATGGATTCCAGCGGTATGGAAATGACATCCACGCGGTGAAAACTTCGGACTCCTCTTCTACGCCCATCGACTATCTTTATGACCTCGAATTCGTCCAATGGCCTAGCGAAGAAAGTTACAACGAAAATAGTCCCGCGATTTATCAAATCGAGGGCTATGTTGGAGAATCCATCGAAGTCTATTCTTCAACCCGTTTCCAATATCAAAATCGGATGTATCAAATCCGTTCTACGAAGAATTTCTCGAGTTTATTTTAGTAGAAGCCGAGCCAAAGAAGCGGAAGCTTCCGTTTCTTTGTACCAAGGGAAATTGATCCTCCAGAGGATTTTGGGGGCTTTTCCGCAGGCGAGGATAACCCCGGTGGTTAAGCAATCAACGACCGCGGGAACCCCAATGACGAAGCAAAGGACTAAGGCCGCGTTCGGAGGCATCTTGCTTTCAAGGAGGTTCATGAACGGGGTGAAGATAAAAGCCATGAAGACATAGGCCCCCGCCCCAAAACCAAGGGTAAAGGGAAGGCAGACGTATTTGCCGATGTGCAAAGGAACGTCGGAATAATTCCATAAAACCGCCCCGGTTAACCACTCGAACAATTCCCCCGCGCCCCATTCGCCTAGGAAGATGAACAGGGTGACGATCAAGAAATAAAGAAAGTGCCGTCCGGGAACGCTTTTCTTGTCGCGAAAGATTTCCTTTTGGGAGAAGCGCATCTTGTTGGGAGTCCCGAAGACCAAATAAAGCAAAATGACAACAATCCCATATCCCAAAATGCAAGGCAGGCGTTGAAACCTCGAATCGATATAGCCCTTGGAAATGCCCGTTGCAAAGCATTCGATGATGAATCCGCCCACCCCAATCGTCACCATCGTCACAAACAAATAGATGAAGTGATAGTCAAATAATTTCCATTCCTTGATTTTTTTCATGCTTCAACCTTAAAGGCAGCTGACGATAAGCGGTCTGCCTGACCCCCTTTATATCCCTGTCGACGTTTCTCTTGAATATCGTAAAAACGTCTCAAGCGTCGCCTAGAAGTTATCATGTCCGAAAAACTCCATCAAGACTTATGGAACGGCTTTTGCCTATATTAAACAAACAACGTGAACTTGTATCTTTTCACGCTTGTTTTATACACTGGCTAAACAGGAAAAAGAGGAAACGTTAAATCGATGTGATGGGTAATGCATACACCCCTTTCGCGATGGAATAGAAAGTAGGAGTATTGCAGACGATGCAAGAAGCACCGATTGGATAAGCGGAATTCGCTAATTGCTTGAAGGCCTTAATATCTTTTGGGGAATAATCCACGCCGGATTTGCATTCCACAAAATGAAGCGTCCCTTGATCGACGTACACCAAATCGATTGCATTTTGGTTGTTATCGCGATAAAAGAAGAAACGGTCCTGCAAACCGTTGTTTCGGAAGGATTTACGGATCTCGTTGACGATGTAAGTCTCCACGTACCTTCCTTTGAAGATGGAATTCATCAAAACGTCTTCGTTATTTAGCCGAGCTAGATAACAGGCTAGACCTGTGTCGTTAAAATAGATTTTTGGCCGCTTGACGATGCGTTTAGTAATGGAAAGTTCGTTATAGGGCTGCAGCAAATAGATGATGTCCCCAGCGACAAGAACGCTGATCCAAGACTTAATCGTGTTGACGCTTACCCCAACGGCTTTTGCCAAGGTGTCGTAAACAAGCTCTTCCCCCGTTAAAGACGCTAATGTTTCCATAAAGTTTTGAAACTGAAGTTTTTCGTTCAGTCGTATGATTTGGGAGACGTCCCGTTCCAAATAGGTGTCGACGTAATTGGAATAAAAAGAGGCTGAATTCAGGTTGGGGTTTGCATGTAATTCAGGATACATGCCCCGAACAATCAAAGAGAACAAGTCGCGGACACCTAACGTAAAGTCCTTGCTTCGAAGCGAGGAGACCGAGGGATCGATCTCAAACTTTTGTTCGCTGCATCCATAGATTTCTCTCGTGCTAAGCGGTGACATTCTGACGATGGCGACTCGTCCCGCCATGGATTGAGAAACCCCGTGCATGAGTTCATAAGCTTGGGATCCGGTCAAAATAAACATGCCGCTATTTTCGCCCTTCTCCAGTTTTTCGCGGTTGACCGTGGCTTCGATGACATCAAAAAGTTTAGGCGCATATTGGATTTCATCGATGATGAGCGGACACGGGTGAAGCTGCAAAAAGAGTTCGGGGTCGCGAATAGCCTGATCCCGTTCCCGCAAGTCGTCTAAGGAGACATAGTGAAATCCGTATTCTTTTTTCATTTCGTAGCATAGAGTCGATTTGCCTACTTGCCGTGCCCCAGTGACCAACGTCACAGGCTTATTATGAATACTTTGGACAATTTGTTCTTTTATTGTACGTTTAATCATGGCTTATCTCCTAAAACTTAGTATTTTTTGCAGTGACACTGTAAATTATACTAAAAATTACATCGGAGTCTATCTCTTCGTAGGAGCAAATTTTTCACGCTTCTTTGTTGCCATCTTCTTCCTTTCGCCCCACAATGTGGCCATGTTAACGACGTTTGATTACGTATCCGCCCGCTTGGATATCCGCTTCAAGAAGAAGCACGGCTCTTTATTAGCCAATGCGATTTGGAATCGCGTGGGGGAACCGCTTATCCCCTTCCGTACCGATCAATTTCTTCTCACGGAATCGGGTTACCAACTCGTGGACCTCTATTTCCCCTCCCTCCGCTATGGAGTTATGCTGCTAGATGAAGATTATGTAGCCCCAACCCCAAAAGATCTCGCCCCCATCGACGCGGTCTATGGATGCGCCTATATCTTTGCTAATCCAAGTGAGCTAACGTTAAAAACGATTCAAGGGCCTCGCGAGAATAAACCCTTTGACATAAAATCCTTTTTTGCTCAAGTCGATTCCATTGCCCAAGAGATCCAATCCCTCTATGCAGCAAGTTCCAAAAAGGTCTTGGAATTCGATGAAACCGCCCATCGCATCCAAATGAAACAAGAAAAAGAAGTGGTCCGGGGCGATGAATTTCTGTCTCTTGCCGAAGTCGTCTCCTGCTTTGATGAAGTCACCCCTTCGTTTTTCCGTTCCTCCTATTGGCTACGCAAAGGAATGATTTGGTCCCCTAGCCTCTCCCTTCATGGCTCGGCTCGCGATGGGTGCTTGGTATCCGTGTCTTCCGATTTAAATACCGTAGAAGAACTTGCGGACCGCAATCCCGAAAGAGCCCGCGAATTATTTAACGCGGAAAAAGAGAATAACACCCCGCGTTATCTCTTCCTCCGCTGCCATGATTTAACCTTGCTTTCGCCCCGGGTGTTTTTAGGCGCCTATCAAGCGGATTCTTATAACCAAGATAGCAATACCGTCGTTTGGAAGCTCTCTTCCACCCGCTTATCCTACGAAGAAAATAAACTGGATGCCCCTTTAACCTTCTAAAAAGCCGATTCATCTTGCAAATAAGGTTCAATGCGCGGAAAATAACAGGGCTTCGGGATGTAGCGAAGCTTGGTTATCGCGTCTGCTTTGGGAGCAGAAGACCATCGGTTCGAATCCGATCATCCCGACCACTTAAGTCTGAATGCCTCGGTACATCCGAGGTTTTCTTTATTTCTGGAAGCCTTGGGATATCGGCCTGGGATATCGTTTTAGAAAAGCGCCCCGCTTGGGATACGGAACGCCTTGAGACGAAGCGATGGGTTAGAAGTTCTGGACGATGATATTCGGAATCATTTCCGCCTCGTCTTTAAACATGTGACTGTAGTAGTTGAGGATGGTTGCTTCGGTATCGCCTATCCAGTTTGCGACAACTCGTAACGGCACGTTTTGCCTAAGCAGGTTCGACGCGCAGCTGTGACGAAATTCGTGGACTTTCAGCGGTGGCAAACCTGCCTTCTTGGCATAGTGCTTGGCCAATCTCCTGACAGTGATTTCTCCCGTCACTTTGGAAGGGCCTGCCTGTCTGGATGGAAACAAGAAATCGTCCGGAGCAAGGTCGGGAGGCAGAAGCTCTTCGATGCCCGGAATCAACGCAAGGGTCCTGATGGGCCTTTTTGTTTTTGGTGTCTGGAAGACCTGGCCGTCTTTCGTGGTTTTGGTTTGGACAATCTTCCTGATGGAAATGGTCTGGTTCTTTAATCGATATCACAACGCTGGTTCCAGGCAAAGCCTAGAGCCTTTTTCTTGCGTCAGAACGGTGGGATTCACAAAGAGGGCTTAACAGCTATTGGTGACTATCCATGAGTAAGACTTATAGTTTTCGGGTAGGAAAGAATCTGAGATCACTGCCATGCTGCAGAAGGGTAATATGCGTTACGTCAACTCCATCCGCGCCGTTATGGATACGAATGAAGAGCTGCGCCATTATTTGGTGGAGCACGGCCAGACCCTGATGCGCGCGGTTGTGACGTATTCGGATTCCCGCGTGAACCCTGAAGTTATCTTCTCTGCCGGCTTAGGCGAGATCTTCGTCATCCGCACCGCAGGCAATATCCCTCTTGAGGGATCACTTGCTTCTATTGAATACGTTATTGAGAGCATCTAGACCTAAACTGTGTTCTCGTCATGGGCCATACCCATTGTGGCGTTATCGATGCGGCGATCCATGGTGAAGGCCATGGCCGCATGAAGCGGATTGTGAATAAAGCCAAAGCCCATATCGGCGAAGAGAAAGACGAAAGAAAAACCACCATCGCCAATGTCTGGAGTGTTATTCTGAAGTGCTTCACCCAGAGGCGCATGGCTGTTTCACGGTTGAGTTCCATGACGTTGTTCTCATTCTTTTCCATAATAGACGCGGAAAAGATGCAATACCTCCTGTTGTTCGGCAATTCGGCAAAAGCAGCTGACCGACCGGCGGGGTGACCTATCGCCATGAGCCTCTAAGGGCAGTCCTCGTAATGGCGTTGCAGAAGATTAGCTGGTCAAGCTTTCCTTCGAAAACGTTCAGCTCGTCGGATCGCATTGATTTTATAGGCTTGGGTCCAATTCCCCTTGATCCGAGACCATAGGCATGGAAAAGGACCGACGCTGCCGCCGGCCCTTAGTCGCTGATTTCAATAAGGAAGTTCCGGCTCGATGGAGTAGCGGATGCCGCTCTTATCGAGGAAGCCCCTCATCTCTACTGCGTCCCGTGCCTTGCCTTTAAAGATGACCTCGAGCTCCTCGATCGCCTTTTTGGAGGCGATGAAGTTCTTGCCGGTCAGCTTGGAGACAATCGATAAGGTCGCCTTGTCGACGGTATTGCCCTCGGATAGGCGGAAGACGTATTCGGTCTCATCTAGGTCGATGGGGTCCCATTTCGTTGTAACGGCTTCCCAACCACAGCTATCGCAGATATATGAGAAAGAGGGATAATTCTTCCTTTCAGCGCGAAGTTTGGCACCGCAATTCGGGCAAATGTGTTCATTTTCCATGTTTTATTCCTCCGGGTTTGAATGTGACGAATGAGCCTTTGTCGAGGTTTCGCTCATCGGATGAGACGTACAACGTGCCCTTTGGAGAGCACCATAGGGTCTTATTAGGAGCCATGACTGGTTTTCCTAAAGCGTTGGCGAGGTGTTGGGCGAACCCTGTGGGATCCTGACCGGTAGAGCAGGAGAGCAGGCGGATTCCTTTGGCTTTTTTGAAGCCGGGCTGTTTGCGAATCATAGCGGCGGCTTGCCTCGCACTGATGAATGTCTCGCCATGAAGAGACCGCACAATCATCGATTTAGGATTCCCGTGGGCGATTACATCATACCATCCGTCTGGATCTATGTCCTTTCGTCTCGATGCGAATTTGGCAAATCGGTCATTCCCCTTACTCATATATGAGACGTCTGCGGACGCCGATTGTCGGATCGAGTAATTAGAGAAGAGGGGGCTTTTGCTCTTCATCGCCGTCACCCCCTTCCTTTTTCTTCCTTCGGGAGGCGTTTCTCCTCTGCATGAACGAATCGAATTGGTAGATGGGGACGCCCATGAAGCGTGGGGTCAGAAAGATATCGTCGTTAGCCGGCCCATAGACGATGATCCCAGCGGGTTCAAGAGCCTCGACCACCTTCGAGACTTGGGCCATGAAGACGTCGCGGTTTGCAATCTCTCGCGTGAACCCGTTTGTGCCGATGGCAATCAGGACGTGTTTGGGGCAGGCCAAGAGGGATTCCTCGGATCCCGGGGTGTTGGCGACGCGGACGTTGGGGATGACCTTCAGCCCGCATTTGCCGAAATAGTAAGTGACGGATAGGTTCATGCCGATCTGGTGGTCGGCGATCCAGGCCGGCATGTTGTCGAAGGGGCTGCAGTCCATGCCGATGACGCATTCGTAGGGACGAAGCTTCTCGACATAGGCCTGCGGGTTGCTAAGGACCGGCTGGAACCATTCGTCCTTGCAAAGCCTAGGGCTTTCTCGCTGAAGTCTTCTTTCCTAACTTCCATTATCAAGAAATGCATGGGTGAAGATGTTTTCGAGGACTTTGAGCCTGCGGAAATCAAACCAGGCCAGCCTGGAATCTGCCAGCTTATTTTGGGCGACCTCTATCCCTGGTATGGAAGGACTGAATCGCAGCTCCAGAAGAGGTTCCCAGACGTCAAGAATCCAAAAAGCAAATACGCAGACTATGTTTCCAGGATGTTGGGCCTAAAAGACCTTGAGAATACCGAGGAATTTCAAAAGGCGAATATCCATATCAAGACCATCCGAGTGGAAGAAGACGGAACTATTGAGCAGCATATGTCTTTTGGAGCGTTTGACTTCTGCGATGTAGCCTCTACCAAATGGGAAGACTCCGATTGGTATGCTTACTTTTCTGGTGCCCGTTTCCTTTTCACCGTTTTCAAGATGAAGGACGGGGAGTACGTCTTTGACCGTGCTTTGTTCTACAGCCTGCCGGAAATCGTCACCGAGGGCTTTATCAAATACACCTACGAGAGAACACAGGCTACCTTGCAAAGTGGCAAAATTGTCACTTCTGTCAAAAAGCAGCACCACAAGAACGGCAAGACCTCGCTAATTCATTACAATAACTTCGTTGGTTCTAAGGAAAATCCGGTTAGCCACGTCAGACCGCATGGATCCGATTTCTGGCATCCACAAAAAGATCTTCCAGTCGCCGACAAATTTACTGGGTATGAGAGGTACGAGACTCAGTGTTTCTGGTTCGACAAGAAATACGTAAAAGCAATCCTGGAAGGGAAAGACGGCGAGTACTTATTGAAGGCTTTAGACTCAATGTCCATCGCCGGCCATGACGTCGACTTCGACCTATAAAATACTCTCGGGATAACGCTGAGATATCGTTACGTATGGATGCCCTATAAATTTTGATGGGTTTGAGTTCCCAAAAAGTCTTGCACGCATATTACATAGTAATATGACTAGGGGACATAAATTTTTCCTTTAGTTCCGATCATCCCGACCAACTTAGTTAAATTGGATTGATACAATGTGTCAGTCCTTTTTTGTTATCATATTGTTATGGAAAAAGAAGCAAAAATAGAACTGCTATCGTAATTTTATTGCTTGTGTTTTTAACTATTGTTTTAGTGTTAGAAATAATCCCTTATTCGTTAGGAATGGTATTTACTAGAGTTGATGTGTCTAACCAAGTCGTAAATGTTGTTAAATACTCTCCGTTTTTATCTTCTCTAACAACAATAGTGTGTATTGCTTTGTTCATAATTAGAATATTTAAACCATATAAAATGAGAGGCATCTGTATATTGCTTCCGTTAATTGCCGGCTTATTATCCATTCTTCATTTATTTATGTTTGGTAGTGAGGTCATTACTGTTCAAACAATACTGATAGCGTCGTTTCTTTTTTCGACTTTTATATTAAATCTTTTAGATTTTTATTTGGGCAAATAACTGAATCATTTATTTTATTTCTTCTGCTTCGATAAAATCCACCCAACTGTCATAGTCGTAATTTCTTTTTGTTTCAGAGGTATGGATTTTTCTAACATATGGCACTTTTCTTTTTATGTACTCTGGCAATATTTCTAATGGGTTTATATCATCAATGTTTTCTGCTTCGATTGCTAATGTCTTATATATTATTCGTATTTCACAAACACTGCCTTTCCCCCATTTTAAAATAAACTTTTTCATTTTATATCCTTTCTCCCTTTTGAATCGTTGATTAATTCTGGAGATGAATCATTATCTTCCGCTTTATCTATTGAGTTTAATTTGTTTGTCAAATATGCAGGTAAATCTTCAAAAAGCTTATATTTTGAAACTCCAATTGGCGTTTTCAAGCCTTTGAAAGAAGTTTCTACAACATAATTGTCCGCTGTTTTGCATAACAATATTCCTATTGTTTCATTATCGGTTTCTGTTTTTTCTAAATCATCAATTGCATTGACATAAAAGTTTAATTGGCCAAAATCTGCGGGGGCGATATCTTCTAATTTCACTTCTATAACAACATAAGCATGAACTTTAGTGTGGTACATTAACAAATCGATGAAGAAGTTCTTACCAGTTGGAGTTAATAATTTATATTCACGACCCACTAATGCAAAACCTGTTCCGAGTTCTTGAAGAAACAATAAGATGTTATCAATAAGCTTGTCTTTTAAACTCTTTTCATCTGTCACTTCACTTTTGCTTATGAAATCAAAAGCGAGTGTATCTTTTATAATGCCTTGAATATAAGAATTCTCATCTGAAACAATTGGCAAAATATTTTGTCTTTGATAGGCCTGTAATTCAAATTGCTTTATCACAATTGCTCTTGACCATTTGTTTTTGTATGCTTGGTTAATGTACCATAACGCTTCTTCTTTTGAAGAAGATTTTTGAATTATAACCCTCGATAAAGTGCTCCAAGGAATTTGGGTCACAGGTTGTGACCTAATTTCATTTTCTGAAAAGAAATGTGCAAATTGTGACATCTTTTTAAGTTGTTCATAAGAATATCCTTTGCCATAATCTTTCAGGTCGTCAGCAAGCCTTTGTATAAATTTATTACCCCATTCCTTTCTTTGATTGATAATTGTACCAATTTGGTAATAAGTGATAATCATCGCGCTATTAACTACTACCATTGCTTTGTTGCGATTTTCTGTAATCGTCTCTTTGATCTTTGCTAAATCATAAAGGTATTCATTTTGTTCCATTTATTTTTCCTCCTTACTAGAACGAGCAGTTAAGTGTTCTCAAGATAAGAAAAAAGCCATCCAACTCAAAAACACCTTTTGTAACTAACCGCTGATATTCCTACCAACCATAGTTATTGGTGTTTCATCCCTCGTTGGATGGCCACTGATTCAAATAATAGATATTTGTGTGGAGCGTGGGTAATATTGCCACATAAACTGTGTCCTAAAGGTTGCCATTTATTTATGTACCGCCATTACCTTCTGGGCGATGCTTTCCACAACGCAAGATCCTAACACGTCCAATCTTGCGGTCTCTATTAGGGTGTCCTATCGTTTACCTGCGTATGGTCGACTTTGCTTAGAGCTAGTTCATAGCGCCGATAGTCTGCTAATAAATATGTATTTATTTTACAGTAATTATCGTGTTAATCAATCTGATACTCTATCTCAAAATGTGGCCTTTTTTGCTTATAAGTATTGCAAATATGCACATTTCTTAACTTAGTAGTATTGCAAATATGCACACTTAATAGCTTACGAGTATTGCAAATATGAGAGTATCGCGAATTTTGCGTAGCATAGGATTTTTGCCATTTCGAAGAATAAGGTGGTAAAAACGATGACAAAAACGCAGCAAGATTCAAAGGCCGATGATAAGTCGGAGATCCTTTTGAATAATATTGTGTTCACCCTTCCGTTTCGATGTCCTGTTTCCTTGTTGGGAAAATCAATGTTTGAAGATAATCCATAAGAAGCTTATACATAGGTCCCGTGTTGAAACTTACAGGCAATAAATAGCAAAAAACACAAAATTTGAAGCGTTTTTCATTGTTTAGGCTATTTTTTCTTCGATTCAAAACCTTACAAACACTCGATTCAAAATCGTTTTTTTACTCGATTCAAATTGATTTTTTTACTCGATTGCACTTAAATAATTGTGAGGACATCGCATGGAAGAAGAAAAATATATTGGCAGATTATTCGATGATGTTTTGGACTTTGCTTTGAAAACAAAGGCCGCGGTCGTGGTGGAAGGCCCCAAGTGGTGTGGCAAATCGACGACTTGTTCCAGACATGCTGCCGAAACGGTGGATTTGATGCCCATTCAAACGCGGGAAGAATATGTTTTAGAAGCAAAAATCATGCCGCATGAATTTTTAACGAGCCGCAAACACCCTTTGCTTATTGATGAATGGCAACACATTTCTTTTATATGGGATCAAATCAAAGTGGAAGCAGATCGAAGCGGAGAGTTCGGAGAATATATTTTGACGGGAAGCGTCACAGATAAGATTGCTGACGATGCCTTTTTGCAAGAAGGCAGGCATACGGGAAACGGGAGAATCATCCGCAAAAAGATGAGAACCATGTCCCTTTTTGAAAGCGGAGAAAGCTTAGGGTCCGCCTCTTTATCGGCGATAAAGGATGGTACGTTTCGATTTGGCAAATCGTCGATGACATTGAAAGATTATGCCTTCTGCATTTGCCGTGGCGGATGGCCAATGGCCGTGCGCAGGGAAGAACAAGTGGTCGCTTTGCAACAGGCGAAAGATTATTACGAAACCGTTGTTACGGACGATTTGTTTTCCGTTAAAGGAATCCCTTTGGTGAAAGACGAAGGGAAAGCAAGAAAAGTGATGCGTTCCTATGCAAGAAATGTATCGATTGCCGCTTCCGATGCCGCGCTATTAGAAGATTGCACAAGCAATGATGAATCCTTTGATAAGCAGACCTTTTATAAGTATTTAAAGGCATTAGATTATTTGCACGTCAAGGAAGAACTCCCGGCTTGGAACCCCAACGTTCGTAGCAAAACGGTCATCCGCACCAAACCCACCCGTCATTTTGTCGACCCTTCGATTGCTGCCGCGGCCTTGGGTTTAACGCCGGAATCCCTTTTTCGAAATTTAGATACTTTTGGTTTGCTATTTGAATCCATGGTCATCCGCGATTTGCGTGTCTATTGTGACGCTCTAAGAGCGAGGGTTTACAAATATCGGGATGCCAAAAAGCGGGAAGCCGATGCGGTAATCGTGTTCGAAGATGGAACGTGGGCGCTGGTAGAAGTTAAACTCGGCGGAATGGAAGACGTGGAAGAGGCCGCCAAAAAATTACGTGCAATCGCGGAGGACATCGACACCGAAAAAACGGGTGACTGCGCTTTCTTGATGGTCGTTACAAAAGGAAATATCGCCTATCGCCGAGAGGACGGCGTCTATGTGGTCCCCCTCGGTGCCCTAAGAAATTAGCTTCGAGTCAAGTTGGTTTTGATAGAAGTTTTTGCAATCCATAGCAAAAACTTTTTAAAATCCAAAGTGTTTGCTATGCAGGGAAAAATTCAGGGGAGTTTAAAGACGTATCAATTCCCAAGTTCGAAAAATAAGTACCTAAATCGGTACAAAATGAATTACTTTAACCATCAATGGAAAAACCCCTTTAAAATAAAGCAGGATAAACAAGGAACCAAAGGAGACCCCTTGTTTCAGCCACCTTTCTGAAGGAGGAAGATAAAATGAAAAAGACCCCAACCTTATTAATGAAGGAACTCAAATTCCTTCAAAGCGAAGCAGAACGGCTTCACTTGGAAGATACCGAGCGCAGCGTTGCTCCCCTCGACGAAAAAATGGAATTTCGTTATGATACGGGTTATTCCTATGAGAAGAACCGCGAAGAGATGAATAAAATCTACGAGCAGGAACTTCGTATCCGCAGCGCACTTGCTAAATTCAATAGTACCACCAAGATCGAAGGCTTCGATTTGACCGTCGCCGAAGCCTTGGTTCGCATCAGCCAACTCCAAAAAGAAATCAAGATTTTGACGTTTTTAGCCAAAAAAATGGAATATACCGAGACTTCCGTTGGAGGATATATCAGCAACAAAACGGTGATCAATAAAATCAATTACGATCAAAACAAGGCCATCGCGGATTTGAAGAAGCTCCAGCAAGAGCTTTCCCGCATCCAGATTGCCGTAGATAAAACCAATCTCACCGCCCCGATAGAATACTAGGCTCTAGAGTCCGTTTAAGCGGAGATCCTGCGAACTAGGCTATCCAAGGTCGGAGGCGGATTACGTTAGATTACGGTCTCATTATTATCCTTTATGTGAGTATAAGGGGCGGAGACAAAATCGCCTTTTGGTTATGCGAGTTATTTTGTGATTCTTATTCCAGCGATCCTGACTTAATAAAAACCAACCGGCATCGATGGTACGGTTCGTCGATGTCTTTTTATATGCGCGTTTTACAACGACTTGAAAAAGGTTTCTCAATCCAGTGTTTTTTAAGTAGATTTCCAGATTTTTAGGCGAAAATCATAATAATGTCTTATAGCCTAAACAAAATAAGCGTCGCGACGGTGTCAGGTGTTCAACGCCTTCGGTGGGCTCCTAAGAACCAGGCCACTATATATTTAAGCAAGAAATACACAGGACGGAACGCTAACTAAAGAAAGCATTAGTGGTCAAATGTCTTTATTTGACTTATAAATTTAATAAGAAATAATCCTCGTTATGCGTCATAGAAAAGGAATTAATACAAAGTATTAAAGGAGAACTTTATGAAGAGTAAAGTATTTATGGTGGCAATAATGCCGATAATGCTATTGACAGGATGTAGCAATAAAGAATCCCATCCTGAATATTTAGAAGTGACATTTAAGAATTACGACGCTTCTGTTCTTTTTTATACATCGATTAAATATGGAGAGGATGCTGCTTATCAAGGTGAAACTCCTACTAGACCAAGCGATTCTCAATATGATTACACATTTAGTGGTTGGGATAAGCCGTTAACAAATATCAAAGTTGATACCACTTTTATTGCTCAATACACGAGCAAGAATGCTGAAAGAACCTGCACCTTTCATGATGACAATGGAACAGTTTTATATACAACCAAAGTTGAAAATGGAGGAACGGTAGAGTTTAAAGGCGATAAAGACCCTTCATCAAAAGCTAATCAAGATTATTATTATGTCTTTACTGGTTGGGACAAGGCACTCACCAATATCACTAAGGACACTGATTTTTATCCCATTTTTACAAATGTCTACAATGTTAGAAGTCTAACAACTTATCATGAATTTAAAGTCTTCCAAAATATAACGAATCCAGATGAAACAAACACTAACTATTTAGGAAGATCACAAGATTTTGAAACTGCATATTTTGAAGCCGAACTTATCGAGCCTGTTTCTATTGAAGGCACTCAAGATGTACAAACAACTAGAGAAATAAGCTGCAAGGCAGCCAAGTTTGATTATTCGGAAGTTGATTTTACTAAATTAGGTAAATATGATTTATCAGCCACGTGGCATGGTGTTACTTGGTCTGGAAAAATAGAAGTAGTGCCTAATATATCAGAACTGACTGTTAAAAGTGAATATATAGTGAATGGATTTGATCCAATGATGGATGCCGGAGGAACCATTACAACTTATGAAGAGGGATATGCTACCTTTTATGGTCAATTCACAAGATATAGCAATTTTGATTTATTTGAATGCAACTATATTGATGATAACACCGCGATAAGAATAACAAACGAAGCAAAGCATATTGATATTGCTTATTCGATCCTTGATTCTTTGCATGTTACATCTTATGACTATTCAAATAATGAGTCTGTAGTGGCTACTTACGAAATAACAAGTGAAAAATTTTTACCAATGACATTGGAAATTCATAAATCTTTTGATGAAGAAGTTTCTTATGTTGGAAGAATAAAAGTTGTAATTACAAATAACAGCGAAGATGACATTAGAGTTCTTGACGTTTTTTACGATTATAATTCTTCGGATAAAACAATTGATTTGAAAGTTCCTTTCTTTGAACATGAGCTAGCTCTCAATTCAGAAGGCAAATTTGTTTATTAATTTCAATACGAAATAATACAAGTTATTTCGCTTAGAAGAAAGATTAATACATAGTATTAAAATAGATTAACGAAGGAGAGTCAAAATTGATTTCCCAATCACGATTAAAAACTTTAAAAAAATCCCTGAATAACAAATTCAATGTTTTAACTACATCTTATTCGGTTCAGAATTACATTGAATCTTGGATGAGGAAAAACCACGAATACAGTAGTGGACTTTTTACCGACTCTCGTTGTTCTGAAGCGTACCGTGATGCGGTTTCATATATCGAAAGTGAAGTTAATAGTCGTTATACCAAAATCGCAGAAGAGATTAACACAGAAATTGACGAATTGAATTCAATCATTTCGTATGGTTCTAACTCTTCTAGTTTTTCGGATTTTAATTTAGAACATTTGGCTGTTGGAGCGGGCGCTGGCCTTGGAGCCGCGATACTTCTTGGCGGTCCAGTTGGATGGTTGGTAGGCATCGGAGCGTTATTTGGTGCGGCTTATAATTCTTCTCAAAAGAAAAAAGAGCTGATCAATAGGATTCTCGATATTGCAGAAAAAATTAACAATGAAGCCATTAATAAAATTTCAGATATTTTAAATAAGCTTTTATTCTTCCTGAACCTAAGAAAATAGCAATCAAAAAGGCAATAGCGCCTCAAATTCAAGTTGTTTCTGAACACGAAACTCAAGTTTTATCTACAGAGCAATCTGCCATTAAAAACTTTTTAGAAAAGAGAGGTATTAAATATCTAGTTCACTTTACTGATAAAAAGAATTATGACTCGATAATGAAAAATGGCATTTTATCAATCAGCGAAGCTGGAAGAAGAGGGATTTTCGTTAATATAAAAGACAACAACATCAGTTCGCATAAAGTTGATTCAATTATGAAGTCTGATAATAGAGACTATATTTCATTGTCAGTAACCAATGTCAACAAAGACCTAATAAGAGCTTATAGGGCTAGTGGAAGAATTAATAACGTGATTGTGATTTATATTGATTCAAGAATTCTTTGGGAAGACATAGAAAAAGATAGAATTTATTGCAATATGAATGCGTCAAAGAATGAAGTATCTTTTGGGCGCGGATTGGATAGTT
This sequence comes from uncultured Mollicutes bacterium, assembly GCA_900539595.1. GTDB lineage: Bacteria > Bacillota_I > Bacilli_A > RFN20 > CAG-826 > Alloenteromonas. The sequence continues at coordinate 96,755 of UQCQ01000005.1, read as the reverse complement.
TTGAGAATATGTTCGCTCCTATCGTTTCTCAGACTGATTTCATGACTGGAATCAAAACTACTTATGATAGAAATAGAGATGGAAGAAAACAAAATGAGACAACTAATCCGAGAGCTGAGATTCTTTTTGAAAAAAGAGTGGATCCAAAATATTTTATTGATCCAATTGAGGAATATTAATGGCAGAACGTTTGTGTTTCTTTGTAAATAATAAAAATGAGATTGAAGAAAAATATGTTTCTTTTGACTATGTCAAAGGAATGGCTTTTTCTCAAAAAATAAAATGCGCTGCTTCACTCCAGAATTCTATCAAAGCAAAGTATCCAGGATGTAAATCAATCGAAATTTCTTCCAAATCATCAATTGAATTAGGAAGGTCTCTCTCTGCCTTTAACCTTAAGTTAGATAAATATTTTGTTGAATCAGTATTCCAATCTTCAAAGGTGTTTGATGGAATTGGTCAATTTGAATTCTTAAAAGACTCTTCACCATTAGAAGCGAAGAAATACGTCAGAGAGAATGGAAATAACCGCCTTATCTGCTTTAAATATAATGGTGTTGAATATCCATTAAATCCAAAGTCTGCTTTTTATGATTGGATTTATATAAATGCATTAAACAAATCAAAATGGAAAGACGAAATATTAGAATATGATGTTTTTTCTGATATTGAGTTCAATGATAAGAAAAGCATTAATTGTCAAGCTAGAGCAGTAGCTATATACGTCTCGATACGAAGAAATGGCAAATGTGATTATTATCTGTCTGCGTTTGAAAAATTTAAAGAGCTTTATAAAGAAAGCATTAGTGGTCAAATGTCTTTATTTGACTTATAATTTTAATGAGAAATAATCCTTGTTATGTGTCTTGGAAAAGGAATTAATCATAGATTAAGGGTATGATGCCCTTTTTCTTTTGTGAAAGTACAAAAGTGTACTATTACAGCACTAGTACAAAACTCCCAGCAACCGGCCAAAACCATAACCGTAGGTGGTTGGGCGAATAGGGCATCCAAACGGGTGTTCTTTTATCTTTTCGCGTTCCACCTCATGAGGAAAAGGACTCCCGGATTCTTTCAAAATTGCAGCGTCCATCAGTGGCAATCGCGGCGGCGTTCGCGGCTTTTTGTCTTGACGTTTCACGCCGCGGACCCGAACCGTGGACATTGGATGGGCCAAACGTCCCAAATGAGGCCTTTATTTTTGTCGGAAACCATCGGAACCTATAACAAACAAGGCGGTTGGTCGAAAATCTCAACCACCATAGAAGTTATAGAGCCACTATTTGGAACCCGGCCGTTTTTTTGGAGAGTTACATTAAGTTTGTGTAATTGAGGGGGGCGATTCCCTCCGCTTGCTGATGGGCAAGCAAAAAGCCGCATAGCCCTTATAATTGTTTTGTTCACAAACGATTGGAAAGGAACTAAGCGACCATGTCAATTATACAACTTTTTTCGTCGATGTCGGCGGAGCAGGCGGCATCAGCGCTGAGGGAGGATCTGAATTCCTTCGTCAGAGCCGAGCTCGAAAGGGCGTTCAACGAGGCTTTGGACGGCGAAATCGAGGATTTCCTGGCGGAGGCGGCGAACACCACCGATGGGAAAATCTACCGGAACGGCTATTACGAAAGGGTTTTGAAAACCTCGTACGGCCCGCTTTTCCTCCGCGTTCCGAGGGACAGGATGTCGCTCTTCAAAACGCAGATGCTGAAGCCGTACCAAAGGGCGACATCGGATTTGGAATACCTTGTCCAAAGGCTTTATCTGGAGGGTCTAACGCTGAATGAGATCACCGAGCATCTCGCCTCCGATTCCAGCCTCGAGCTCTCGAGGGAGTCGGCGAGGAGGTTCGTCGCCAAACTGGCGAAGGGAGCGGAGGAATTCCGCAGCAGGCCCCTCCCGGAATGCGTCGTCGTCTTCATGGACGGCACCTACGTCCCCCTTCGGAGGAGATACGGCGACACGTCGTCCGTGGCGAAGGAATGCATCGAAGTCGCGATCGGCGTGACCAAAGACGGGAGGAGGCAGGTCCTGGACTTCCGGTCCGCCCCGCAGGAGGGCGCCGGCAATTGGTCCGAATTCCTCGAATCCATCAAAACGCGCGGCATCGGGAGCCCCAAGCTGTTCGTCACCGACGGCCTTCAGGGGATGCCGGAGGCAATCGCGAAATGGTTCCCGGAATCGAAGAGGCGGCTCTGCCTCGTCCACGTCCAAAGGAACATATCCCAAGCGACGAGGATGAGGGACAGGAAAGAGATAATGGACGATTTCAAAGCCGTCTACACAAAAGGATCGAGAAAGGAATGCGACGAGGCGTTCGAGGCGTTCGCTTCGAAGTGGTCGAAACCGTATCCGAAGCTGGTTTCGTCGCTTTTGGGAAAGGCCGATTCCATGTTTCGCTTCTACGAATTCCCGAAGGCGATGCGGAAATCGATTTACACGTCCAACGCGGCGGAATCGCCAGCGAAAATTTGATGTTGGAAGCAGCCTCCCAGGGACTAGGATCCAATACAATTCGGAGGATTCCGCGCCGATCGTCTTGGCGAAGGTTTACGAAGACTACAACCGCAATGCGAGGCCAGCTAGGTTCATGCTCGAAATGAGCGAGGAGGAGAAAAAGGAAATGGGATTCATCGTTTGAAGGGGCGGGGCGATGCGACTAGGAATTACACAAACATCTTGCAACTCCCTTTTTTTGCTATGTTAAAGCCAAGGAAGGTGTTCTTAATGTTTCCAAATGATCTGCACGCGCTTGGTTTCCCCGTTGATGATGGCTAGGCCATCGCCACACCCTTTTAGAAGTTCGAGTCCGCTTCGCCCAATGATGGCCTTGCTGTCGATGACGGAGGATTGGGCAAACGCCATACGATTAGGAATATAAGGAAAGAGCCCTTGCAACTCCGGCATCGAAGCAGCTTGAGAAGAAGCAATGAAATGAAAGAAGGGGTTCTTTTTTTGGATAAGTCCGATGAACTCTTCGTCCAGTCCACCCATATAATTGGCGAGTTCATCGACGATGAGATAAAGATCGTGATCTAAGGAATCTAGTTTTACCTTTAATTCGCTAAAGGCTTTCTCCACCTCCTCGGGAGAGCAGACCCCGGTGGCGTTATCATTTTTGCGTTCTTTCCAAAATTCGACTATTTTGGGATCAAACAAATAGAATTCCGCTTCATTGTTTTGCTCGCTGATTTGATCGTACAAAACATGAAGGAAAATGGATTTCCCGGCGCCAGTAGTCCCAGAGACCAACAGATTTTTGACTTGGTTGAAATCCAAGAAATAGTTTTTCCCTAGTTCGATGCCGTCAAATTCTTTTCCGACTAAGACGACATTCTTTTTGTAATTTTCGTCCATAGATTAAACCCCCGTTTATGCCTTTTATTTTATCGGCAAATAACGAAAGAAAAAGGCCAAATCAATAGATGGGCTGGTATCGGCACATTTTTTTGAAAAAGGCGAAATTTGGTTCGAAAAATCATGGCAACGCGTACCTATTCGTGGCATATTTAGGATAACGATTGGAAGGGGGGCGTCTACTTGACGCCTTATCTATATCCAAAATGCATGGGGGTGTGCGTATGAGAGGGCAAGTGGAAAAATTTTTGTCCTTATATGCGCCCATTTTTTCATTTTGTCCTGCATGTTGAAATTTTGACGTTATTCTTTTCGCGGATGAAGGAGGGGGAGTATGGAAGACACGCGCATCCATCAACGAGAGATCCTGATTACCTTGGACTATCTTTTGCATCATACCGATAAAGACCATCCCGTTAAACAAACAGACATTTGCCGTTATGCGGATGAAAAATATGGCATTACCTATCAAGGGGAAGGAGTGCCAGGAAACCAGATCAAGCGTCAACGCGTTTCGGAATGTCTGAAATATCTAAAAGAGTTATCGGATAAGTATGAATTTCCTTTTGTTTTGGAAACTACTCTCGGTGGCAAATTTTATATCGAAGAAAGAAATGGGCTAAGTGAGGAACAAGTTGCCCGTGTTTTAGCGGCTGTTCGTAGCGACCCGTATATTGGAAAAGACGACACGGAATTTTACGAAGAGCGGATTCTTGATGCCTTTGCCACTACCGAAGATTCAAAAAAATCCATCCAAGAACTAAGCGCCTGCTATCTCCAAGGGGGAGAAAAGAAATCGGAAGAAGTCATCCAAAAAATCAAGATTCTAGAAGAAGCGTACCGCAATAACTGCCCGATTAAGGTCCAGTGGCCCGGAGAAAGTGATCCCGAATGGGCCAAGGTCTGCTACCTAAAAGAAGTCAATCACGATCCCTATGTTTTCCTTTTGCCCGCTTGCTCGTTGCTTAGACAAGACGGCAAAGACCATTACCTTTTCGAAAAAATCGAAAATATCGTCTTCCCAACCCTAAAACGATCGGAGCTATTCTTTCGGGACGAGAAACGAAAGAAAGAATTCGCGGACAACGACGAGATGTTCCGCCTGTCGAACCCCAAATTGGCCAAAAGGTACGGTCATTTGGACTGCATGTTGATGAAAATGATACCTTCGCTTGGAGAAAAAGACGGCGTTGTATCGTTCTGTTTCAAAGATGTGGACGAGAGGGCGATTTCCAAATCCTTCGAATCCTTCTTTGGTGAAAAAATGCATTACCAAAACGTTGAAAATGCAAATCTTTTGTTGGAGCGGGAACGCGATTTTGATCCCCGCGAGATGTCGTTCATCGCAAGAAGGGAAAATCGCCCGTCAGATCAAAAAATCGTCCATTTTTTCACCGACCTTGCTCCGTTCAAATCCTGGTTGCTATCTGATCCTTTTGGCGATGGGAGGTCCTGCATCGGCGATTACGTAGAAGTGATGAGCCCCGATAGCATTAACGTCGATTTTGCCAATTATTATTTCAAGAAGATGGACGCTTACTATAACTACCTAACCCCCAGGCAAAGGCAGCATCTGCTGAATGCTAAACGGGTTGCCGATTTCGTAGATACACAAAAATATTTCCGTTCACGCGAGGATGACGAACCCCTTGATATCATGATCCGCTGCCCCGAATGCGGCGGAAGGGCATTTTTTGAAGGGGAGAATAAGCCCTGCGTATGTTCTCGTTGCGGAGCCGTGCTATATGACGGCAGGAAGAACTCTAAAAAGCAAAACAAAGATAAAGGATTTAAAGATAGGAGATAAACAATGGCGAGCGAAATGAATCAACGGATAAAGGCCGATTTACTAAACGATGCAAAAAAATGTTTGAATGATTGTCGAACTTTTTTGACGCAGATTTTCACACCCTTGGCGGCGTGTGATGAACCCGTGGACATCCGTTTCAGCGACGATAAACCAGTGGAAATTCTTTTGCTCCGCGAAGAAGACATCCAGAAATGGGCGGACAATATTAGAGAAGGCCTACCGCACCGTTTTGCCAAAGTAAGGGAATGGCCATGTGAGGAACTTCCTGAAGATATCCGCGAAGCCCTTCGACGCGAACTTGATTCTAGAAGGGAAGAAAGGCTTCGTGATGACTGGGATAATTTTTCGAGGCCTATAAGTGGAGGGAATGCTGGCAATGCCATAAACGGCGCAAACCCCTCGAAGCAGAACAGCGAAAAACAGTTCTCTTGGCCATGCGTCATAAAAGGGGCTTATGAAGCATTTCCCCAGCCGATTATAACGATTTATTATCGGAATTTTTCTTCCTTTGACGCGTGGAGTTCCCACGAAGATGACAACGGACTCAAAGAGCGTTTCATGGCTGAAATATTTGCTGCGATTGCCCATGAATTTTTCCATCATGTTCACCATCATTTCCTAGAAGGCAAAGGGCTTTTTGGAAGTTGCTCCTGGGAGAAGGACGTCGTATCGGAGTCGTTGGCGGAATTTTTCAGTTACATGTTTCTCGGCGGCTTTCCCGATGATTTCTGCCGAGGAAAAAATTCCGGTTATCAATATGTAACCGAAAAAATGTATCATTCGTGGGAACTTTACTATGGCTCACCATGGCCCTATGCATATGCTTTGCTTTACTTAATTTCCCGTGGGCGCAAACCCGTAACCCGCTTTGTGCAAGTATTTTGTGAATCGTTTTTTGGCTGGAGGAAAGCGTATAACTTGCTCATGAAAGACAACCCAATGAAGCCTTTTAAAAACGTTAGGAAAAGTTATTCCGGCAAAAACGAGAAGAAAAAGAAGGTCTGGGATGAGCTCGTTTTTGTTGAGTTTGGACCAAAAAAAGCCGAGACAACGACCGTTCGCGATTTCCAAATTCCCCCTGATGCGTTTTCTTTGTTGGCGCGAATTCCGTCTAAAGATATTCACAATGTTCGAGATGTAACCGATTTAATTGATGGTGGCCTATACCATTTCGACACCCCATATTTAGCGTTGTTCTTTTATGATTCCGAGGATGAAATGAGCCGGAAATTCATTGGGATTTATGGTGGTAGTCTCCATAACAAATCCTCGTGGAACGTCACGATTCTTACTTTTTTTGATGTGGAAACCGTGGATAAATGGTCGAACGTTCAACGCAAGGATAAAATTCAAATTCGCAACAACTTTAGCCAGGTCCACGATGATCGTGCGTTAAACATTTTGAAGAACCAATTCAACGTTAAATCACTTCCTACGCTCGTTTTAATTGACGGGAAACACGATAATCCGCCGCTGACGATTCCACTCCAACCGGGGGATCCGCAAAGCCTTAATGGTTTTTTCGATTCTATCTTTAAAATCATTGATGACAATCCTGACGATGCATTTCCTGCAATAATGAGAGGACTTTCGGAAGTTCAAAGCGGAAGGAAACTTCTAAATAGTGCTGTAAAAAAGAATTCCTTTTATAAATATTTTGGCGATTTGTGTTCCGAAAAAGGAGTGAAGTTGAAGGACGTGCAAGAGGCGCTAGATGTTTCTTCAAAGACCTTATATAACAAAAGGGCTGATGCGTCTTTCACCCGCGAGGAATGCCTTAAGCTGGCCAATATTCTTGATTTAAACGAGGGCGAGATTAAAGAACTCATGCAATATCACGATTATAGGGATGTTTCCCTAAAAGAATGGAATGATATTCTGGAGAAAAGAGTGCTTAATCGAGACATTTTAATGAAGGAATAGTCCGAAGTGTGGTCAATGAGTAATCGCATCGGAATTTAAGAATTTATATTTTTTCGACATTAATAGGGCTACCTAGCCTCTTTGAGGGATGTTTTCACTGCCGAAATCGGTAAGTTGTTTACCGATTTTCGTTTCGCTAACTTCCTAAACTAGATGTGTAACAAAAAGGAGAAAATTAACATGAAACCCTTCGACAAAGTCATTGGATACCAAAAAGTAAAAGACGAATTAAACCAAATCCTCGACATGATTCAAAACCCCGCCATTTACGAAGAAATGGGGGCTAATCTCCCCCATGGCATCCTCTTTTATGGTGACCCCGGCATGGGAAAAACACTTCTTGCCACTTCGTTTATCGAAGCATCGGGACTCCCTGTTTATACCGTTACGAAAAATAAAGACGAGCAGGGCGTTATGAAAGACATCAATGCCGCCTTCGAAGAAGCGATAAAAAACAAACAGGCCATCGTTTTCTTTGATGATATCGATAAACTTTGCTCGGAAGATCGAAAAGATGCCGACGCCCCATGCTTTGTGACCATTCAATCAAATATGGATGCTTGTAAAGACAAAGGGGTCCTTGTTGTTGCTACCGCCAATAAAATCGGCAAAATGCCCAAGTCCTTGCTCCGCAGCGGCCGTTTAGATCACCAATATCCGATTGAAATTCCAGAGAAAGAAGACGCCGCGGCCATCGTGGAATATTACCTCCGTAAGCGGAAGGTAGATCCGAATGCGAATTATGAAGATATCACGAAGATGGTCAGTTATTCTTCCTGCGCGAATTTGGATAAGGTCATTAACGAAAGCGCCGTCATTGCCGCCCGGAAACGAAAGAAAGTCGTAGGAACCGAAGACGTGGTGGAGGCGTATCTAAAAGACCATTATCGCGATTATGGTTGCACGAAACGCACCCCGGAAAAGCAAAGGGTGGCCTCCATCCATGAAGCAGGACATTGCGCGGTTGCTGAGGTGCTTCGGAAAGGGGTGGTAGGCCTTGTTTCCATTCATGCGGATGAAGGATTCACCCAATTGGATACCCCCTTTACCCGTCGCGGCCAATGCGTTTTGCTTAGCCTTGCCGGGAAGGTAGCGTGCGAGCTTTATGAATCTGGACGCGTCGCTAGCGGATGCCAATCCGATTTATACAAGGCTTTCGCCCTTCTTCAAAAAGGCGTGGAAGATAATGCCATCAATGGGGTTGGGTTATTGTCACCAAGAGAAAAAGATGAAACCTCTGAATCCCTGAAAGCGCGGGTAGAAAACGTTGTTGCTAGCGAACTAGAGCGTTACCTCTATTTGTGCCGCGATATCCTGATCAAAAACCGTGATTTCGTCCTTGCTTTAGCGGATGAGCTCTATAAGAAGGAGACCCTTCTTTATAGCGATGTCCAACGGATTCGCGCCTCTTATTCCATTACTCCTTGTTTGGAATATTCCGAGCCGGAAGGGGTTACTAAAATACCGGAAGCAGAACCGGACTTAGAAGAGGACGTTGGCTCCGTGGAGGGGTAATATTCCGCTTTTTTCGGCCGATATTTACGGGGCGAAGAGACTGCCGCCAAGAAGAATGGGGATTCTTCGCCCTAAACGGGGTCATGCGTGATTTTGATGGGACAGTGGTTAGCGGAAAATCCGTCAATTAAAAACGCATAAAAAGATGTAATTGATCTTAAAACCAAAAATCTCACGGAATGAAAACTGAAAATATCACGGAACAGAAATCCGAAATCTCACGGAATGGTAAAAAATAGTTTCGATTTTATCGGCATTATTTATTTTTGATTCTTCCTGCGGTTATATGGCATCTGGCTAAATTCTAATTCAATTAGAAATTAGTCGCATTTCAAAAAAACGAAACGTCAATGTTAGTTAGCAGATGATGTGAAACGTTTCAGGAGCTTGGGGCACCTCACCTCTCCCGTTTCGCGCATCGGCTTGGCCAGCTTTTCAGGTTTCAGCTCGTTTGGGGGACTTCATATTCAACACCATCCTTGGCCCTTATCCAAAGGTTTTCGGGATCCGCTATTCTCCTTTCATTTTGTTTCACGTCATCTGATATAGAACGGCACGGGTAACCTTAAAGTAGACGCTCTATTCAAATCGCGGAGGCATACATAAAGTTTATCAACGAGGAAAGGTCGTTGTATGCCCGAGGCTGCGAAACGCCCGGGGCGTATAGGGAAGCGGCTGCAAAAGGGGAACTCGTCCCCGAGAAGCCGAGCAAAATCAAATGCGAGAGGAAGCAAAAGGCAACCAAGGAGGCGGAAGGAACAAAGAATCAATAAAAAGTTTCTACAAAACGTTGGTAAAAAGAAATTTAATAGTTAAAAACACAAAAACACAAAAAAACATATTGCATGTAGATTGTGGCGCGCTAGAATGATAATGCACAAGTGGGAACAATATTATGAAGGAATTAGAGAAATTGATGCAGCAAGAGTCGGATGAAAAGGTTGTTAGAGATATAAAGTTTGCTTTGTATTTATATAAAGATCTTTTAACTGATAATAATAAAGACATTCTTGATGATTATACGAACACACTTATTAATATTTTTAAGGCTAAAAGCGGTGTACCGAAGGAAAAAAACTTCTCAAACGATATCCTAAAAAAGTTTTATTATTTTTTAATTAAGAATGGCAAGACAGAAAAAACCGCTTATGACTATGCTAAGAGAGTCGAAAGAATTTGTAAGGAATTTAATATTTCTATTAAAGACTTGTTTAACAGAATGTCGTCTTACTCAATTAACGATTTAATCGGAATGTATTCTAAAAACGGAATTAAAAGCGAAGAGAACATCGCGAAACACAATACACCTTTAAGTGCACTTAAACAATTCCGTGAATTTATGAATTGCCAGGATTTGGCTGATAACGTCAATGAGTTCGAAGACTTATATTTGTGTGAAAGAGAAGATTACCAATCATGGACAATCATGGATAAACATCCATATATAATTGAAATTAAAGGTAGAAGATGCGAAACGACATTTAAAGAAAAAGGATTAATCTGTGCTAAGGTATCAAAGACTATTAATGATACGAATTATGCAGAATTGATTCGTGTTTTTAGAAAATATAAAAACATTCTTTCAAACGATACTACACCAAGCATTCAAAGATTTCCTCATGGAGGATCTCATTCATTCAAGTATGCGTTTGAAGGAAGGTCTAATTTTTCTGGTTGTGCAGCGTTATTTGAATCAAATAATCGAACACTTGAGGAACGAGCGTGTGAAGAGTATCGTAAAGTAATAGACAAAATAGTTAATCAACGATAAGGAGAGTGCGTGCAAAATGAAAATTGAAAAAGCATTTGAAAATATTAATAAAAATAAAATTCCTACTTTAAATTATGGCAGAGCTTATTCTGTAAAAGAATTATGGGATAATGTTGTAAAGCCATTATTGCTGCCAAAATCAGTAGTTGAAAAATGGTTTGAGGAAGCGAAGAAATACATAAATGATCCTAGTGCCGTTTTCTTTATACGTACAGGTAATACACGTCCTAAAGGAGATGCTTATAAGCTAAGAAGAGGATTTTATACTAAATATCAAAATTGCGATGTCGGATTTGTCTACGACGATAACGACATTGCGGTTTATATGTATAAATTAGCCTATGATGGGGCTTGGGATCCATCCGCAATAGAGCTTAGAGATGCATTGATAAATAGAACTATTCCGATAAAGTTTACGCCTAGTTGTAAAGAAGAAAAGGCTAAATCTGCATTTGTTTTGACGGGCAGATCTCCGGAAATTGGAAAGAGCGGATATAAGGTTAGCCATATTGTTGATGCTGGAATGGATTATGATTTTGGCGGATTAGTGCTCGGCATGGCCGAAATAATTTCAAAATACTTCCAATTCGGAGATTATTCTGACTGGGTTAAGTGCGCAGATGGATATTATTTGAGGGTATTTTCTGGAAAAATTAATCCAGATGCGCTTAGGTTTTTAAAAGCTCATTATCTAAGATTAACTTGCCCTCTAAATTACATTCTTACACCTAAAAATAAAAAAGCTTGGCAAGTCAATCATGTAAAAATTCCTAAAAATGACGTCGGTGAATTAAAAGAACTTCAAGCATATGCGATGGAACAGTTCAAAATTATTTATGGGAAAGTTTATGATGAATATTTGTCCATGCTTATGCTTCCAACTCAAACTGCAATTAATGATCCAGAAAATAAAGTGATTGATGTTGAGTATGGCTTTCGTGTAAAAAGCGTCGCTACATCTACTCCGGCGCATAAGAAGATAACACCTACAAAAACTGTTGCTTCAGGAAGTGGCGTAGGCCAGTATGCCAAGAACATATTTCGAAAATTACTTGATAATTGCAAGCTAACGAGTGCCATGGTTTCTAATTTAATGAACAAGGATTATTGCAGCAAAGAATTTGGAATATCCTATCCTGTTTTAGTTCTTGACGTTTCAGGGGCTTACGATCGCCGAAGATATTATAAAAATGTAGTTGCGGGAAAATATCTAATATGTTCTCAATGGTATGCAAAAAATAGAATAAGAATTGACGTTTGGCTTGCTAAAAATAACTTATAAATACATCGTTTGCTTTGCTCTGCGGTTAACTGTACGCACTTCTAAGTGCTGAGTGCAAATTGCATCCATATAGGCCATCCCCCTCATCTGAATTCTTCCCGACTCTGCGTCGGGATTTTCTTTTAGCCCACTAAGCTTTGGAGCCCTATATAAAATTGTGTTAGGCCTTTTTGTATCGTATGGATCGAGCCGTGTTGTTAAATTCCCATTTTATACCTGTTGAGCATGGTTATTATCTATCGCCCTAAAAGGTTAAAGTCGTGTGATTGTTAGTCAGCAGATGATGTGAAACGTTTCAGGAGCTTGGGGCACCTCACCTCTCCCGCATCGCGCATCAGATTGGTCAACTTTTCAAGTTTCATCTCGTTTGGGGACTTCATATTCAGCGCCATTAGCGGCATTCCGTTGTGCCTCTGCATCCATCTTGTCCCCTGTTGGACAAGATCGGAGAGGGAGTGAAACAGTAGCGTCCGGCAGAATTCTCATGGTCGATTCGGTGGGATCGCTCGACCTTCCCGTTGTGCTCCGGGGTGCGGCGTTTCTTGCTGTGCGTTTTCTTCGGATTCATTTTGTAAGGCTCGTATCCATCAGCATCTTCCTTTGTTTTCTGGGTCGAAAACATTATAGGCGAGATGCCTTTTCCCTCCCACCAGCCATTCTCGGCCCTTATCCAAGGTTTTCGAGATCCGTTATTCTCCCTTCATTTTGTTTCCCATCATTTGATATAGAACACATTTCAAAAAAACGAAACGTCAATGCATCCAGTTTTCGTTTTATAAACATTTTTCGTTTTTCGCGGGAAGAGGCGTATTAAAAAATACACGAAACCATAGTAAAAACTATGTTTACGTGTTAAATTTAATACGAAAAAGGGGCAAAGGATGAAGTACTACGGAAAATTATTAGAGCTAGGCTGTTTTAGCAAAAAAGATTTAATCCATATAACGGGTAATTCTCCTCTAGCCGATTGGGTTGTCGCTAAATATTCGAAAGACGGCTTAATAGAACGTGTAAAGAAAGACTTATATGTCGCGATTAGTCTGGAATCCCGTCAGCCTGTTTTGAATCGCTACGCCATCGCTACTCGTATTTGCGAGGATGCCGTTGTTTCTTATCACAGCGCCTTCGAGTTTCACGGAATTGCTAACCAAGTTTTTTATGAAGTTCAGGTTACAAGCAAAACTCGCTTTCGCGACTTTGAATATGACGATATTTATTATCGACGGATGAACCCCTGTGTGCGTGGGGGCGTTATGGAAATGAATGGGGTACGTGTAACGACCCTGGAACGCACGGTGATCGATTGCATTCATCTTTATGAAAAAGTAGGTGGATTAGAAGAATTGTTGCGTTGTCTTGCTTTAATCCCCTCTTTAGACGAAAAGAAATTGGAAGAAATTCTCGAAGAATACCAAAACGGCTATTTGTATCAAAAGGCAGGATACATTTTATCCTTCTTTTCCAAAGAACTTGGTTTATCGCAAAGCTTTTTCTCCTTTTGTCGCTCTCATCTTCCTCAGGCTAAACCCTATTTAATCAAAAAAGGGTTAAAATTAGTTTGGAACAAGGAATGGAGACTTTATGCTCCGTTCGATTTGATGGAAATAGTCAACAAGGGGGTCGCGGACTATGATGCAATGGGATGAGGCTGCTTTTAGTCAAAATTGAATCGCAAGAATTATCATCCTGAATTGCTCTTCCAAGACGAATCGATTCTTTCTCGCATCTCACATCACCCCATGGCCCTTTGGAAATGGGATAAAAATCGCCAAGAGCCGAAACGTTAACGCGCTTGATAATAAAAACACCACAAAAAGAGAGAATGATTAAGATATAGAATATAGATACTAGTAGGAGCAACACCATGCTAAAAAATATTCCGCCTTGCCTCAGCCCTGAATTATTAAAGGCCCTCGATGAAATGGGCCACGGGGATGAAATCGTCATCGGAGACGGGAATTTCCCCGGCTCAAGCCTCGGCCCCAAAGTCATCCGCGCGGATGGAATCGGAGGAGAAGAGCTCCTCGATGCCATCTTGACCCTTCTCCCATTGGATACCTATAGCCCCGAGAATTTCTTCTTGATGGAAACCACTAATGGCGACCCCACTCCTGAAATCTGGGCCAAATACGATGCGATCGCCGCTAAAAAAGAGCCCAATACCCGCAAAGGGATGATTGAACGCTTCGCTTTCTATGAACGGGCCAAGAAAGCCTATTGCATCATCCAAAGCGGTGAAACGGCGATCTACGCGAACATCATCCTGAAAAAAGGCGTGGTGAAATAACCCTATTCCATGCCCCGACTAATCCTCGGGGTTTTTATCTCCTCCATCAGCCTCGAAATATGCCTCAGTATGGAGAGAAATGAAGGATGCTGTGTTTGCGGAGATTTTTGCGACTGCTGCTTTTTACGGACGCGCTCATAAAGGGCGAATTCCCCGACGATATGCGGATAGGTTATAGGAAACGTCATATTGGAAACATGAAAGAAATTGTGGAAGCATGCCATGGAAAAGGGTATTTTACTGGTCGTTTATGGATAATTTCGAGTGGTCGCTCGATATTCCAAGCGATTCAGGCTTGCATACGTCGATGATGATGCGTCAGAACGAATCCCTGAAAAAGCGCGTATTGGTATAAAGAATAATCGAATCCAACGGAGAGGAACTTTAAAAAGATGGAAGAGTGCGGAAATTTCAAAGAAGAACTCGGCGGGTATACGATAGATAAGTTGCCCGACGCGGGAAATTACGAATATATCTTAAAAAACGACGAGATACTTATAAAACTCGATCAGTACGGAATCGTGACGGCGCAGATCAATCCGCCCGTGGGCGAAGCCGTTTTCAAGCGCGAAGAAAGAGAAATGGGTTCGCCCGTAAAAGTGCTAATATCGGACGGAGAAAAGGTTTATGAGAACTTCGGCGTTTTATCCGCGGACAGGTTGACGATAGACTTTTTGCCGAGTTTATCGACTTATAGGCTCACTTTCGGAGAAACTCTCGTCAAAACCGAAGTTTTGGTTCCCGAAAAGGGCAAGAGATTGATTGTAAACGTTACGATAGCAAACAATGGGAAGGAAGATAAAAAGTATCGGATTTTAAAGTGTGCGTTCCCGTATCTTAATGAACTTTTGATGGCTCCGTGGGATAAGCCCGAATGGTACACGAGAACGGAATATTTAAAAGCAGAAAACGCCTTTTTGACGACTAAATTTTCGGTCGCGGGCAAAAAGGAAGAGAGAAGATATTTAACCGTAGTGGACAGCGACGAGCCGAAATATCGCGAATTAAGCCTCGAAAGACTTGCCACGTCAACTAAGAATTTTACCGTCCTTCCAAGTGTTATAGGCAAAAACACCGAGGACGTTTTATACGCGTTCAAGCAATGCGTTTCGGGGTTATCCGAAATTGCGGTGAGAAGCGGCGAAAGTTATTCTTTTACGCAAGTGTTCTCCATAACCGACGACGAAAAGGATGTTTCGGAGGATATAGCGGCGGCGAAGAAATATTTCGACGGCAAAGTACAAAAAGATGAGCTTGAAAAACTCGAAAAGAAATATAACGAACTCTTCTCGGTGAGGACGGTAAAAACGAGGAATGCCGATTTCGATCGATTCGTAAACGGATTTTTGCCGCTTGAAATGCATTGGGTTTCCTCGCTCGACAGAGGTTGGCCGACGGGGATGCGCGGAGTGCGCGACGCCGCGAACGACTTTGAGGGCATGCTTTGCTACGATCAAGAAATGTGCAAAGGCGTTATCGAAAACATTTTCTCAAAGCAGCGCAGCGACGGCTGGTATCCTCGTCAGGTTCCGTTCGGAAGCGGCACGAAATTCGATTTGAGAGAATTCGTCGATTCGGCGTGTTTCTTTACCGAATACGTTTACGATTACCTTGCCTACGCGGGCGATTATTCTATTCTTGAAAAGAAATATCCTTATTATGATGACGAAACCGCCGAAACGGGATTGATGCACCTTAAAAAGGGCATGGATTACCTTATCGCGAAAGATTCGCTCGGCGTTCACGGGCTTGTTAAGATGCGAGGCGGCGATTGGCTGGACTGTTTAAGCGGAGTGGGCAAAAAAGGCAAGGGCGAAAGCGTCATGGTTTCGTGCCAACTCGTCATGTGCCTCGATGATTTAACGCAAATCCTTGAAAAACTCGGTTCGCGCGAAGAAATCGAAAAGTATACGACGGCCGCCGAAAAACTTAAAAAAGCGATCAACGAAGCCTCTTTCAACGGCAAATTCTATAACGCCGTCTATACGGATAACGGCAATTGGTTGTTCTCGGAGAAGGATGAGGACGGCAAAAAGCGTGTTTACGTCCCGACGAACGCGTATGCGGTTATAAGCGGAGTCGCCAAAGGAAAAGAAAATTTGATTTTTGATGAAATAGAAAAACTCAAAACGACGGACGGATACCAACTTTTCTCCGAGCCGCTCGGCGGAAGTTTTATAGACGGCATCGGCAAAATGGGTACGGGAGATTTTCAGCCGTATTTTGCCGAAAACGCAAGCGTTTATAACCACGGTTCGCAGTGCTTTTTGATTCGCGCGCTCGCAAAAGCGGGAAGATACGAGGAGATTTTCGACGTTTTGGGCTATGCAATGCCCTTTTATGCGGATAAACATTCGCCCGAAAAAGTTTGCGCCGCGCCCTATGCCATAACGAATTGCTATCATTTGGTGCCGTCGTTTTACGGCAGGGCGGGATTCTCATTTTTAACGGGAAGCGTCGCGATGATAGAACGCGCCATCTATTCGTGGATGTTCGGCATAAACTTCACGCTTGAGGACTTGACAATTACGCCATGCGTTCCGAAAGAATACGAAAACGCCGAAATACAAACGCCGTTTAATGGGCATAAAATAACGATAAAATACGTCGGTTACGGCTCTGAAATCGCAAGCGCGGATATGGACGGAAAGGCGATTGATTGTTTCGATGAACGGCGGGTAAAAATAGATAAATCAGCGATTAAGGCCGATTGCATCATTACAATCCAATTGAGCAAAGCATAGTTAATGGAGGAAGTCGCATGCGCAGCAGGGTAAACCATGCCTCTTTTAAAATGCGTTGCGTTATGACGTTAAGGGCCGCCGCTATATCGGCACGCCTTATAAATTCTGCTTCGAAGATGTCGGGGTTCGAAATGTTGCCTCGGATTTCTGAGACCTAGACGAAACCGACATCATCGAAAATATCGTTTTTAACGAGCTTCAAGCTCGCGGTTTTCGGGTAGTTGTCGGCGTGGTGGAAGCCAAAGCCAAGACGCCCCGAAAAGATGAAAACAGCAACCCCATTTATCAAGGGAAGCCCACGAGGTGGATTTCGTGGTCGGCTTGCTACGCGGATTGACGCGCAGCAGAAGAAGAGCCAAGAATACGAATCCATCCGCCATACGCCGATTCGTTTAAAAAAAGTCATCGTCGCGAAAGGGCAAGGCAACCCTTTTTACGCGGAAGAAGGCTTCCTGCGAGTCAGCTTGCTCGATTTCTATCTGAATGAGAATTCCTCGGATTGGTAGGCGCGCTTGCTTTTCTTTTAGAAACAATTTGACTAGAATATCGACGCTTTATGGGCACGGAAAAGAAAAAGACAGGATTCTTCCATAAACACTGGCCGGAAATTGTTCTTATCGGCCTTGTTTTCTGCGTGTCCCTTTCCTGCATCCTCTATTTTACGTTAAAGAAGGCTCCAGAAAACCTTTCCGCGACCGTTTCTTGCCCTCCTAATGAATTGACCCTGCGTTTGGATTTAAGCAAAGAAACCAAAGAACGCGATATTGAAATCGAAGGCGCGAAAACCCCGATGACAATAAGAGTGAAACATAACGCGATTTGCGTCGCCAAAAGCGGCTGCCCGAGCCAATATTGCGTAAACCTCCATTACGTTTCTAGCCCGTCTACGCCGATTGTCTGCGCCTATAACCAAGTCACGATTTTGCTTTCAGGAGAATCTTCCGGGGAGATTGAAATCTAATGCGCTTCGATCTGCGGTTTAAAATTGTCGCCCCCCTTTTGATTTTGGGCTTATTTTTAATTGGCTACGCAACAAGCGACCACAAGAAGTGGGGAACCCGCAAAATCACGATGATCGGGGTTTTCACCGCGATGGCGATTGTCATCGGGATGGTGGAAAGCATGCTTCCGGACCTTTTCGTCCCGGGGATGAAACTAGGCCTCGCTAACGTCATCATCTTGATCATGCTCTATGAATTCTCCTGGAGCGAAGCCTTGATGGTCGATGTATTGCGTGTTATCGCCGTCAGCTTATTGCGTGGCACCCTGTTCTCCATGGGAGGATGGATGTCGTTTGCTGGCATGGTTCTTAGTTATTTAGGCATGGCTTTATGCGTTTTGGCCTCCAAACGAAAACTGACCCCGTTTTTCGTTTCCATCCTTGGGGCTTTGCTCCACGATGTTGGACAAATTGCAATCGGCATCCTTTATTTAGGATCGACTGCTGTCCTTTATTACCTCCCGTTCATGGCTTTAATTTCCCTGGCCACGGGCTTATTTTCCGGCTTCCTTTGCCGTTTGATTTTAAAAAGCAAAATCCTAGCCAAGTCGCGAAAACTCTACGAAGGCGAAGAGAATAAATAAGCCGATACGGCAAAAGAAAAATAGAAACCCGCAAAAACATTTAGAAAAGAATTGCACTTTCTTCTTCCTTCTTCTATAGTCAATCCGCGAAAAGAGGATTTTAGTTATGTACCGCAAAGACATGAGACCTGAAATCGTGGATTCCTTCGTGGAGGAATATAACCTTCACGGACCCAAATTAACTTTAGACAGCGTGAGCGCTCGCATCCACATTTCCAAGAAGACCATTTACCGTTTCTTCCGTTCCAAGGATGATATTTATTCCTTCATCCTCGCGGATATGAAAGAAGAATTCGCCGCCAAAAGAGAAGCGGTGTTAGCCAACCATCAGCTTTCTTGTGGCGAAAAAATCGAAGGCATCTTAACGGCGAAAACCCAATGGGAAGAACGTTTGGATTTCAAAAAAGCCCATTTGCTCGCCTTGGATTCTCCTGCTGTTTTCGAAGAAGCGGTCGCTATCGTTGAAGCGGCCTGCTCCGACATCAAGAATGAACTCGAAAAAGGAATCGAAGAAGGAGCCTTCCTCTCTTCTATTCACGTCGACCTTACGATTGGCTGTCTCCGTTCCGCCATCCTTTATCTCCTCCAAACCCCGATTTTGGACCAAGACAATATGGGTTATGACGAAGCAATGAAGTCGTTAGCCCAAACGTTATTGCGCGGAATCGCCCGATAATTACCCTTCTCCATCCTCGCCCCGCTAGTTCGGGGCGTTTTTTGTGTAATCCTAAAATCCAGACTAAAGATCAAGCCCGCGAAATTTTGTGGGTGCCAAATAGGAATCCCTATTCCAAAAAAACGAAAGGGACCCTGACTTGAACGGGTGGCCCAAAACTCGTCTTTTTCATCCGCCCAACCATTATTGATAACGAATTACCGATATACCGAAGAAAACGCTTTCATCCCCTCTTGCATTAGACCCCCATTACATTTTTAATGTAAGCACTATGGCAAGAATATTATCTTTAACACGTCTTCCCGGTACTCTTGGCGACCCGGTTGACGCCATCGTCATCAGCAACGCCAAAACCCTAGGGGAATGGAAAGCGGATCAAGAATGCTTCCGCAGCGAAATCACCAAGGGCGAGAACGCCATCCAAATTGAAATCAAAGGAGTGGATGGAAAGCGTTATCGCTCGAACGTGCTTTTCACAAACAGCAAGAAAGACATTGTGGCCACCTGCCAAATGTCCGGGACGAAAATCAACCTCGCGCCCGCAAAGAAGTAAAGGATATCAACAATGGCAGAACAACCAATTCAACTTGAACTCGATCAAGAGATTACGTGGGAAGGCAAACCCGTCGCCGATGGCACGAAGCCTCTTCGCGCCAAAGTCGTCAAAGTTGCCAAAATGATCGGCGGCCCCTCGGGCATCGTGAATAAAATCGACGCCAACGCGCCGGAATATTATTCCCTCGCCGGTTCGGTTTCCGACGAAGAATGCGACTTCTTACTCGCCATGGGCCTTCGCAAGATTCGCACGAACCATGAAATGGCGAAGAAGCTTAAATGGAGTGAACAACGCGTCCATGATGTTGCCGACCACCTCGGCGATTATCTAGGCATCATTCGCGTCGATATCTATGAAGATCGCGAAGAATACATCCTTCCGATTTTCGCCCCGGGACTTTTGGAAATTATGGTCGTCTCGCCCAACGCCGAGCACCATCCGGAAATCCGCCGCGCCTTCAATGCTTATACCCACGACCGCATGCAGACCATGGGTCCGATGCTCCCCAACGGCTATGGCTTGATGCGCGTCATCCCGATCGAAAGCACTCTTCCTAAGGGAGAGACTCCCGATCCTCGCGATACGCTTTCCTATTATCTTGATAAATACGATTATTTCTCCGTCGGACGCTGCTCTTGCCGCGTTTGCCGCACCGAAATGGGCGAAGGCTGCGGCCACATGCCCGATGATCGTTGCGTGAAGCTTGGCAAAGCTGCCGAATACTTCGTCCGCACGGGAAAAGACCGTCGAATCACCCGCGAAGAAGCCGAGGAAATCATCCATCGCTGCGAAAAGCAAGGCCTCATGCACTCGGTCCCGAATATCGAAGGCATTGAAGATGGCAAAACATCGGCCATCTGCAATTGCTGTGGCTGCGCTTGCTTTGGCCTCCGCCCCGTCCAAGAATTCAAAATCAGCGAGGCTGCCGCTTCGAATTATCGTTGCGAAGTCACGGCTGCCAATTGCGTCGCTTGCGGCAAATGCGTCGAAAATTGCCCCGTCAACGCGATTCGTCTTGGCGTGAAGCTGGAAGAAAAATGCCCCGTCAAGGTGCATTTCCAAGCCCCGCTTACCTCCAACACCTCTAAGAAAGCGGTCGTGGATCCCGATTACCGTTTCCATCGCGAAGACGTCGTCCCTGAAACCGGAACGGCTCCTTGCAAAACCTGGTGCCCGGCTCATATCGGTATCCAAGGCTACATCAAAATGGCCTCGGAAGGACGTTATAAGGAAGCTCTCGCCCTCATCAAGCACGAGAACCCCTTCCCCGCGGTCTGTGGACGCATCTGCAACCACGCTTGCGAAGAGCACTGCACCCGTGGCTCCATTGACCAAGCCGTCGCTATCGATGACATCAAGAAATTCATCGCCGAACAAGAGCTTACTCCAGAAGGACAGTTCTTGCCTTGGAAGCGTTATGACTATCACGATAAGAAAATCGCCATCATCGGCGGTGGCCCGGCTGGATTAAGCTGCGCCTATTACCTCGCTCAAGATGGGTATGATGTCACCGTCTTTGAAAAAGAAGAAAAACTCGGTGGCATGATGACTCTTGGCATCCCGGCCTTCCGTCTCCAAAAAGACGTCGTCCAAGCTGAAATCGACATCATCGAAAAACTCGGCGTCAAGTTCAAGACCGGCGTGGAAGTGGGCAAAGACGTTACGATTGCCCAGCTCAAAGAGCAAGGCTTCAAAGGGTTCTATATCGCGATCGGTGCTCAGCTCTCCCGTAACCTCGGCTTAGAAAACGAGAATAACATCGACGTGGTCGGCGGCATCGACTTCCTCCGTCAAGTGAACCTTGGCAAAGGACTAGAACTTAACGGCAATGTCGTGGTTGTCGGCGGCGGCAACGTCGCAATGGACGTCGCCCGCACGGCTCTCCGCCAAGGCGCTTCCAGAGTCGACCTCTATTGCCTGGAATCTCGTGAAGAGATGCCGGCTGCCAAAGACGAACTTGCGGAAGCGGAAGAAGAAGGCATCGTCATCCACAATGGCTTTGGTCCGAAGTCGATCAATGTCACGGATGGCAAATTCACTTCCATCACCTTCAAGAAGTGCTTGCGCGTCAAAGACGAGGCAGGCCACTTCGCCCCCGTCTATGATGAAGAACAAACCGAAACCGTCGAATGCACCAAGGTTTTGAAAGCCATTGGCCAAGGATTCGATTTCGGCAAACTCCTCGAAGGCACCCAGGTCAAGCTCACCCGTCGCGGCACGATCCTCGCCGATCCGCTTACCTATCAGACCAACGACCCCGACATCTTTGCCGGCGGCGACGTGGTCACCGGACCTTATTTCTGCATCAATGCGATTGCCGCGGGCAAACAAGCCGCGATCTCGCTCCATCGTTACGTCCAGCCGGGTCAAACCCTTGATGCTGGCCGTGACCGTCGCGAATACCATCAAATCGACGTCGATAACATCGTTCTCGAAGGATTCGACCGCGCTCCGCGTCAAATTCCGGCCGTCGGACCCGTCGACACCAAGTCGTACAAGGACCCGCGTGGCACCTTCACCGAAGAACAGGTCAAGAAAGAAGCCTCTCGCTGCCTCAGCTGCGGCAAAGCTGTCGTCGACCCGAACCTCTGCGTTGGCTGCGGACAATGCGTCTTCCAGTGCGAATTCGACGCCGCCCACCTCGTCAAGAAGACCAACATCTACGCGACGAAGTTCGAAACCCTCTTGCCGAAGGCGATGGGCCACACCATCAAACGCGGTCTTAAGATCGCGGCCAACGCCTTCAAAAAGGATTAATCGATGCACGAATTAGGTTACGCCAGCGAATTAGTCTCTACCCTTCAGGATTTCATGGACGAGAACCATCTCTCCATGATTTCCAAGGTGGTGCTCTCCGCTGGAGAAGCGACGGGCATCGTTCCCCGCTTCATGTATGAATGCTGGCCGGCCGTGATCGAAGACGAACCGCGCCTAAAGGATTGCGAATTAGAAGTCCGCGTCGCCGAAGCGATGGGCCGCTGCCATAATTGCGAAGCGGAATTCCCGATTTTAAAAAGCAAGAACCGCTGCCCCAAATGCGGCTGCGAAGACTTCGATTTCGAAAACGGATACGAATTCGAAATCACCGAAATCCACGGGAAATAAGCATGAAAAAAGCGTTCCTTCCGTCTCGAGGGAACGCTTTTCCTTTAACAGGAATAATTCTCTTCCAAGACCCGTTCGAATTCTTGGATGGTGTTTTCATCATCCAAATCCCAGCCATAGGGTTTGAATTCGCCGGAGAAAAGTTCTTCGTAAACTTCCCCTAACCCCTCTTCGAACAGGTCATCAATGTTTTCCCTGGAAGGATGATAGGGAATAAAGGGGAACAAACGAAGATAAGGAGAAGAAGAACGTTCGTGCTCTTGCTTCAGCCAAGGGAAGGCATCGAAGAGGTCGTCCAAAGCGACTCCCGGGGTCAAGAAGACCAAGGTTACTAGATTGGGATCCATTTCTTGGTGGACGGGAAACAAATGATACCCGTGTTTGGTTAAGACGTGGCAAACGATGTCGGATTGTTTGCTTTGGGAGGCTAAAGAAGCGATTTGTAAGATTTTATCCATGAAACCATTGTAGCAAATCCATTTAGAAAGGGCATCTTTTCTTATGAAAAGGCTTTCAGTTAAACAATCTTAACTTTTCTCTTGTATACAAAGGTTATTCTAGATTAACATATTGCCGTTAAAGGAGGGATTGCCTATGCCATTATGCTTTGCACCCAGCGGGAAGGAATTCAAAGTCCTAAAGGTCGGTGGTGAATCTTCGATTGCCCATCACCTTGCTAGCCTTGGAATTGTTAGTGATTCCAAAATCACGGTTTTGAGCCAAGAAGGCAGCGGAACCGTGATTCTAGTCAAAGAGTCGCGTTTAGCTTTAAACCGCGACGTTGTGAGACATATCCTGGTTGCTTAACCCCCGCCTCATTCATCAAACAGAAAGGAAAAGCATGGAAAAGGAATTTAACGGGTCCGAAGTGGTGACTTATCAAGTCGGACAAATCGTGAGCCTGGCCCAAGTCGATGTCGGCACCTCCGGCACGATCAAAGCGGTCCAAGGAGAAGGAAGGATCCGTCGTCGGCTATTCGACATGGGGTTAACCCCCGGAGCGGAGCTCTTCGTTCGTAAACGGGCGCCTTTAGGAGACCCCATCGAGCTTACGTTGCGCGGCTATGAATTAACCGTTCGCCACGCGGAAGCGGAATTCGTGCAAATCCAAATCACCGATTTGCCCGAAAAAGGAGGGCCCCATGGAAAATAAGCACCTTCGCGTTGCCCTTGCTGGCAACCCTAACTGCGGGAAAACCACTCTCTTCAACTCACTCACCGGTTCGACGGCTTATGTGGGGAACTGGCCGGGCGTTACCGTGGAAAAACGCAGCGGAACCTTCTATTTCAAAGGAGACAAAAAGAAGAAGGAAGGCGTAGAAATCGTTGACCTTCCGGGCATTTATTCTCTCTCCCCCTATACCCCCGAAGAAGTCATTTCTCGGGATTATATTCTCAAAGAAAAGCCCGATGTCATCATCAATGTCATCGATGGGACGAACTTAGAGAGAAACCTCTACCTCACCACCCAAATCCTCGAGATGGATGTTCCCGTCATCGCCGCGATCAACATGGTCGATGCTTTGAAAGAAAATGGGGTTTCCATTGATTACAAAGCCCTCCGCGACCTTCTTGGCGTCCCCGTTTGCCCGATTTCCGCCCTTCGCAATTCCGGTCTAGAAGACTTGATGATCGAAGCGAAAAGAGCCGGCGAGGTATCCCGCCAAGGAATCACCTTGTTGAAGGATCCCTCGATTGCCAAAGCCAAAGCCATTTACGAGGAAGCCGAAATTCCTCACTCCCTCTTCCACGCGATCAAAGCGTTAGAAAAGGATGAGCATGAAGCAGAAGAGAACAAGGACTGCTTCCAAAAGGTTCAAGACCTCCCCGAAACCAAAGAAAAAGACTATGAAGCGGATATCGCCGATCTCCGTTATCAAGCTCTTACCCCTGCCTGCGAGAAAATCGTCTCGGGCAAGGAAAAGAAAGAGAAAGACAAATTATCCAAATCGGATAAAATCGACCGGATCCTCACCCACCGCGTTCTTGGACCCCTCATCATGGTCGCTCTCCTCTTCTTGGTGTTCCATTTCACCTTCGCGGGCGATCTCTTCTATATGAATGCGATGGGGCTAAAACTCGATACCTATCCAGGATTCATCTCCTTCACGATCGCCGGAGAAGAAGTCCATCCCTTCGAAGGACTCTTCTATGACAATGCTGGCATCGCCTCGATTGGAGAATTCCTCCATCGCTTAGCCGGCGACCAAGAAAGTGGAATCCTTGGCTGCATTGCCCTAGGATTCAAGCAATTGATGTATGTTTGCAACGCCCCGGACTGGGTCGTGGGGTTCTTCTATGATGGCGTTCTTACCGGCGTCATGGCCGTCCTTGGCTTCGTCCCCCAGATCATGCTGCTATTCGCTTTCTTCGCCTTCATGGAGGATTCGGGCTATATGGCTCGCGTGGCCTTCATGCTGGACCGTTTGTTCCGTCGCTTCGGCGTCTCGGGACGCGCCTTCATCCCGATGATCATGGGATTTGGCTGCGGCGTCCCCGCGATCATCAATACCCGCACCCTTGCTAGCGATAAAGAACGCGTGAAAACAATTCGCGTCATCCCCTTCTTCACTTGCGGAGCCAAAGCGGAATTCTTGGCGGTCATCGCCGCCGCCGTGGCCGCTTCGGCAGGATTCGATGCTGGGCTATTCACCTTCTTGCTCTATTTGCTTGGCGTAGTGATTGCTATCTTCTCCGTCATCGTCATGAACAAGACGACGCAACGGGAAAAAGTTCCACCCTTCATCATGGAACTCCCGGCATACCACGCTCCGCAATTCCGCGCCCTTTCCCTCCATGTTTGGGATAAAGGCAAACACTTCATCCAAAAAGCCTTCACGATCATTCTCGCCTCGACGATTGTGGTTTGGTTCCTCGCTAATTTCTCTTGGAATTGGCAGATGGTGGAAGCGGATGGACAAGGCTCGATACTACAAAGCCTCGGCATGCTCCTCCAACCCCTCTTCACCCCAATGGGATTTGGGGTCCAAGCCGGAGCCAATGGCTGGACCATGGCGGTGGCTTCCCTAGAAGGCATCGTCGCCAAAGAAAACGTTACCTCGGTTGTTGCTTCTTTGGCGGAAATCCTTGGCCAAGATGGCTTCGAAGGCCTCGTGGCCTCGATGGGCATCACCCCGGCCGCCCTTGCCGCGTTTGCCGTCTTCAATATGCTCACGATCCCTTGCTTTGCTTCGGTCGCCGCGGCAAAAGGAGAACTTGGCAAAGGCAAAGCCTATGTCGGAACCGTCCTCTTCTGGTTTGCTCTTAGCTATGCGATGGGCTGCTTGACTTACGTCACCCTCCAATATGTTTGGACTTTGGCGATCACTCTCCCCGTCCTTGCTGGAGGATTCGTTGGGCTTTATTTCTACGACAAAGCCAAAAAGAAAAAAGAAGCCGCTGCGGCTTAATTCTTAAAAAGGAGGAAACCCTATGCATTGGACCGAAATCGTTACGATCATCTTCATCGTTTCCTTCCTTCTGTTTATGGGCGTTTATCTAGGAAGGAAAATCAAACGAGGGGAAAGCTTAGAAGGCTGTTCCTGCTCCTCTTCCAAAAAGAAGAAGGGGAACCGTTTGGTTGAAATGTATCACGACACCTATAAAAAACAAAAATAACGAAAAAGGGATTCTGGTCGAACGGAATCCCTTTTCTCCTTATTATATAGAGAAGACTAAAATGCCTTAGGAGGCAAAAACGGAATGGATAAAATTCAAGCGCCAATGATAGGGGAAATCCTCCTTCAAGAATTTATGGTTCCTTTTGGCGTCTCTGCCTATCGCCTAGCAAAAGATATCGATGTCCCCTATTCTCGAATTCGAGGAATCCTCGATAACCGTATCGGGATCACCGCGGATACTTCCATTCGCCTCGGCGCCTATTTTGGTGTTTCCGATTCGTATTTCCTCTCCCTTCAAACGGATATCGATTTAAGAAAAACTCGAGAAAAACTCGAAGAAGTAGTGGCAAAAATCAAAACTCATCCTAACCATTTATCTTCCTTCCATCCCAAAAATCGTTAGTTGCATTTTTCCGTTTCGCCCCGTACAATACTGCCGAAAATAGCGGTGGATCTTTTCCTAAGCATAGCTTACTTTTCGCCCCGTGAAACGAACATTCCACGAGGTATTTTTTTATGAAGAAAATCAAAAAGAGCTCAGCCGAGCGCATGAGCAGCGACCGCATCCCTTCTTTACTATTGAAGACGGCTCTCCCCATGATGTTTTCGATGGTCGTGAGCGCCCTCTATAACATCGTCGATAGCATCTTCATCGGCATGATGCCCGCCCCTTCCAATAGCCAAGCCATCGTGGCTTTGGGCTATGCCTTCCCCCTTCAAACGTTGCTAGTTGCCGTGGCGATTGGCACGGGAATTGGAGTCAATGCCGTTTTGTCGAAAGCTCTAGGCCAAGGCAAAAACGACAAGGCCGCAAAATCCTGCATCAATGGTTATGCATTAATGCTATTTTTCTACGTGGCCTTCTTGGCGTTTGGCTTAGCGATTTTCTATGGCAAATTCTATTTTAGCTCCGTGACAAGCGACGAAACCATCATTGAGATGGGCTCGAAATATTTGGGCTTATGCTTCATTTTTTCCTTTGGTCAATTGCTTCAGCTTGTCAGTGAACGTTCCCTTGCTGCAACCGGCAAAACGAATCTAGCCATGGTCATGCAATTATCGGGCGCCTTGGTTAACATTGCCTTGGATCCCCTTTTCATTCTTGTGTGGGGAATGGGAGTAGAAGGAGCGGCGATCGCCACGATCATCGGCCAAATGGTATCCATGGTTGTTGGCTTCTTGCTTGTCATCTTCGTCAACCAAGAAATCCGGATTGAAAAAGAGCACGTCCGTTTTGATTTCCCCATGATGGGCAAAATCCTCCGCGTGGGGCTTCCTAGCATTGCCTTGCAAGCCCTCCAAAGCCTTCAGCCCCTCGTCTATCAATTGCTTTTTATGACTTTGCTTGGCGCGGGTCCGACCCAAGATATGCTCGTTGGTGTTTATGGCGTCTTCTTCAAACTGCAGAACTTCGTTTTCATGGCTCTATATGGGCTAGTGAATGCAATGCTTCCGATTGTGGCCTTCAATTATGGCAACAAGAACAAGGAACGCGCCTTTATCGCGGCGAAGTGGGGCTATATTTATGGCCTGATTATCGCAGGAATCGGACTTATCGTCTTCGAAGCGATTCCTAAGCCCTTGCTTCTTGCCTTCAACTTGGATGAACAATGGATTGATTGTGGGATCCAGCTCATGCGCATTGTGCCCCCCACCTTCCTCATTGCTTCTTTTTGCATCATTTCTAACGGCGTCCTTCAAGGACTTGGCAATGGCGTCCATCCGATGATTGCCACGATCATCCGCTTGCTGGCAGGATTATTCCTCTTTGGTTTCGTATTCGGCTATTTCTTTGGCATTAACGGCATTTGGTGGGCGAGTTACCTTTCCGAAGCCGCAGGAACCGCCTACGCTTTGCTTTTCACCGTCATCGTTTTCAAGAAAAAGACCAAGAAATTCGACGTTATCCCCCAAGAAAAGACTGCTCAATAAAGACTGATTCATTCGACAAGAATGGGATGATAGAGATATAATCCTAGGAGTGCGCCGGTAGCTCAGCTGGACAGAGCACGAGTCTTCGAAACTCGCGGTCGCCGGTTCGAATCCGTCCCGGCGCGCCATGCAAAAAAAGACTTCGATAGATAAAATATCGGAGTTTTTTTGATTCTCAGAAGTTTTGGCAGTCGAAAGGCACTATTTGAAAATAACGGGAAAAAGACGGAAAATAAAAACCTAACGGTATTTGATATAATAAATTAAAGAATCTACGGAGATAATTGTATGAAGTGTCCAAATTGCGGTAATGAAACATTTGTAGAGGTCCAACTCAACGACGTTTGTATTTTGGGTGGCTATGGTAATGTTAAACAAGTAGTAATTGCCTATGCTTGTGAAAAGTGTGGAAGAATTGAACTATATATGCCTAAAAAGTGGGTTCAAGACAATATTGATGCCAAAAAATTAGCGGAAGCTGAAAAAGAATTCTACGCTGAAAAAGAAGAACGTATTTCATGCTTAAAAAAGAGAATTGAACAACTCAAACCAGTAATTGATGATGAAAATCAAACTGTTAAAGCTGTTAAGGAAGCGCAAAGAAAAATCATTGAGTTAGAAAATGAATTAAGTTCTGTTCAACGTTCAACATTTCCCAAAAAATGAAATGGATATTATCTTGGAAACTGAGGAATTAACTAACTGCTCGTTTATCTTTCAATCCCCTCGTCTCCGAGGTTGGATGCACCTCGCTTCCCAAGTCGAACTTCGATACCAAAAGCGAATGGGGAATGCCCCCATCGCGATATGTGACTCGCCGGTTCGAATCCGTCCCGGCGCGCCAATAAAAAAGAAAGTATTGATTGCTGCAGTCAGTACTTTTTTCTTTTATGGGCTTTCGTTTTATCGATAGGCAATATTGAAATAATTCAAATACGTCTTCACGAGATCTTGCCCTTCTAGACAGGTGTCCATGAGCCATCCACGTTCTTGATCCCAATTCTTTAATCCCCGGTAATAAAAAACCTTTTTATCGTCGAAAATAATAAAGGGAACCAGGTTGTTCTTTAGACATTCTTTGAAAGCGATTAAGCGGCCCACCCTTCCGTTTCCGTCTTGAAAGGGGTGAATCCTTTCAAATTGGACATGAAATTCCACGATTTCTTCTAAAGAATGGCTTTCCTTTTTGCTATATTGGCTAAGGAGTTTCTTCATTTCGGATTTCACAAGCCTTGGGTGAGTTGTTTCCAAACCGCCAACTTCATTGGGCATCTTCTTATAATCGCCAACAGAAAAATAAGGGAGCCTAGAATCGACGGTATTCGATTTTAGGATTCGATGCAGTTCTTTGATAAAAGCTTCGCTTAACGGATAATTAGCGAAATCAATGACGCGATCGATGGCGGCAAAATGATTCATCGTTTCCAAAATGTCGTCCACTTTTTGCTGGTATTCTTCTCGATTCCTATCGTTCTTGTTTCGAAGATGTATCTCGTCTCATCGTGAGTGAGTTCATTGCCTTCCATATGGTTGGAATGGAAGGTGAGGTCAATCATCAGCTTATGGTAGATGCCGCCTTTGATTTGATTCTTCTTTTCTAAGCGTAGCCTCTCCAAAAGATAGTTTTTTCCTTCTTTTTCATTGGCTCGGATCGGTTTCTTTGCTCCCGCGGGAATTTTCCATGTTTTTCCCATTAAAATCGCTCCATTTACTCTCCCCAGGGAGCAATAGTTCCGAACGCGTTATTGTCAAGGATTTGCCGGGCACGACCCGCGATTCCATTGAATGGATGCTTCTTTGACGCTTATGAATTCACTCATAACGGTAATATCTATCTATCGGCAAAAAACGCAATAGTTTATATAAGTTTTCGATTTATTGCCGATAATGTTGCCCCTGATTAAAAGAACATGCGTCCATTTCTTCTTTGTAGTCATAAATTCGACGCTCGGTCTTTTGTGGCGGCTTTAAAAAGAAATTTATTCCTATTAGGAATTGTTTTAGAATAACCCCATATTTTAGAGGTTAAAAAATGACTAAAAAATGGATTGCCTTAGCCCTTGCATCGATGTGCATGGGATTAGTTTCTTGTGGTTCTGGAAAAGAAACGTCCAGCAACGCGGGGAATGCTTCTAATAACGGAAGTGCCACCTCCTCCACGACGTCTCAAAACGTTGGAGGATCCTCCACGTCTTCAGGAAATACCACCGAATCTACACCAGATGAAACGAATCCGACGGCATGGTCGGAATCCGATTTGAAGGATATGTCCAAGTATCTCAATGGATATACCTGTTTGCCCTTCCCCGAAGGCTTTACTAACGCCTATGTCAACGCCAGTGGAACGGATGAAGATGAAGAATGCTTCATCGCCTATGATGGAGAATGCGGCGATTTGTCGGAAAGTTATGGGAAACAACTAACCGCTGCTTCCTTTGTTTTCGACAGCAAAGAAACCGACGAAGATGGCGATTTTTATTATTACACCTACGCGATTGAAGATTCGAACGATTTTATCGTCGTTCAGCTCGACTATAATCTCAATTTCGACGCCTTTGAAATCTTCGCTTGGTATGAAGTAGGGGCCCCTACCTATGAAACCTTCCCCTATGAAGCGATTGCTGCCTTCTTTAAACTCGAAAAAGTCGATGAATCGGCCCTCCCTTCTTTCCCTTTGCTATCGGGACAGAAGTATGATGGCTATGCTTCCGGAGAAACCTATTTCTTAGTTGGCGGGAATTACGATACCAGCATCGAAGAAGCGACTTATGTAGCCAACTACGAAACCGCTTTGGCCAATGCCGGGTATACTGTTGATTCGGAAAACGGCACCGCGATCAACGAAGCCAAACTGCTCAAAGTCGAATACATGGCTAGTGAAGGCTATTTCTTCATTCAAATTTCCAAATATGTCCCCATTATCCCTGGGGCCAATAACGTGGAATTCTCTCCTTCCGATTTCCCTACGAAATACGGCACCGAGGAGTCTGAAATCACGAAGAACAATACCCTGTTCAAATTGGATTCGATCATGGCGATCGACAACTGCATTCAATTTAGAAATGCCAAAAAAGGATCGGGATACCTTTATAACGTGGATTCGCTTGGCACGTTGACCTCCTCACGGTTACGGAAAAGGATGTTTCTAAACACGACTTTTACGGTGTTCTTAGCTGCTACGTTTCTTCCTCGGTGATTTCGGATATCAATCCGGGCACCGCGGTGACCCCAACTTATACGGATGGCGTTTATACTTATCCGATTCCAGCAGGAAATTCTTTCTTCCAATTGATTGACGAATCGACGATTTACGCATCCAAGAACGCTTCCATTACGATTTCTTACGTCTTGGAATAAATATCCTTCCGTTTTTATAAGCGCGTAACGGCTCCGTAAATAACGGGGCCGTTTGCTTTATCTAGAAGCGAGAATAAAAAGATATATTCTTGATAGAATCTCTAGGAAGAGAAGGCAAAAGCCATAAATGGAGGGGTCGGATATGGAAGCAAAACGCTTAACGTTAAGAAAAGCAACAGAAGAAGATATCGATATCCTTTTTGAGTTGGTTAATGGGCTCGCCGCTTATGAAAAACGTCCCCAAGATATGACAGGTACGAAAGAACAATTGAAAGAATGGCTTTTCGAAAAGCAGGTTGCTACCGCCCTCCTTGCTGAAAACGAAGAAGGACATAACATCGGTTATGCGATTTATTACCCGACTTTTGGTTCGTTCTCTGCAAAAGCCAACGTCCATGTGGAGGATTTGTATATCCGTCCGGAACACCGTCATCAAGGATATGGCAGGGTCTTTTTCACTCAATTGGTGGAATGGATTCAAGGCGAAGGCTACACCAAACTCGAATGGAGTTGCTTGGATTGGAATACCCCATCCATCGAATTTTATCAAAAACTCGGAGCCAGCCAAGAATCGGGAAGGGTGTATTTTGAGCTGGACCCCAAGAATCGTTAAGACGAATCGGGATGATTTCTAATACCGCGAGGCGCAGGGCGGTTCAATGCCCTGCCTTTTCTTGATATAATCCAAAAAGAAAGCGTTAAGAGGGTCCTCGATGAAGAAGTGGTGTAAGGGTTTTATTATTGCAGGAGCAGTTTTGCTTACTATAGGGGCAGGGGCTGGAACTTTTATCGCGTCCATGACCTGCTTTCGGAAATACGAACAGATGAACCCCGGCTTAACCCAATGGATGGATACCCTCAATGACGAGGCCCGTTTGAATGAAATTGTTTTGCCTGGCAGCCATGATGCCGGAACCAATGGAATGAGTTGGCTGGGCAAGACCCAACATTTAAGCGTGAAGGAACAATTGAATTTAGGAGTCCGTTATTTTGATTTACGGGTCAATCGCGTCAAGAATGACTATGTGATTTACCATTCCATCATCAATGGAGTTCGGTTCGATCCCATTTTGGATGATATCGCTTCGTTCATCGAAGAAAACCCCAGCGAAACTCTCCTTTTAGATTTCCAACACTTTAAAAACGGAAGCGATGAATACGTCTATCACACGGTCTTGGAGAAACTAAAAGACCATCTCGTTGTTCAAAACGATGATCAAAGCGAATTGGCCTTCGTCGATGAACTTCGTCTTAAGGACACCAGGGGCAAGTGCATTGTTTTCTTTGGAGATGATTCCCCATTTGTTAAAGAGGCCCATATTTTCAGCAGGAATAATGATACCTGCACCCAAAAAGGCCAGGCTTTGGATTCTTGCTATATTTCTTCGTATCACGCGATGAAATCAAAGCAATTTATCGATGAAGCCTTGGACTATTACATGGATAAAATCCAAACCAAAAAGGAAGAAGAAGGGCATAAAGGCATCTTTGTTTGGCAATGTCAGCTTACGGATTCTAAACTCGTCTTCGGCCCATATCACCGCGAAAGAAGTCACGAAGCGAATATGAACGTCTTTATTGAGAACTTGCCTCAGCAAGACTATTTCTTCGACGTTAACGTCATTATGCGTGACTTCTTAGACGAAACCAAGGTCGAATCCATCGTGAAATTAAATGCTTCAAAAGGGCTTTTGAAGTAAGACTATATTCCATAACGGTAGAGCGGAGTATCTCTGCAGGCCGTTGGTTTTTACCGCGAAAATGTAAAATGAAACACCGCAAAAGTTGGAAGTAAAATACCACAAAAGTTGGAAGTAAAACACCACAAAAGTTTGCAACGAAATGCCACAAATGTTTGCAACAGCAACCGAGTATCTTTTGTTTTTTACGCTCCATACTCAGCCAATAATATCGATGATTACTGGCATTTTAAAACAAAAACTGCCACGAACTTAGCCGTGACAGTTTTCCATACTAGTTTTTGCTAATTACATAGCGGGCATGAAGCCTGCGACGACCACGAAGATCATCAAGGAGCAGCAGATCATCATGCAGGTGATTTGAATGGGCTTGCTGTTTTTTGATGTGCTGAACTTTACGGTCAAAGGGTTCGAACATGAAGTTCTCTTTGAACCATCTCTTGCAGCCGATTTGGAGGATTCCACCAAAGGTGAGGGTGCTCGCGCGGAAGAGTAATCAAAGTCCCGAATCGGGGGGGCATGCCGAAGCGTCCCATGCCGACGAGAGGTCCGACGAAGACACCGATGATCGTGTCGAGCAGCAGCGTGACGCGATAATCCCTCGCTTCAGGACCGACGCGAACAATTTCTTGAGCCTGGCGGCTCTTGCTTGTTTTTGTCGTTGTCCTTAAATCTCCTTATTTTGTGTTTTCTGCCAACGATTTGAGAAAACTCGAGGGATTCTATCAAAGGAATCAATAAAAAGATGCTGAAATTAGGCAATTTTTTATTCACAGTGTACAAATCTAAATCGCCCTATATCTAAAAAGCATAACTTCTATCCTCCCCCAATCTAAAATCTTGGTCAATCAAAATCGAAAAAACAGGTCAATGAAAAATAAAAATCTTGGTCAATAGAAATGCAAAATATGGGTCAATAAAATTGACAAATGTGGGTCAATGCATTACATTAACCTCGAATTTGTTAACCAAAAATGGAGGATTCTATGGGGAAAATCGTGAATAAGCTCCACTACAAAGCAAGAGTCGTGGATTCCATTATTGATAGGGACCTAAAAATTTTTGGAGCTGTGTGCATCGAAGGTCCCAAATGGTGTGGCAAAACATGGACATCTTCCTATCATGCAAACAGCGAATTCCTTGTCGGTGATCCTAGCGGGAATTTCTCCAATCGCACTTTAGCCGAAATTGAACCCTATACCGTTTTGAAGGGCGATGCGCCTCGCCTCATTGACGAATGGCAAGAAGTTCCTTCTCTTTGGGATGCTACACGAGCATTCGTAGATTCTAGCGGTAAAAAAGGGCAAATCATCCTAACGGGCTCATCGACGCCTGCGCTTAAGGGCGTTTTGCATAGTGGGGTTGGCAGGATTAAAAGCATTCGAATGAATACGATGTCGCTCTATGAATCGGGGGATTCTAGCGGTGATATTTCCCTAAAAGATCTATGCGAAAATAAATTTACCCCAAAAATTTATGAACAAACGAGTTTGGAACGTCTCGCCTATCTCATTGCTCGGGGTGGATGGCCCGGCAATTTGTCCGTAGGTCCGGAGGAATGTAACGAACTTTCTCTTGGCTATATGGAAAATGTTATTAAAAATGACTTAAAACGGTTGGGGGATGGCCAAGAGTATGACGAGCATAAAGCAAAATTAATTCTAAAATCCTTGGCTAGAAACGAATCCACGACTGTTTCCAATCAAAGTATTTTAAAAGACATCGAGGAATATGATGTCTCTACCGTCAGTAAAAACACGCTTACAAAATATTTAAATGCTTTTGAACGGATGTTCCTATTAAACAATCAAGAACCCTTTTCGACGAACCTGCGTTCCTCGCTTCGCGTGAAGCAAATGGAAAAAAGGCATTTTTCGGATCCGGCGATGGCTTGCGCTATGCTTGGACTCACGCCGAAGAAAATGATGGGGGATTTGAATACGTTTGGGTTTATGTTCGAAGCGTTGGTGGAACGGGATTTATCCATTTATGCGCAAGCCATGGGAGGCAAGCTGTTTCATTATCAGGACTATAAAAACAATGAGATCGATGCCGTGATTGAACTAGATGATGGCAATTGGTGCGCCATTGAAATCAAATTGGGCCTAGCAAAAGCAGAAGAAGGGTCGAAAAATCTCGTGAAAGTCTGCAATGAAATTGTTGCTAACGGGGGCAAAGAACCCGTTAGCAAATGCGTTGTCTATGGGGTAGGTAACGCCGCTTATAAAAATGCTGACGGCGTGTATATTCTTCCCATAACGGCGTTGAAAGATTGAAAACGCACTTCACAAGTATCATTTGTACGCCCAATCGTGGCTTACTCTTAACTTGAAAGCGCTTATTTTTGTGTAAAAATGAGCCTATAAAGAGGACGTTAAATGAAGCAATTGGGGCTAAAGGCGTTCGTCATCGCGACATCCATGTTTTTCGGCACGGTTGGCAACGCCCAAAATCCAATCGGTACACAAACGCAGCTTGAACAGTCGCTCAACGAATCATCAACGCAAACGAAGACGGTGGACAAGGATAAGCCAGCTGCCGTGAGGCCCGTTTCCCCTAAGCCGATTTTCCCACCCCTATTCGGCGTAAGCGAGTCCCGCCGCTGAATTTCAGAGAGAGGGAGTGGGGCACGTTCGCTTCCTGGCTGCCGAAGCAAAATCCGATAGCCCTCTTCAAGGCGTTCGACCCTTCCGACAAAGGCACCTGGTTCAACCCGTTTCGGATGATCCTGCCCTCGGTGGAGGACACTCAAAGGGTGAAATTGGGTATGACGATAGGGGAGGTCGTCTCGATTCTCGGCAAACCCCAAATCCAGGTGGGTTCGGGCGCCATTATCTTTGCGTTTTACCTTAACAACGGCCAGGTTTTCCTGACGGAGTGGGATTCCAATATTGCAAGCGATAGAATCTACCGTTTGTGGCACATGGAACTATTAGACGAAAATCCATTTAGAATTTATTTGTAGGAGTGACTCTCCAATAACTGCGCCGTGCCTCATTCCAATAGCAAAAGAAGCGAGAGCTGTATCGATAAACGATTCGATTGCCCTTGCCTTTTGACGCTACATGGCCTATGGTCTTAAGGTTTTCTATGCTTTGGGGAACCTTTACACTTACACACTTTATAACCTTAGCCATTGGCTTGCTTCTCATCCTGGGCTTATATGGCCTAGGAAGACTTCTTAAGGATCCGTACCGGAAGTGGGTCTATTTTGGCTTCTCGTTACTAGGATACGGGGCCATCATCTTCAATTTGGTGATGTGGCATAGCCCTTTGGAATACCTTCCCCTTGAACTCTGCTCTTTTAACGCGATGATTTTGCCCATCGTTGTTTTAAACAAGAACAAGGTTTTGGGGAATTGCTTATTGCTATGGTCTTTGGGCGCCTTCATCGCCTTAATCGTCAATAACGGAGCCGCTAATTTCGATATCTTCTCTTGGACGTTCTTTTGGTATTATTTCCCCCACGTCATCGAATTTGGCCTTCCCATTCTTTTGGTTCGCTTCGGTTACATCGAATTAAAAGCCAAATACATCGCCACCACGATGGGCATCACCTTGGTTCTTTATACCCTCGTCTATTTTTGTAACGTGGGGCTTAACCGTTATTTTGCCCAAAACGATATCCGTGACTATAAAGGCGACCTCATTCAAGTCAATTACATGTTCTCCATCTGTGGGAAAAACGAGATCAACCCTTTGGTGATTTTTCTCCACAGCATCATCCCGTTCAATTATTGGCATATGTACCTCGCCGCCCCCGTGATTCTCCTCTATCTTGGCTCCATTTATTATGTCCATTACCTCGTTGGCAAGCATAAGCAAAAGAAGCTAGAGGATAAAAGCCCCGTTCCAAATTCCGAAGCCAAATAAATCGAAAGGAAGGGAAAACGCATCCACGTCCCCCCTTCTTTTTTTGTTTGGGTGAATCAAAGGGAAGCGCGAACCATATCTTCGAGGCTCACCAAATGAACGGAAGGGTCTTTCAAAGCAAGGATATCCTCGCTAAATCCCGCCCTAGAGAAAAGATAGAAATCATATTGATAGGGAGGGAAAACCGCGAGGTTCGATTTTAAATGTTCCAAGACGGATAAAGACAATTTCTTCGTCCGGGATTTGCATTCAACGACGAGTAAATGTTCGGATCCCTCGCCGATCCCCTTGGCCAACCCGTCGAATTCCACGGAAGGTCCCAATTTGGAATTATCGACGTGATAGCCGCGGAGCGGCTCGTAATGGAAGCCTAATTCGCCGCGAACATTCTTTTCGCTTAAATAACTTAAAGCCACCTCTTCAAAACCCAAGGATAGGAATTGATGGATTTCTTGGGAATTTTGAGAATATAGAACAGGGCCTAAGTCCCATTCGATTTCTTCTTTATGATCGAAGATGAAGCGGTACCAAAAACGGAGGAGAGAATCGGAGATTTCGTAATAGTTCATCTTTTGATTTTTATTGAAGGATTCCCGCTTTTCTATCGTTTCGTTATCGACTAAACGGGCTAAATAGGTGGCGACGAAATTAGGGTCTTTGCCGATATAGTCCGCGATTTCTTTGTTGGTTCTGCGACGGTGGGCGATAGCCTTTAGAATCGTGTTATAGGTATTTTGGTCCTTGGAGGCCAAAGGAAGAACTTTATCGGGGGCATCCAAAAGATTGCCGAACCGGTTGAAAAGCAAGCGGGTGATGTTTTCATCAAAGGAGAGTTTGGAATCAATCATCTCCAAATAGAAGGGGTGTTCGCCAAACATGGAGAGATAACGAATTTTGTCTTCGCTGGAAACGCCTTTTAAAAAAGCCAAAGCATCACTGAAATAAAGTTTGCGGATGTTCATTTGGAAGGTGCTTCGTTGAAAAAGGGGCCCGCGATTGTCTTTTAGAATGTCCTTCATCAACGAAATCGTGCTTCCAGATAAGAGAAACTTGAATTCCGTATTTTTGAACTTGCGGTCGACGTTAAATTGAAGTTCGGAAAGGAAAGCTTTGTCCGATTGGGCCAAAAAGGCAATCTCGTCCAACGCAAGGACAAAGGGCTTGCCTCTGCATATCGGATTAATGCGTCAAAGGCCTCCGAATAGGTGGGATAGATAAATTCGTAGGGGATTCCTAACAGGCGATTAAGCGTGAAAGAAAAGGCGGCGCGATTATCGAGTTCGCTAGATTCCTTGCCTGAAAATACAAAGAGGGTTTATCCTCGCTAAATTTCTTTAGAAGAGAAGTTTTTCCGATTCGTCTTGCTCCGTAGATGACACCCATTTCAAATCTTCCCGATTGATAACGCTCTTCTAACTCTTGAAGTTCCCTTTTACGCCCGATAAATTCCATTTCCATCCTCCCAACATTATCAACTATAAAGTTGACAACAATATAGTTGATAACGAAAAGACCGCTCAATTCCTATGGCCTGGAAAGAGCGGGGATCCGCGTGAATGTTTGCTGCAGAAGTTGGGGATGCTCCCTTTTTTGCGTGAAACTCGTTTCAGACAACCTTTTTGGCTAACGGCATGCTTCTTGGCCTTGCTGATAGCAAATTCGTCTACGTCCATTCCTGCAAATCCTATCCCAATAGCGATTTGGAAATCGAATTCTAAGTCGTCATTCTTGCGTTCCAGAGGGCCGTTTCACTTGGGCGGCTTTTCATTAGCGATTTTTTAACGGAGATTTAAAAATGATAAGATAAATGATAAGATAAGTGATAAAATAAATGATAAGATAAAACCGTTCAGGAGGAATCCCGTGAAAGACGAAAACGTTGCCATTGAATATAAGAAATCCTTGTCCCAACTAAAAGAGGGCGTGATTTCCCTTAGCTCCATGCTTAATAAAAACCATAGCGGCGAGCTTTATTTTGGGATTACCCCCGATAAAAAGCCTTTTAAATTCGATATTTCGAAAAAGACCCTTTCCGACGTTTCCAATGAAATTCGAACCAACCTTAAGCCATTGCCAAGGGATTTGGAGGTTGAAACCGTCCCGTTTGAAGGGGCAGACGTGATTCGTGTTTACGTGGAAGGCACTGATACCCCTTATTCCGCCTATGGACGTTACTATTTTCGCGTGGATGAGGGAGATATTCCCATGTCCAGCGATCAACTGCAACAATTCTTCGAACAAAAAGAGGACAATTATTCCAGGTGGGAAGAGAAGCCGACGGATTATTCCTATGAGGACATCGACGAAGACCTCTTGATTGAGGTGATTCGCACCGCCAATGACAAAGGGCGGATTAATTACGTCTATAAAAATGTACGTGAAGCATTAACGAAACTAGATTTGATTGACCGTGAAGGGAGAATTAAAACCGCGGGGTATTATCTTTTTGGAAAAGGAAAACCCGTAACACTAAAAGAAGCGAACTTCCCTACGGATTCACGAACCGAATTTGGGGAAATCAAAGAATTTAGAGGCAATATCTTCGAATGCATTCAAGAGGAAATATCGTATATTCAAAACCATATTTCGTATAAGTCGGACATTATCGGCATTCAACGCGTCGAAACTCCTGAAATCCCCTTGGCTGCCATCCGTGAAATTGTCATTAATAGCTTTGCCCATAGCAAATACGACCAAAAAGGGGATTTCAATCGGGTGAGTATCTACCGTTCCTCCGTGCAGATTTATAATCCGGGATCCATTTACAAAAACCTCGACCCCATGAAATTTGCCTCGTCGGAAGTGGGCAGTAAAATCCGCAATATTCTCATTGCCTCCGTTTTGTATAAATGCGGCTACATTGACGCTTTCGGAACGGGGTTTGATCGAACCTTCACCCTATGCATAAAACAAAATGTCGAATATGAATATAAGAACGACGAAT
Organism: uncultured Mollicutes bacterium; assembly: GCA_900539595.1. Classification (GTDB taxonomy): domain Bacteria; phylum Bacillota_I; class Bacilli_A; order RFN20; family CAG-826; genus Alloenteromonas. Next base: position 56,722 of record UQCQ01000005.1, on the reverse strand, counting down.
TCGGCTTCCTGTTCACCTTTATTCGAAACCCAAATTTCTTGAATGATAAGATAAATGATAAGATAAATGATAAGATAAACGACCTAGATAAGCGCATATTGTCCGAGATTCGTCGGAATAAGTTTGCAACGATTTCCGATATTGCCGCCCAATTAGGGAAATCTTATCCAACCATTTACCGCCACGTTAGGAAATTGATGGATAATGGACTGGTTCAAAGAATGGAATCTCGAAAAGCTGGCTTTTGGGAGGTTCTTTCGTAAGTTTTCTTCGCTTTTCCTTACCCGTCGATTTGCTGAAATGGAACGCTGTTTTTGCCGCCCGTTAACTTAGAGACGAGAAACGGAATGATAAGATAAATGATAAGATAAAACCGCCACATAAGTGACGGTTTCTATCATATATAAGTGCTTAAATTCAGTGGGAATCGCTGAGAGTCAACAAAGATTCGCAGGGCAATCCAACCATCTTTTCGCCATGAAGTTCTTCGAGGTTGATGAGCGTTAAGCAAGCAACCGGAGTTCCTCCGGCGACTTCGACGATTTTCTTTAACGCGTCGAAGGTGCCACCCGTCGCCATCAAATCGTCCACGAGCAAGACACGTTGTCCTTTTTGAATCGCGTTAGAAGGGATTTCCAAGGTGGCCGTGCCATATTCCAAAGAATAGGAAGCTTTGATCGTTGTGCCCGGGAGCTTGCCGGCTTTGCGGCCCATGACAAACCCAAGGTTCATCTTATAGGCAAGAGCAGAACCGAAGATGAAACCGCGGCTTTCCGCGCCCAAAATTAAATCGGGTTGGTATTTTTTGGCGCGTTCGGCCATGTCGTCGATGACCGCGTGGAAGGCTTCCGCGTCCGCGACCAGAGGCGAAATATCCTTGAAACTGATGCCTACCTTGGGGAAATCGGGGTAGACGCCGATGTGTTTTTCATAATCCATGATGGGAAGAATTCTCCTTACGATTTATTGTACCAAAAGAAAAGCCCCGAATGGTGATCCATTCAAGGCTTTTTGGTTCGTTTTTACTTGATACCGGTTGCGAACTCCATGATATAGAGTGCGCAGAAGGCAGCGGCCAAAACGGTGACGGGGATGTCTTTCTTGCTGTAACGTCCAGCGGCAAGGGTGCAAACCGTGTAGGAGATGAAACCAAACGCGATGCCGTCGCTGATCGAAGCAGTGCAGATCATCATGATGATGGTCATGAAGCCAGAAGCGATGGCAACCCAGTCGTGCCAATCGAGTTCTTTGAGGTTCATGAACATGCAGATACCGACGTAGATAAGAGCGATGTTGGGGACGTTGCCCGAGAACATGCCAAGAGCCGGATAAATAAAGACGGAAAGAGAGAAGAGCAAACCAGTGAAGAGAGCGGCAAGACCCGTGCGAGCGCCAGCGGCAACGCCGGATGTGGATTCGACGAAGGAAGTGACGGTCGTGGTGCCGAAGATGGAGCCAAGGACGGTGCCACCGGCGTCGACGATCATCGCGTTGCGGTCGGAGACGGTGATGTTGCCTTCTTTGTCGACCATTCCCGCACCAACTTCAACGCCGACCAAAGTACCGGTGGTGTCGAAGAAGTCGATGAAGAGAAGGGTGAAGACAAGAGCGTAAGCTTGCGGATTGGTGAAGATATCGAAGCCGTGGAAGCAAGCACCGACGAGGGTGCCGAAGTTGCTCCAGTTTTGTTGAATGTTCGATTCGAGTTTGAAGACGGCTTTCACCCCTTCAACGCCCGCTTCGCCAAGGGAGGCCTCGACGATGCCGAGGAGAACCATGACGATGATGACGGAGAAACGAGAAATCCAAGCGCAGACTTTGTTTTGCTTGGGGAGAGCGGAAAGAGCAAGAACGAGGATGACACCGATTAAAGTGACAAGGGTAGAAGCATTCGAGAAATCGCCCATGGCAAGGCCATTTTCAGAAACGGAAAGGATGCCAGAGGTTTTCATGCCGAGGTAGGCGATGAAGAAGCCAATGCCCGCGGAGATGGCGATTTTGATGTTCTTCGGAATAGCGCGAACAATCATGCTGCGGAGCGGGGTGACGGAGATAATAAGGAAGAGAATGCCATCGATGAAGACAAGGCACATCATTTGGGCATAGTTGAAGCCCATACTGCTAGCAAGATAGCCAGCAATCATCGAGTTGATGCCCATGCCAGAAGCAAGTCCGACCGGGAGTTTGCCGATTAAGCCCATCGCGATGGTGGTGATACCAGCGGAAAGGGCGGTGGCAATGAAGATGCCAGCGTAAGCGGAAGCGGCGGGGAGATAGACATCGCCATACACCCAGACTTCGCCTGCGTGAGCGCCTTCGGAAATGAATCCAGAGAACCAGTTGGAAAGAATTCCCGAGTTGACGTTGAGGATGTAGAACATCGCGAGGAAGGTGATTAAACCACCCACGAGTTCGCGAACGATCGAGGATCCTCTTTCGCCGATATGGAAATACCGGTCGATGAACGCACCGAACTTGGTCTTCGGCGACCATTCGCCTTGGGGAGCTGGTTGTTGATCAGCGGACCCAAACGATGGATTTTTTTCTGCTTCTTCCATTTGTTTTAGACCTCCTTGGAATTGAAGTAGATAATTGCCGCGCCTAGAAAACGCAAAAAGGAAAAACCAATATTTCCCGTACACGTTTTCAAACAACGACAATCAACAACAACTGCTTTATTCTAGCAAAACATTCGGTGTTGTCTCGTCTTTTTTGCTAGAAAGCGGTTCCAGCAAAAAGAGGATAAAAAGTGCGTGATTTTGCAAAACAAATTGGGTTATGATAAAGGACTAGAAGGAAGGTAAACCTCAATGGATATAGCCGATATGAAAAACGTCCACGTGCTGGATCATCCTTTGCTCAAGCACAAAATCACCAAGATTCGCCGCGTCGAAACCCAAACGAACGAATTCCGCGAAATTGTCAAGGAAATCGCCGTTATTGAAGGACTCGAAGCGCTTCGCGAACTCCCGACCCAAGACGTGGAGATCCAAACTCCGATTGAAAAAACGATTCAACCCGTCATTGATTCCGATTCTCTTTGCTTTGTTCCGATTCTTCGCGCGGGACTTGGCATGGTCGATGGACTTCTCGAGCTTGTCCCAGGTGCCCACGTTGGCCACCTTGGCATGTACCGAAATGAAGAAACGCATGAACCGGTGGAATATTTCTGCAAATTGCCAAAAAACATCGCCAACCTCGATGTCTATCTTCTCGACCCGATGCTTGCTACCGGCGGAAGCGGCATCGACGCTGTTGCTTCTTTATATAAGCATGGCGTGAAGAAAATTCATTTCCTCTGCATCATCGCCGCTCCTGAAGGAGTCGAAACCTTCCATAAGAAATATCCGGAAGTTCCTCTCTATATCGGAGCCTTGGACCGTCAACTCAATGAAAATTGCTACATTTGCCCTGGGCTTGGCGATGCCGGCGACCGCATCTTCGGAACCCTTCAATAATTCAAAAAAGCGAGACTTCCACATCTCGCTTTTTTCTTGCCCCAATAAAACAAAAAGGCCGCGAATTTTCGCGACCTTTCCTTGTCTTTAACGTTCTTTATCGACGTTCATGCGTTCCAAGTCTTCTTCGGAAGCGCTATAAACGAAGGGGATGTTACGGTCGAGTTCGCAATAATCAAGACCGTATCCCATCAAGAATTTGGGCTCATCGAGTTCCTTGCCACAGAAATCGACGTCGACTTCTAGCTTTCTTAACGGCTTTTTATCGAATAAAGTCGCGATGAGAATTTGCTTCGGCTTGTAATGGGAGAAGAGATGCTCCTTGAGGTAATACATCGTTAACCCCGTGTCGACGACGTCTTCGACGAGTACCACTGTTCTGCCTTGAATATCCATGGAGATATCGCGGTCAATCTTTAGGCGCCCCGTGCTTTGAGTACCCACATAAGAAGACACTTTCACGAAATCAAGGAGGATCGGGCATTTGATTTGGCGGACCAAATCACTATAGAAGAAGAGGGCCCCTTTCATGACGGCCACGACGACGGGAAGTTTTTCCTCGTCCTTGAGGCGTTGGGTGAGTTGTCTCCCCAAGCGGCGGTTGATGGTTTGAATCTGATCGACGGATAAAACGATATCGTCCCTCATAGTGAAACCCTTTCGGTGCTTATTAGGCTAGTATATCGTTCTCGTTGGAAGAAAAACTAGCCCTGTTTTCAATTTCGTCCATGAAAGCGCTCCCGTAGCAACAAATCCCCTTATCGCGATACAATAACGTAATCTTTGAAATGGAAACTCGTCCCAGAGAAAGAAGGAACCCCCATGAAGTTAGAAAATATTCCCTTAGCCCTCACCTATGACGATTTGCTTTTAGTCCCCGTTCATTCGACCGCAGTCCCCAACCAAGTGGAACTGAAAACCCATCTTTGTCGCGGCATCGATTTGCCAATCCCCGTCTTAAGCGCGGCAATGGATACCGTAAGCGAATCCTCCATGGCCATTGCCCTTGCCCGACTCGGCGGATTATCCATCATCCATAAGAATATGGCCATTGAAGACCAAGCCGAACAAGTCCGCTTGGTAAAAGAAGCCGATCCCAAAGGGATCACCCCCGCGTTAGATGCAAAAGGCCGCTTGATGGTTGGAGCGGCGGTAGGAGCCAATCCCGAATTATTGCCGCGGGCCAAAGCGTTAATCGAAGCGGGTGTGGATGTGCTTTGCTTGGATTCCGCCCATGGAGATAGCGAAAACGTCATCCACAAAGTCGCTGAACTTAGAAAAGCATTCCCCAAAATCCCCCTTATAGCTGGAAATATCGTCACCGAAGGGGCGGCGAAGCGTTTGGCGGAAGCCGGTGCCGACTGTGTGAAAGTTGGCATTGGTCCGGGCTCGATTTGCACCACCCGCGTCGTGGCGGGAGTCGGCGTCCCTCAGGCTAGCGCCGTCGATGAAGTCGTAAGTTTCTGCAAGGATAAAGGAATCGGCGTCATCGCCGACGGCGGACTCCGCTATAGCGGAGATATCGTCAAAGCCTTGGCACTAGGCGCGAATGCCGTGATGCTAGGATCGATGCTTGCTCGAAGCGAAGAAGCTCCTGGAGAAATCTATGAACGGAACGGCAAGAAATTCAAAGCCTATAACGGCATGGGTTCCTTAAAGGCCATGCGACATGGCTCCGCCGATCGTTATTTCCAATCCTCCAAAGGGAAACTCGTGCCCGAAGGGATTGAGGCGGAAGTGCCGGTAGAAGGAAGTTGCGAAGACATCATCTTCCAAATCCTTGGCGGACTTCGTAGCGGCATGGGCTACTGTGGGGCGCATAACCTCGAAGAACTTTCTTCCAACGCCCGCTTTGTCCGCATCACCAACGCCGGCAAACTCGAATCCCATCCTCACGACGTGAAAATGGAAGTCGCAGCCCCCAATTACAAAGGTTGCTAAGCGAAAAAAGACTATGAATTAACCCCGAAAAAATCGGGGTTTTAATTTGAATTCAGTCAAAAACCAACGTTATTTGATGTAACGAACGGTTTTGCTCGACCCACATCCTAACATCGTAAGAAGGGTGACAAGAAGGTTGAAAACCAACATGACCAAGATGGATACGAGAATGATCCAGGCGCGGAAGGCAAAAGGCGAGATGGTCATGGCGAGCTGAGATTTGGTAAATTCGCCAACGCCCCAGTTCATCAGAAAATAGGGAAGGATGGATAAAATTCCGCATCCTAGAGTAATCAAGGTTGTTTCTAGAAGATAAATCGCGTTGCCTCCAGTCCTCGATATCCCCATGGAACGAAGGATTTGGACGCTGGAACTCAAGGAACGGACCGAAGAAGAAGTCATTGAAATGAGAGAGAAAATCGTAACGATCGTCAAAACGACGGTGAGGGCGATAATGATGATAGAATAGGCTTCTTGGAAGGATTTTGTTTGCTCCAAAATCGATTTCATCCTCGTTTCGACAAAGAGGGTTTCGGGTTTCCCATCGGGGCTTTTGTGATTTTGCTCTCCATAATGTTTGGCAGCCTCGATTGGCTTCGACGAAATCGGGGCATAAAGACGGATGCTGCCATCTTTTTCTTTTTGAACCATTTGACGGAATAAACCGGGTTCAAGGAAAACTCCATCGGAAATTTCGTATTTTTTGCGTTCTACTTCCTTTTGTCGTTCCAAATAAACGTCTTCATTGGGATTAGGATTAGGATGGAAGTTCGTATCGACGATTCCTACAATTCTTGCCTGTTCATACACGTTATCCCCAGTATAAGCGTCAAAATTCATGGACAAAGTCTTCGTTTCAAGAATTCTTTGCAAGGCTGCAGGGTCATTTTGATTCGATTCATCTAACCATCCTACTTCTATGCAATTCCATTTGGTTAAAGCGACTTCCAGTTGGCCGTTAGGTTCGGGCAAACGCCCGGTAATTTGGAACCCGAAAGTAGAAACGTTGGGTCCGCTGACGCAGCAGGCGTAACTGGAGGCGCACGTCGCTCCGTCATAAATTGCGGTGGCTACTTCATTCAGGTAGCTTTGATAAACGAGGGTATCGCCAAAAAGTTCCTGCATGGCTTTTTCTTCGGACAAATTGATGTCAGTAGAAGCGTCGTAGCCATATTTCATTTTCTTGTAACGATTGATTTGGGCGTAGGTTACTCCGTCCGCCTTAAAAGATTCGTAGGCAACCGCGGTTTCGTTATAGGTGCAAAAGGAAAGGGTCGTCATGAATACGGACAAAGTCAAAACAGTGGATAACAAAGAGAAGATAAAACGAGGAGCGCTATGAAATACGCCGTGTAGGGAAAGGCGTCCAATCGCTTTAAGGGGTGCCTTCATCTTGGCTTTAAAATCGATGGGGCTTTCTTCTTTTTGCAAAGGGTCGGATCCGCTATCTTCGATGATTCTTCCTCTTTCCATGTGGAGGACTTGGTCTCCATATTGTTTGGCCAAGTCATTGTCGTGGGTAGATACAAGAACCAAACGATCTTTAGAAATCTCCTTCATGGCTTCGATTACCGCGGTGGCGTTGGCTTTGTCCAAAGACCCCGTGGGCTCATCGGCGATAAGCACTTTAAAGTCTTTGATGAGAGCCCTAGATAAGGCAACGCGTTGCCTTTGACCACCGGAAAGGCGGTCTGGGAATTCGTCGAGGATTTCTTCTCCTAATCCAAATTTTGAAAGGACCTCACGCGCTTCTTCGCGAGAAAGTTTCTTTCCCTGGATTTCTCGGGCTAATTTCAAGTTATCGAAAACGGAGAAATCGGAGAGCAAATTTAAATCTTGTGTAAGGATAGCGAAATAATGGTTTTTTAGCTGGTCTTTGTCTTTTTCGCGGCGCCTGCAGATATCTTTTCCACCGAGCAATATTTTTCCGGAACTCGGCTTTTCCTGCGAAGAGATGAGGTTAAGAAGTGTCGTCTTCCCCGATCCAGATTCGCCAAGAAAAAATACCAGGCCTTTTTCGGGTAACCGCAGGCTAATTCCATCGACGGCATGAACCGTCCGTCGCCTATTCTTGTATTTCTTTTTTAAATTGATGAGTTCCATTTGAGGTGTCAAGCGTAAATAACGTTGTTTTCTAACTCTATGACGGCCACCTCAATACCCTGAGCATTATTTTGATATGTCGTGAAGCCGATGGTTGGGTCCGATGCTGGGATTAGAAAGAAAACGGTTCTTACCGGTGTTAAATATTCATCGCGGATATAATCGAAATTTTCATCGAGCTTGCCTACACCGGTTCCCCACGTCATAACGTTGTAGGTGATATCATACTCAGTGGTAAAATAGATTTTGAATTTTTGCCGATAATTTAATTGAAAAATTCTTTTTTTGTTATTTTCTGAATTATCCAATTCCCATTTTTTTCTTACTTGGGCTGACATTCTTACCGTCTGAGAACGGGTTGTTGAGACTGTTCTTGACATAGTCTGAGAAATACCGATTGAATTTTCGTCCGATATATTGCCCTCAGCCTGAATGAGATTCAACGGAATGCCTCCCCCTATTTTGATCCTCTTTTTTCCATTGAATTTAACCGTAGTGCTATAACCGACCGAGACGGTTTGTTCTACCGTTTGGGTTGTTTCTTGCAGATCTATTGATTCATATTCCACGGACTGGTTCGGTTCCAATTCTATGCGATCCACAATCTTAATGGGGAGATTAATAAATCTAGCGAAAGTATAAGTGTCATACCTTTTTACCTGGTAAGATTTTGTGTGCGGCGGTTGCCAAGGCGCCCAGTGCGATCGATAGGTAACCTTGTCTTCGGTTTTATATGTTGTGGAATTTTCGATTCTGCTTGCTTTGCCGAAATATAGATTCGAATAAGGTGAAAAGTCTTTCGGTTCTTTTGTTTTGCTATCCCCCGTTATGTCAAAATCATCCGTAAAAGTGATGAGTGGAGCCGATTTTTTTGTCGGCGCTTGCATCGCTTTGTTGTTTTGATAAACGCAAGAAGGCTGTAAACTGCTTTGAGGTTCTAATATTTGCTTGAAGCCACACCAACTCAGACAAAAAGTCGCGGATAAAAAAATACCCTTTTTGAAGGCGCTATTTTGATTAAAATGCCCTACTTTCATAGATTTGCCCCTTTTTATGACGGACATTCTAGTTAGCAATTGTTTAAAATACAAGAGTTTTGAACTGGTTTTGACTAAATGTGGCAGTCTTCATTGTCTGGATTTGCAATGGCGATCTTAAAGTAGACACTCCGTTCAAATATTTGCCCGCCATGGAAGAAGCAAAAAAAGATTTCCAAGGATCCTTTTGCAAAACGCTACACATCGATAGAAGAACTCAATGATGCGTTGTCCAAGTAAAAAATAGGGACAAAAAGGGTGACCTACCGCCCCCTTTTTTTGTCGATGACAAGAACAAAAGACTATCCGTTTTTATTCCTTTTTAGTAAAAACAAATATCGGATTTTATTCCTCTTTGAAGATTTCGAATATCCGATTTTATTCCTTTTTCTTTAAAACCATCGATAAACACGATATTATTTGATTAACCAATTAAGAATACTTCGGAGGGCAGAAAAATGTTAGTAAGAAAAGCTTATCAAAACCTGCTGGAATGGAAAAAGAACCACGATAAAGATTGCCTCATGGTAAAAGGGGCGAGACAAGTGGGAAAGACTTACCTTATTCGAGAATTTGGAAAGGCTGAATACCAAAGCTTCGTGGAAATCAACTTCATTAAAAGCCCGGATTTGAAACAAATTTTCGAAGGTTCCCTCGATGCGGATTCCATTTATAAAAGGATGAGTGCATTTATCGACAACATTGTTTTAATCCCAGGAAATACATTAATTTTCTTGGACGAAATCCAATCTTGCGGAAAAGCGCGCACCGCCCTTAAGTTTTTAGCGGAAGATGGAAGGTTCGATATTATTACCTCGGGAAGTTTGCTCGGGCTTGCTTATGGAGAAGATGGAGACCCGAACACGGAAGAACCGGAATCGGTTCCAACAGGTTATGAGTCCTTTTTGACGCTGCGCTCGCTGGATTTTGAAGAATTCCTATGGGCGGAAGGGTATGAAAACGCCATCCCCTATCTAAAGGAATTATTTGAAAAACAAGAAAAAGTCCCAGATGCGATTAATAAGAAATACGAAACCCTGTTCCGGGAATTCATGGCGGTAGGCGGAATGCCGGAAGTCGTTGACGATTATTGCAAAAATCACGATTTTAACCGAGTTTATGAAATCCAAACCAAGATATTGGAGAACTATCGTTTCGACATTTCAAAGCATGCCAAAGGGGCGGAGAAAACCAATGTAAGAAAATGCTACGATTCCGTTCCCAAACAATTAGCAAAGGAGATTACCAAATTCCAATATTCCACCGTCGAAAAAGGGCAAACGTCCAAAAAATATGGCGGAAGCGTCCAATGGCTCAAGGATTCCAATATCGTTAATCCCTGCTATAACGTTCGCGAACCCTATTTGCCGTTATCAGCCAACGCCAACGAGAACCAATTTAAACTCTATATCAATGATACGGGCTTGCTTTTAGCTATGTATGGGTTCCAAACCAAGAAGGCATTGCTAGAAAATACATTAAAAGGAAATGCCAAAGGCGGGATTTATGAAAACGTCATGGCGGATCTTTTAGCCAAACGGGGCTATGAACTATATTATTACAAACCCGATGATTCCAACGAATTGGAGTTTTTGCTAGAAAAAAACGGGGAAGTAATCCCCGTGGAAGTGAAAGCCGGCAACACCCCGACGAAATCGTTAAACCGCTTCATGGAGAAATATAAGCCTTCCATCGCTTATAAAATCGCGGAAGGGAATTTAGGCCTGAACGGAACCAAATTGACCATTCCCCATTACATGGTGATGTTTTTATAAGGCAAGAATCCGTTCCTTTAAGTCACTTGGAGAAGTGGCTAGAAAAAGATGGGGAACCTCTTTTAAGGCCTCTTTGTCCCCGTATCCCCAGCTGACTTCAATACCTTGGATTCCGCTTTTTTCGGCCCCAATCATATCAAAGGGGGTATCTCCAATCATCAAGGGACGATATTGGCTTAAAGGGAAACGAACCAAGGCGTCTTGAATAATCAGTTCCTTACTTTCATGCTTCCCGTCTAAAGAAGAACCAAAAATATCTTCAAAATAAGGGGCAAGGCCAAAGTGTTTGGCGATTTCTTTGGCTTCGGGGGTCGGCTTGGAAGTGACAATCGCCATCGGGATGCCCTGCTCCTTCATGGATTCTAGAAGGCTTTGGATTCCTGGGAACACGCTGCATTCATAAGCCCCTTTGCCGACGTATTCTTCGCGAAATAAGCTTACGGCTAAATCAGCTTTGGATTCGGGAACTCCAAAATCCAAGAAGGAATCCCTTAACGGGGGTCCCACGACCACGCGCAGGCTTTTGCCATTAGGCGAGATGCCAAGACGGTCTAAAGCATAGCGGAAGCACCGCATGATTCCAGGGGCGGATTCCGTTAAGGTACCGTCTAAATCAAAGAAAAGGACCAAAGGTTTATTCATAACGGTAGAAATTCTATCGAGTTCGGAATAAAAAAGAACCCCCAAGCGGGGGTTCTAGGTATTGAAAGCGCTTATTCCGGTAGATCCGGGAAGGATTCGGGGTTCGGAACCGATTCGATAACGGCTTTGTCCCCATAAGCAAAGTCAGCCTTCAAATCGACTTTGAGTTTGACGGTCGTTTCCGATTTAACAACCATATCCCCTGCGGCGGCATCGGCTTTCATCGAGGCTTCGAAGTCGGCGAATAGGCCTAAAGAAGTGAATCCTTGGTCGGAGAAGCTGACCGCGAAAGCGGCGCTTCCCTTGGCTTCCACCGAGGCGGATCCGGTTTCGCCGATAATTTTGGTGGGATCCAAATTATAGACGAAGGAGTAATTGCCTTTTCCACAATCAAGATAATCGACGTTAGCGGTGAAATTGGTTTCTAACTGAGTCAACATGCCGTCGATATCAAGAATCTTCGCAACATCCGCGGGGATTTCGGCCGGATTTTTAAAATGCAGAGTCGAAGGGAGTTCGGCAGTAGGAAGAAGCGATTGAATGATGGGACGGACGGATTCCATGTCCATGTATCCCATGCCTTCTTCGATATAGAATCCCGCTTTTTTGATATTGGCAGTCGCGCTCACTGCGTTATCGCCAATCCCGTTACGGTATTCAAATCCTGCGCCGAAGGTAAGACTCGTTTGAAATTTGGTGACATCTTCGCGGAAATTCTTGATGCCTGCATTGAGATAGAAATCTTTGACTTCGATTTTGCCGCCGATTTCTTGGCTAGTTTCGCCCATCGTGGCTTTGGAATAATTCTCGAAAAGGAATCCACCTTTGACGGCAACGGAGAGGGCATCGACTTTATCCGTATTTTCTTTCGCCGCCGCATAATGGGTGGCCAAATCTTCTTTTTGGACTTTCTTACCCTCGGGGATCGTTTGGGATCCACCTCCGCCGCAAGAAAGAAGCATCAACATCGAACTAGATAGAAGTAGGAGAGACGTTTTTTTCATAATGGTTTACCTCTTATTCTATTTATATTAAAGGAGCGTTTAAAAAAAGGAATAGTCTTTTCGGACCATTCCTAGATAGATTTTTAAGGATTGGCACGTCCTCTTTGCCAAGCCGCCTCCTAACGGATGGATCAAAGCTTCTTGTCGTAGGCTTCGAGTTCCTCTTCGCTAGGAACATAAACTTCCGGGCTATAACGAACCATCCCTTTGTAGGAAAGCCCGTAACCGGTTAAGAAAATATCATCTTTGATCGTGATGCCGCAGAAATCGATCGGCACCTCAATCTTTCGGTTCTTGGTCTTATTGACTAAAGTACAAACCAAAATCCGCTTCGGATGCTTCAAAAGGGTATGACGGATCAAATAGTCGAGAATCGACCCCGTGTCGACGATGTCCTCGACGAAGACGACGGTCCGGTTTTTGATGGGGAAGGAGATGTCCTTTTCAATTCGGGGGTCCCCCTCTTGGTCACGGCTTAACTGAACATAATCGCATAAAAAGTCCGCATCGACGCATTTCACGAGGTCGCCCATGAAGCAAATCGCCCCGCGCATGACGCAGACGAATAGGGGAAGCTGCTCTTCGCCGGATAAGGCTTCCGAAAGCTCGTAACCGAGGTTTCGGGTGATGGCATCGATATTATAGGAAGAGAGAATGACCTTTTTCATAATGCTCCCTTATTCGAGTTCAATCGTCGCGGGTGGTTTGGAGGTGAAGTCGTAAAGGACGCGGTTCACCCCATGCACCTCATTGATGATGCGTTCGGAGATTTTAGAAAGAAGAGGATAAGGGATTTCAAAAGGGGATGCCGTCATGAAATCGTCGGTTTTTACCGCGCGTAAGACGACTGCATAGTCATAGGTTCTCCCATCTCCTTGCACCCCGACGGAGCGCATATTAGACAAAGCAGCAAAATATTGGGAGGGCTTTTGGCCCGCTTTTTCCATTTCCTCGCGGAAAATCGCATCAGCTTCTTGGACGATATGGACTTTTTCGGGAGTGACTTCCCCAACGACCCGGATGCCAAGTCCTGGCCCGGGGAAAGGCTGGCGCGAGACGATGGATTCGGGAAGGCCCAAAAGGCGCCCAATTTGGCGGACTTCGTCTTTGAATAGGTCCTGAAGCGGCTCGACAAGCCCTAGGAAATCCATGTCTTTGGGAAGTCCTCCGACGTTATGGTGGGATTTGATTTTGGCGGAGATCCCTAATCCCGATTCGATGCGGTCGGGGTAAATCGTCCCCTGAGCCAAATAGAAGGAGCCTTCCTTCCCGAGTTTTTTCTCCTCCGCGGCAAAGACGTCCACGAAGTGCTTGCCGATGATTTTTCGTTTTTCTTCCGGTTCACTGACCCCTTTTAACGCGGAGAAGAATTCTCCGCTCGCGTCGACTTTGACGAACTGGAGGTCCATCTTGGAGAAGGTCTCCTCCACTTGCTTGGCTTCGTTTTTGCGGAGCAGCCCGTGGTCGACGAAGACGCAGACAAGCTGTTTTCCGACGGCTTTGGACAGCAAGGACGCGACCACCGCGCTATCGACTCCCCCACTTAGCCCACAAAGGACGCGCTTATCTCCAATTTGGCGTCTCGCTGCTTCGATTTTTTCTTTTAAGAAATCTTCGCTTTTCCAACTGGGTGTTGCTTTGCAAACCCCATAAACGAAATTCTTTAACATCTCCTGCCCATGGATCGAATGTTCGACTTCGGGATGGAATTGCACCCCATATAAACCTTTGTTTATGTCTTCATAAGAAGCAATCGGGCAGGTATTGGAAGAAGAAGTAACGCGGAAAGAAGAAGGCAAGGAAACGATTTGATCCCCGTGGCTCATGAAGACTTCTTGCTCTTCGTCTAATCCTTTGAACAAGATAGAAGGAACTACGCGTATCTGTTTTCTCCCATATTCCCGTTCGGAGATGGACTCCACCTTGCCCCCGTTTTGATAGGCGATGAGCTGCGCCCCATAGCAAATCCCTAGAATCGGTTTGCCTAAAGCAAAGATTGCTTGGTCTACATGGGGAGAAGAAGGTTCATAAACCGAATTCGGCCCACCCGTGAAGATGATGCCAAGAATCTCGGGGTCCTTTAATTTTTCTAAAGGAGTCGTGAAGGGAAGAACTTCACTATAGACGTGGAGGTCGCGAACGCGACGAGCGATGAGTTGGTTATACTGACCGCCAAAATCAAGGACAATGATGCGTTTCATATCCTGTTATTCTAAAGGATTTAAGTCCTTTCGTCTTGCCTCTGTAAGCGGTTTAGCAAAATTCGAGATTTTGAGGGAGAAAATTCCAAACAAAAAAGCCACCCCCTAGAAGAAGTGGCTCTTAAGGAATAGGAAGATTTAGGCTTTGATTTCGCTAGAAGGTTTCTTTTCGCGGAGGATGGCATTCATGATGATGCCGAGGATCATCGCGACGGAAACCGAGGTGATCGACATGGAGACTTCCCCGCTTCCGAAGGAGAAGACGAGTCCGCCGATGCCGGCGACGAGGATGACCGAGCTCACGAAGATGTTCTTGGTCTTCGACATATCGACTTTTTCGTGGATGAGCATCTTGACGCCGCTAGAAGCAATGAAGCCATAGAGGATCAAACTGACGCCGCCCGTAACGCAGGCAGGGATCGTCTGGGTGAGGGCCATGACCGGGCTAAAGAAGCCAAGGAGCATGGAGAAGATGCAAGCGAGGAAGATGACTTTGGTCGAGGCGATTTTGGTGACGCCGACGACCGCGACGTTTTCCCCATAAGTCGTATTGGCCGCGCCGCAGAGGCAGCCCGAGATCGCGGTGGCAACCCCATCGCCGATTAAGGTGCGGGAAAGGCCCGGTTCTTCAAGCAAATCGCGTTGGAGAAGTCCCGACATGTTCTTGTGATCACCGATGTGTTCGCAGATGGTAACCAAGGAAACGGGGATGAAGATGAGGGCCGCTTGGCCAACCGCCGAACCCGAAAGGGGGACGACGTTACCCGATTGAGCCGCTAAGAACAAGAACTTCGGATAATCCAAGAAGGATTGGACGCGGATATTGGAGAAGAGATTGATGAACGGATCGAAATTGACGACGCGGCAATAGTCCGAACTGCAGCCATAATAACCAATCGCGGTGAAGAGAACGCCGGTGATATAGCCGCTTAGCATACCAAGAACGAAGGGGATGAGGGAGATGGTGCCTTTGCCATAATGGGCGCAGATCGCCGTGACGACCATGGCGACGAGCCCGGAAATGATGTTGCACCAGTTATAGGCTCCCGCGGCGGTGCCGGTGAGATTGCCAATCGCGCTTCCGGCAAGGGAAAGACCAATGACCATGATGACCGGTCCCACGACGATAGGAGGAAGAAGCTTGTTGAGCCAAGCAACGCCAAAGAGCTTGATGAGCAAGGCAACTAAGCAATAGACGACGCCGACCATCGCCATGCCAACGGGAAGAATCCAAAGGTTCACTTGACCCGCTTGAGCGTCCACTTTGATCGCTTCGCTCATCGCCGCCATATAGGCGAAGCTCGAAGCGAGGAACATCGGGGATTTGAATTTCGTGACGAAGAGATAGAATATGGTCCCGACACCGGCACTGAAGAGGGTCGGGGCGATCATGACGGAGGCGAGATTTTGGGTGGCGCCACCAATCGTGACGTTCACTCCGCTAAAGACGATCATCGGAACGGTGACGCAGGCCACGAACATGGCGAGCACGTGCTGAATGGCAAGAATGATCCACTTCCCTGCTTTCTTGGGGGCTTCATCGACCTCTAGAAGCATGCCATTGGGATGAATGGTGCGCGGTTCTTCGACCGCAGCGCTATTTTTGTTTCCAAACATTGGGGAAACCTTCCTTTCCGAAACAAGGTAAAAAAATAAGGCCTCTATTAGGCCTCAAAACGAATACGGATGAAGGAGACGGCGCCCCTATTTTGGGTGAGTTGCTTCATTCCGGTTCGCATCATCTTTATCTTGCTCCGGGACTTTACTTTAAACTGCGGCAGGTTTTTTTCCAAGAACGAATTTTTCCTTGTTAGCGCTTTCATGATTTTTGTCCCTTTATTTACAAATTTCTCTAAAGGTGAAAAAATAGCCCCCATGGATGAACAAATGAAAACGCCTGCTCCCTTAGGAGCCAATGGCACCAAGACAAAAGAAGAAGAGGAACGCTTGAAATCGCGTTTAGCCGAAGCCAAAAAGCAATTTACCCGTTGGGGCCTCTATTTCCTTGGAGCCTTCGGGGGATTTGTTTTGCTTTTTGTTTTCCTTTGCCTCTCCGCAAGCCTAGGATGGCCGATGGGACTTACCTGCACGTTTTTGATTTTGGATTTCTTGGCCTTAATCGGGGCGATATTTTTGCTTGTATGGACGCATGTGAATTATTACCCGCCTTTTAAAACGGCTAGAAACCGTTATGAAGAATTCCTTCAAGAGCAAAAACTTGCCGCGTAAAATGCTTTTTTCCTTGGAAGATTTATCTCGAAACCTTGGTCTCCAACCCAAGGATACATTGAGTTACCTTTCCGCTTGTTTAGCCATTCCTTACCCGGGGGAATACGAAGAAGAAGTGAGCTTGGCTTTTTCTTCCTTTAAAGAAGGAAAGAAAGCCGAATTCTCTTCCTCCACCCTTCTTTATATAAGGAATAAAGGGACTCTAGCTTGCTTCAAGGCCACAAAAAAACTAGACCCCCCTTATTTTGGGATCACCTTTCAAGCCAATACCCCCCAAGCAAAGGTAGAAGCTCTATTAAATTTATTAGAAATCTATCCCGACGATATCGACATCGCCCCGATTTTAAAGAAAGCCATCCAAACAGGAGAACGCCTCCAAGAACTTGACCGCGCCTTCCAAGAAACCTGCTTATTCGAGCAAACTTCCCTGCAAGGGTTCCACGATCATTTTTGGCTGATCCCCCTTCATTTCCCTCTTGAAAAATAAAGGGAAAACACGTCCTTTCTTTTTTTAAAAAAAGACGGGCAAATGGGTTGAAAAACCTTGGTTATCTACTATAGTACCCTTCGTACTTTTTAGTTCGACTACGAACGGGGGAGGTTTTTAGAATGAGTTTATGGCGATTATATAAACGCTTCCGTTGGTGGGATTGGATTTTCTTGTTTGTCATCTGCGGCCTCACCGTCATGCAAGTGTGGTGCACGATGCTAAACGTCGATTATATGAAGAATTTAATCGCCGCCATCCAGTTTAACCAGCAAAACAATGCCCTTTATAACGGAGGCATGATTATTGCGATGGCTGCAGGCACTTTTGCTTGTCAAGTGATCATCGCTTTGCTCGCTTCGGAAATGACGGCATCCCTTGCCACCCGCCTTCGTGATGAAGTCTATCAGAAGGTCAATGATTTTAGCGTGGGCGACATCGGCAAATTCTCCACCGCTTCCTTAATCACCCGTACCTCCAACGACATCGAAAACGTCCAAATGTCGACGCTCATGACGTTCCGTATGATTTTCTCCGCCCCAGTTACCGCCGTGTGGGCGATTTGCAAATTTGCAACCGACGCGAGCAAAGAACTCACCTGGGTCGTCATCGTCGCGGTTTTTGTGATCGTCGCCGTGTTAATGACGGTCATGGTATTCGTTCTCCCCAAATTCAAAGTCGCTCAGAAATTCATCGATCGCTTGAACCAGGTGACTCGCGAAGGGATTTCTGGGGTGCGTGTCGTTCGTGCCTATAACGCGGAAGACTACCAAAACGCGAAATTCAAAAAAGCCAATGACGACTTGACCAAAGTCAATTTGTTCACAGGCCGCATGATGCAGCTATTTAACCCCGTCATGACGATTGTTTTGGATGGGGCGTCTTTAGGGATTTATGCCATCGGAGCTTCCTTGATGAAGAAAGGAGAAACCGATTATTCGGTCATCGTTTCTTTCTCGAACCTCGCCGTCCAAGTCATCATGGCGTTCATGATGCTTTTGTTCCTCTTTATTATGCTTCCTCGCGCGATGGTTTCCGCCAAACGCATTGACGAAGTTCTCCGTACCAAATCCAGCATTGTCGATCCCGTTCATCCTGTTAGCCCTGCCGAAAATGTCCATGGGGAATTAGCCTTCCACGATGTCGGGTTTGCTTATCCTGACGCGGAGGAAGAAGTGGTTTCGGGAATTGATTTTAAGATTCACCAAGGACAGACTCTTGCCTTTATTGGGGCGACGGGTTCCGGCAAATCCACGGTGATTAATTTGATTCCCCGTCTATTTGATTGCACAAGCGGCGAAGTTTTAGTCGACGGCGTCAATGTCAAAGACATGACCCAAAAAGACCTTCGTTCCCGGATTGGGTTCGTCCCTCAACGCGGCAATTTGTTCCGTGGCTCGGTCAAAGACAACATTGGCTTTGGACAAGAACAAATCAACGAAGCCTCCATTGAAAAGGCGGCCAGCTGCGCCTGCGCCGATGAATTCATCCAAAAGATGGAAGGGGGGTATGATGCTCCCATCGCTTCGGGAGGTACCAACGTCTCCGGCGGCCAACGCCAACGCCTTTGCATCGCTAGAGCCGCAGCTATCGAACCGGAAATCTTTGTTTTCGACGATTCTTTCTCGGCCCTTGACTTCAAAACGGACCGCACGGTGAGAGAGAACCTCAAGAAAATGTACCCCAATGCGACGAAAGTCATCGTCGCCCAACGCGTCGGCACGATCATGGACGCGGATTTGATCCTCGTTTTGGATGCCGGCAAAGTCGTGGGGAAGGGCACTCACCGCGAATTACTCGAAAATTGCCCCACGTATCGCGATATTGCTTTATCGCAGCTTAGCAAGGAGGAACTCGGTTTATGAGCGCACGCAGAATGCATCGGGCCCAACCCCGTGAAAAAATCGATCCGGCGTCCTTGAAACGACTTGCCAAGGACACCAAGAAGTATTGGCCGTTATTTATCATTGCCGCTCTCTGCTTATTGGTCGCCACGGTCTTTGAGGTCTTAAGTCCCAATAAATTAGGGGAGCTCTCCAATTATTTGATGATGTCGGCCTTAACCCCCGCCCTCATCGACATGGACAAGGTTCTAAACTACGTCTTGGTTCTTGGTATCTATTACTGTGTCTTCGCCCTTCTTACCTATGTCTCGGGCTTTTTGATCGCCACGGGCGTCCAGCATTACGGCAACGCCCTTCGTCAAGAGATTGAACGGAAAATCAACACGATTCCCCTTTCTTATTTTGACTCCCACCAAACCGGTGACATCATGTCCCGTGTAACTAACGATGTAGACTCGGTCACCCAAAACTTGGACTCGGCTTTATCTTCGATCTTTAGCTCCCTCTTCTTGCTTGTTGGCTCGGTGATTGCTATGTTCACGACAAGCTGGATTATGTCGCTGATTACGATTTGCTCGATTCCTTTGCTGGTTTTATTCATGTTCTTCGAATTGAAATTGGCTCAGCCGGCGTTCTATGCCAGAGCCAATAAAATCGGCGACGTTAACGGCATCGTGGAAGAAGATTACGGCGGACAAAACGTCATTAAGCTCTTCAATGCGGAAGGCCGTAGAAAAGCCATCTTCGATAAAGAGAACCTCTCCCTTGGCTTCATCATGTTCAAAGCCCAAGATATGGGCGGACTCATGGCGCCGACGACTTCTCTTATTTCTAACCTCACCTATGCCGCGGTATTGCTATTTGGAGCCTATTTTGCCATCAACGGCAAATTCGGCATCGATATGGTCGTCATTACCGCCTTCTTGGTCTATATCCGTTTGTTCCAACAACCCTTCACTTCGATTGGCCAGGCCCTGAATAGTCTCCAAACGATTGGGGCGGCCTTTGGTCGCGTGGCCCGCTTCATCGGAGAAAAGGAACTCGAAGAGGAAACCAGCAAGCCTCGTTACCTTTATGACCCCAAGACCGGCTTAAACAAGATCCAAGGAGAAGTGGTCTTCGACCATGTTCGCTTCTCTTATGACCCCAGCCGCGAAATCATCCATGATTTCTCCGCGAAAGTGACCCCGGGGATGAAGGTTGCTATTGTTGGACCTACCGGCGCGGGCAAAACCACGATGGTCAATTTGCTCGAACGCTTCTACGAAATCCAAGGGGGGCATATCTATATCGATGGAGTCGATACGAAAAAGATGTCGCGGGAAGAAATTCACGATATCTTCGGCATGGTCCTTCAAGACACCTGGGTATTCGGAGGCACCTATCGCGAAAACCTCGTCTATAACACGCCCAACGTGACCGATGAAGATTGCTACGCGGCGATTAAAGACGCCCACTTGGTCCATTTCACCCGTTCTTTGCCCCATCAATTGGATACGGAATTTGGAGAAAATAGCCAGGTCTCCGCGGGGCAGAAGCAGCTCATCACCATTGCCCGCGCGATGGTGAGAAAGGCTCCGTTATTGATCCTTGACGAAGCGACGTCGAACGTCGATACCAGAACGGAAGAGAAGATTCAGGAAGCCATGGACCGCTTGACCAGCGGAAGGACAAGCTTTGTCATCGCCCACCGCCTCTCCACGATTAAAAACGCGGATTTGATTCTCGTGATGAGAGATGGCAACATCGTCGAACAAGGAACCCATGAATCCCTTTTGAAACAAAATGGATTCTACGCAGGGCTCTATAATTCCCAGTTTGCCCTGGAAGGGGAAAGCTTCGAATAGATAAAAGCGTAGCCTAATCCCGTTTGTCAAAGGGCTGCGCTTTTTTCGTGGTCAAAAGGCTCTGAATCGACCTCTCCCTTGAAAGCCGATTCAGAGGATGGGAAAAGGAATCCATTA
This sequence comes from uncultured Mollicutes bacterium, assembly GCA_900539595.1. Classification (GTDB taxonomy): domain Bacteria; phylum Bacillota_I; class Bacilli_A; order RFN20; family CAG-826; genus Alloenteromonas. The sequence goes on along the minus strand of UQCQ01000005.1, from coordinate 36,037 downwards.
TGGGATGGAATCTACTGGACTTGAATGAAAAAATTCAAAGGGGAAACGACTCTAAAAATCTCTTGCCAGGATTTCTTCCATCCTTAAAAATACAAGTACAAAACTTAAAAAGAAGGGGGACGTGTATGTTTAAATTCCTAAAATTCCTGGGGGCGTTAGTCCTTGTTGCTGGAGTGGGAATCGGGGGATATTTCCTTTATGATCGTGTCTTAAAAGACAAAATCTCCGAATGGAAAGGGGAAGAATTCCAACTGATCTATTCCTATGAAACGTTGACGGGCCTTGATTCGGATAAAACGCCATACGGCTTAGTTAAAGGCTATCAAGGAGTGGCTCCCGAAGAAATCATCGTGGAGGACAGTTTTGAAGATAACGGAACGAAACGAGCTGTCGTTGCCGTCAAAAGCAATGCCTTTAAAAATGCGAGGAAAACGAAGAAAATCGAATTTCCTGCTTCGGTAGCAATCTTCGGCTATAACGTCTTCAAGGGCTGCGATAACCTCGAGACCGCGATTTTCAAGATGCCTAAAGAAATGGCGCCTTCTATCGCATTCTATGGCAGTTTTGACACCGTCAATTGGAATAAAACCACCTTCTATGTCACCTGCGAGGAGATCAAAGAATCCATGGTAAGCGCCTATGCGGATGCAAGTGTCGTCGTGGATCCCGCCTTAGCCTAATCCCATTATCTTTGTATATATCCCTAAGGTGTCTAAAATCCCACTAAAAATGAAGTTTTCTTCCTTAGAACGCTATATCTGACGCGTAGAAGAATGAATCCAAACTCTTTTAAGGCTGGATGATGGGATTCTGCCCTTCAAGGAAATTTTGGAAGCGCATTCAAACGTCAAGTCTCCATTAGGCGCGTATACTCGTGGCCGTTATGAGTATCATTGCGGATATTTTTACGGACCAAAACTTCATTGGCGCGATTCTAGCTTCGATTGCTTTTTTGCTGATTGGATTTATTTTCCGTCGCATCGGTCTATTTAAAGACGGGGCGAAAGAAGTCTTAAACGTCTTAGTCATGAAAGTGGCGATTCCCTGCATGGCTTTCTGCGCCTTCATGAGCGATTTTAACCCCGAAAGCTTAGCTTCGAACGCCTTGCTGCTTGTTTTATCCCTTATCCTTTATATCCTCTTCATCGTATTCAGTCTTTTATTCTTCTTAAAAAAAGACGCGGATAAGCGTGTGATTTATGCAATTCTATCTTCTGTAGGCCAATTGACCTTCTTCGCAATCCCCGTTTTAAAAGCCGTCTACGCGGGGGAGCATTTAGGAGAAGTGATGATCCCTGCCTCCTTAATGACTTTATCCTTCCGTCTTGTTGTTTATATCTTTTGCTTCCTTTGCATTTCGGGAACCAAACTCCAAAAAGGGAATGTGGGTCCTGTATTAAAATCCATCTTTGTGAACCCCATCATGATCGCGATGGGAGCAGGGTTACTGGTATGGTTGCTCCAAAACGTGGTCTGGCAAGTGGATGTAGGAGGAGTATCCTATGGGTTCCTCCGCATCGATAAGACGCTTCCTGCCCTTTATCACGTCTTTGCCTTTGGCGATGCCTTGGCCACCCCGTTATGCATGATTCTAATCGGAGTCAGCTTAGGGGATGCGGATTTCCTTTCCGCTTTGAAGAACAAGACCTCCTGGCTCATCGCTTTGCTTCGCATGTTTGCTTTGCCTTTATTGACCTTTGGCATTTGCTGCGCGATTCAAGCATTTGGCTGGATCCACTTTAACGAATATAGCCTCGCCGCGATTGTCATCGGGATGGACGCCCCCACCAGCGCGGTGGTGGTTGCTTATTGCAACGATTATAACCGCGAAGCCTATGTGGCTAGCGACTCCATCCTCCTATCGACCTTATTAAGCGTCCTATCGATTCCCTTATTCTTCGTCTTGATTAAATTCGCGGTTACTTGGCCCTTATTCGCCTAAATAAAAAATCCCCCGGAAAGGAGGACTAGGGAAAAGAAGGAGAACTATTCGCCGATCGGATTTTTAAAATGAACCCGTTCGACGGAAAGAACCCCATCCCGGTTCGATAAAGACTCGCACAATTCTTCCAAAACCGGTTGCGAGGATTGAAGAGCAAATAATACGGTGATGACAATGGCCTCTTCCCCATTTTTTAGGGACGTTTGATGGGTCACGACGTTTTTGATAATAAGGCCATTGGCCTCGGCTTCCATGCGGATCGCCTTGATGACCACCGTGTTTTTGGCCACGGTCAATTTAATTTGGGGACTCCGTCTTCCAATGGCTTTTTCAATACGAAGAAGCCCAGTCAATAGAATCATCGTGACCGCCGCGACGATGATCGCCTCTAAAACAAGTCCCGACCCGCAGGCCATCCCAATTCCTGCGGATACCCATAAAGTGGCGGCCGTCGTTAATCCGCGGACCGATAAGCCTGTGCGGATGATCGTGCCGGCGCAGACGAAGCCGATTCCGGCGGTGATGCCCGCCCCGATGCGGGAAGTGTCGTAAGAAAGCTTGGACGCATCGATATACCCCTGGGAAAAATCGATTTGGCCGGAAGCAAATCCAATCCCAAAGATGGAGATGGTCATGATAAGAGTGCAGCCAATCGAAAGAAGGACGTGGGTCCGTAACCCGGCGGCTTGCCCCTTGATTTCGCGTTCCACCCCGATGATCGCGGATAGCACCCCTGATACCAAAGTGACGATGAGGATATATAAGGCGATCCCCCATCCGTTATATTTGTAGGCCAAAGAAATGATAGATTGATCCATATTCTGCAATCTCCTGACTTCATTATAGGAGTTCTCGACAAGAAGTACTCGATATTTTTGCAATCGGGCCGAAAAAGTTCAATTTGGCTGTTGTTTCCTTTTTTTCCTGTGTCTATAATAACCAAGCCGCTTAAGCGGTATCGCTTAGAAGGCTTGGGACTTTAGCTCAGTTGGGAGAGCGCGTGCTTTGCAAGCATGAGGTCGTCGGTTCGAGCCCGATAAGTTCCACCATGGCTGAGTAGCCCAGTTGGTTAGAGCAACCGGCTCATACCCGGTATGTCGAGGGTTCGAGTCCCCCCTCAGCCACCATGTAACAAATGTGCCCGAGCGAATCGGGCATTTTTTAATATTCCGTGCTTTTGGTCGGTTTTCGGTCGCTCTACGCGGAATGATGCATTGCCACGGCTGAAAGGGGCCGGGTATTGCGCTAGGCGGTTCCAATTGGATAAAACCTCATTTGCAAATGAGGGATGATTTTAAATAATGTCAGTTGTTATTTTGACTTTTATTTCTACTATTTTTAAACAAAAGATTAATCGTTATCACAGAGCAATAATATTCCAGCAATTAAGTCTACAAAAAGTAATACGCAAACATTAAAACCAGTTGTTAATGTTTCTTCGCCTTTGTATGCTTTATAAACTTTCATTGTCATAGGAATGCACCATAGGAGTGGAATTAACGTCCAACCCATGGCAATTGTGCTTAATATGCATAAAATAAATGCAGCTAATTTCATATTTTCTTTAACCCCTTTGCCTTATTTTTGTACTAAAGCGTAGGGAAAGTCAAATATTTAAGCTAAAAAGATGAGAGGGGGCCGCGGATCTTGCGTAGCACAGGATTCCTGCTTTTTTCGCGTCCGTCGCGCCCTTGGGGGTCCTCCCTCCGGGATAAACGGAACGGAGGCGAATCAGGCCAAATCCGCATAATTCTGGATACTCCCGAAAAATAAGAACAAAAAAATTCCTAAAGGCGGATTTATATTCGGCAACGGGTTATTACAAAGAAATCGAATAATTGCGTATCGCTTCGTTGACAAGCACCCCTGATTTTGAAAGGGGAGCTGAGCAAAAACCTTATTGAGCTTTGCTAGATTTTTTCGGAAGTTATTTGGATTCTCTAGAAAAAATCAAAAGGAAATACTTTCGTTGCTTCATACCAAGGAGGTATCCTAAACGAGAAGACGAACCGATTGCCATGAATATTGAAAAAAGAGAACAAGAACTGCGGGCTCAGCAACTCGTGCTAGAAGCTTTTGCCACTCGACTTGCAGGCGAAAAAGATTATGATTTGGAGGAGTCCAAGAACTTGATCAGCAAGTTGATAAAGGACTACAAGGAGTAAAGTCGAAAAGACTACCCATTCGTCGGGCCAGAGACCTTAAACCTGTCCAAGTCGTGGCGGCGCACCTTAAAACGCCTTTTTTGTTTTCGGGAACATCTACCAAAAAGACGATGAAAGCATCGATAGAAGCTACACTCTGAGCGGTCCCGGGAAATAAGTCATCCTGCCGTGACGGACTTGTGATAGGATTTATGCACATCGAAGACAAATGCTTTGTAAAACCGACATTGCTTACGATGACAGGGCCCGAGGGTAGGGCCTCAAAAAGAAATCCCAAACGAAGACATGGCCCGAGGGTAGGACCTGAAAAAGAAATCCCAAAAGAAATGCTTGGACTGAAATCGTCCAAGCTTTTTTGTAAGGCGGCATAGTTGTTTATCATAGATGTGCTCCATGATTGATCGCTTTTTTCGAGATGATGGTGCCCGGGAACGGCGGGATGCTTATTTGCTAGCAAAGCGGTTTTTAAAAAGAGTTGAAGGGAGAAGAGAAACGTCTCATAAAAACGAAAAAGGATTACTCCAACGCTTGCTCCGATATCAGGACATTTCTTAAAATCCCAAGATTCCCCAAACCCATTGTTTTAAAATAAACTTAAGAAGAAGCCCTAAAGGGCCATTCGACTGCAGGAAGGATAAAGGGGAACCCCGTGGCAGAACAAATCATCAAAGACTCGTACTTTCGAATCCTTGGCTACATTGAAACCAAGCCTAACGGAGATAAAATCGGCAAAGACTCTTATCGTCGCATCGTCGGCTATTACGAAGCAAAGACGGATGTCACCAAGGATTTCTACCGAAGAATCGTCGCGCATGGCGACATCCTAAGTTCTTTGGTCGTCGAAGCAAATTCCAAGAACAAGTAGACTTTGACGAAACGCCTCCCTTTAGAAACCGCTAGATACGGCCTCTTTTCAGTTGCGGACAAAATGCATGCAACTGGGTTTCCATTCTCAACGAACTTCTATGGAACATTTGCCATCTTAGAGAATCCGAGTAAAATAAAGTCAGACTTTATAATTCTCGGAGGTAAACCTCATGTACATCCAAAGAGCTATCGAATCGACGGTTCTAAAAGCAAGTCAACAATATCCCGTTGTCCTAGTCTGCGGACAACGCCAGGTGGGGAAGTCTACGATGCTTAACCATATTAAAGAACCCGCGAGGCGTTATGTGAGTTTCGATGACCGAGCGGCAAGGCGTCTTGCCGAAACCGACCCTGTGCTCTTTTTCGAAACCTACGGATATCCCATTTTGATTGATGAATTCCAAAAAGTTCCTTCGATTCTAGAAACCATCAAGGATATCGTGGATCGTTTGGGGTATGAGGGGAAGGAAAATAACGGCCTGTTTTGGTTAACCGGTTCCCAAAAATTCAAGATGATGAAGGGGGTGGCGGAGTCTTTAGCAGGACGTGTCGCCGTGTTTGAAATGTCTTCTTTATCCATGCAGGAACTGGAGGGGAATATCCACGGATGCTTTGTTCCAGAAGTAGAAGCCCTGAAGAAAGTGAAGTTCCCTTCCTTGAATGTATCCGAGGTTTATCAAAGGATCTTTCGCGGCGGCATGCCGCGCCTTGTTACCACAGATATCGACCGGGACCGTTATTATGCGGACTATGTCAACACCTATCTAGAAAGGGACGTCAAGGATTTAGCCCAAGTGGGCAAACTCAATGAATTCTATGATTTCTTGGTTTATATGGCCGCGAGAACGGGGCAAGAATTGAAATACGAGGATATCGCTAAACGGATTGGAATCTCTGCGCCTACTGCCAAAGCATGGGTTGGAATTCTAGAACGAAGCGGAATCATCTTCCTCCTTCACCCCTATCATTCCAATATCACCAATCGCCTTGTCAAAATCCCAAAAGTCTATTTTATGGATACGGGGCTCGCCGCCTATTTATGCCGCTGGCCCAACGCGGAAACCCTGCAAAACGGAAATATGGATGGGGCGTTTCTAGAGACCTTTGTCGTCAGCGAAATTGTAAAGAGCTATTACAACGCGGGGAAATCGACCCACGATTTGTATTATTATCGCGATATAGACCAAAAAGAAATCGATCTAGTGATACTAGGGCCCAATTCCATCTATCCGCTTGAAGTCAAAAAGTCGAGCGATCCTAACAATGCAGACAAGAATTTTAACGTGCTATCGAAGTTTGGCTTGGAAGAACATCCAGGCATTGTTTTATGCTTATGCGATGAAGTGAAACCCTTGAATCGATCCTGTTATTTGGTGCCGGTGACTTCGATTTAGACCCAATAAAATTCGGTTCACGAATTTTTAAAGCAAGGCCCGCTTCCTGAATAAGAGGGATTTCCCGGAGCTTATTTCTGCGTTAAATGAGCAAATGGACTTAACGAGTATAATCCGAATTATAAATTCAGTTGTCCCTAATTTGTGGACAACTGAATCTAATTAAGTTATCTTGTCTCCATGATAAAACATTCCATTAGATTCTTTAATAATAAGGAAGTTAGGGCGGTATGGGACAACGAACAATCTTTGTGGTGGTATTCTGCCGTCGATTTTATCGATATTCTTGTAGAGCCCAACTCGCCAAGGAGATATTGGAATAATGTTAAAGCGAGAAATCCAGAGTTGTCTCCCTTTTGTGGACAGCTGAAATTGTACGCGGACGATGGCAAAAAATATCTTTCCGACGTCATCAATGAAAGAGGGGTTCGATTGCTACTAACCCTTATTCCATCCAAATACAAAAAACAGATTTTGAATTGGGTTATCGGCCTTCTTGATCCGATCGATGAACAAAGCAAAAGAAAAGCCTATGACCTGTATCAAACCAATTTGATTGAGGATAGCGAAATAGGAAAAACGATCGCTTTGCAAAAAATCCACGGCTATCTATTTGAAGGCTTATATGATTTTGCAGGAAAAATACGAACCAAAACCATTTCTAAAGGCGGCTTTATCTTTGCTAACGGGGATTATTTACCCCAAACGCTATCCCAAATTGACCAAATGCCTCAATCCACCTTTGAGGAAATCGTAGAAAAATACGTGGAGATGAATATCGCTCACCCCTTTATGGAAGGAAACGGGAGAGCGACTAGAATTTGGCTCGACTTCATTTTTGTTAAAGAATTAAGGAAATGCATCGATTGGTCCAAAATCGATAAAAAAGATTATTTTGACGCGATGATACAAAGCCCGAATTCGGATGCAAAAATAAAAACGGTTCTAAGGAATGCCTTAACCAGTGACATCGACAACAGGGAACTGTTTATGAAAGGCATCGATACCTCTTATTATTACGAAGAAATCGAATAGTTGCGCATTGCTTTGCTAGTAAGCATGTCACCAAGAATTCCTATCGGAGAATCGTCGCTCATGGCGACATCCTAAATTCCTTGATCGTGGAAGCCAATTCCAAGAACAAGTAGTTGTTTGACAAAACGTCTCCTTCTAGAAACCGTTGGATACGGCCTTTTTCCAGTTGCTGACAAAATGTATGCAACTGAATTTCCTATTCGCGACGAGCTCTTCGGGAATCCGAGTAAAATAAAGTTAGACTTTAGAATTCTCGGACATGTTTCGTATGCGAATTAGATATTTTCATTTGATGTAAAATATTTACACTTTAAATGTAATACATTGACGGAAACGATGTAATTGATTAACATTTCTCTGGAGGACGACGTATGATCAAGCGTTTTAGCGTTACGAATTTCAAGAATTTCCGGGATACTTGCACTTTGGATTTATCTCGTATCCGCGATTATTCCTTCAATACCCATTTGATTAAGAATAATTTGGTAAATAAAGCTCTTTTATATGGGAAAAACGGAAGTGGCAAATCCAATCTCGGCTTTGCCTTGATGGATATCACTACCCATTTGACCGATAACCTGCGCAACCCCAACAACTATCTTTTTTCCTTAAACGGCGATTGCGCTTCCAAAACGATGCGTTTTCGTTATGAATTTGATTTTAATGGGAAAGAAGTGGTTTACGAATATGAGAAAAACGAGAACATGGTTTTGATGGAGGAACGGATTTATGTTTCCAACGAGCTTGTTTTTTCCTATGACTATTCCTCCAATAGAATGGATAACCATCTACCTGAGTTAGATGGCTTGAACCGTCAAGCTCTTTTGACCCGCAATATGAATAATTCGGTGGTCAAGTCCATCTATGGGTTTTCGGCCAATCTTCCGGAAGATTCCCCCATTCGGCTGATCAATGAATTTGCCTCTGGAATGCTTTGGTTTCGTTCTTTGGGCAGTTACGAATTCATGGGAACGACCAACACCATTGAGAACGTGGACCAGTATTTAGCTTCCGACCCCGAAGTGCTTAAGGGCCTTCAATCCTTTTTGTCCGATTGTGGACTTTCCTATGAATTGCATGCGATTTCCGATATTTCCGGGAAGCGGGTTTACGCTCATTTTGCCAATCAAGATTATCCATTCTTTCCCATTGCATCTACCGGCACGAAATCCCTTTGCCTGTTCTTTTATTGGATGGATAAGATGAAAGAGCATTTAAAATTCCTCTTCCTTGATGAATACGATGCCTTCTATCATTTCAATTTGTCTCAAGGCATTCTGCGCCGAGTGAATTCCGATCCTTCTTTCCAAGCCATCCTGACCACTCATAACCCCTATTTGGCCGATAATGCGATTATGCGTCCGGATTGCTACCTCAACATTAAAAACGGAAAAATCAGGAGCTTTGCCGATTCCACGAATCGCATCATTCGCGAAGGCAACAGCCTAGAACGGATGGTGCTTTCGGATGATCTCTGAGCGTCGTGTATTGATTCTTTTCGAAGGAAAAACGGATCGCAAATGCTTGGACTCCTTGCGATGTTTAGGAACTTTCAATTCCTTGTTACTACAAGGACAATATACGCCGGTTCAATTAAATACCTCCATTTATGAGCTTTACGATCCTCTGATTCAAAGTAGTGAATACGACTCCTTGCCGGTGTACCTTTGTCAAAAAGGTCTTTTGAAATGTCCGGAAAACGTTCGCCCACAGGATATGTTCGCTTTAATTTATCTCATCTTCGATTTTGATCCTTTGTATCATCTTTATAACCCCGAAAAGATTCGAGGCTTGCAACGCTATTTTTCCGACGAAACAAAAAATGGGCTTCTATATATCAATTACCCCATGGTGGAATCGTTATTCGATGTGGAAGAGAAAGACGGGGAGTTTTTCATAACCCCAACGCGCCCCTTATCCCTTTGCTCTAGTTCGGCATATAAATCGACGATAAAAAAACTAACGCCATTCCGCTCGAACTCAGGGCACGCCTTGCATATTTTGCCACCAGACGATTTTGCCATCGTTGCTCGTGCCTCCTTGGTACGATATCGCGAGATCCTAGAATCAGCCGACGCTAAATGGACTTTAACGGATATTTCCGCCCTTTTGGAGTCAGAAATTAAAGCAACGGAAGACGAGATTATTTACCCCTTGTCTTGCTTTCCATTCATGGCTTTAGACTATAATGCAGAGGAAGCGCTAGAAGAGTGGAACTCTCTCGTTGAGAGCCCAAAGGGCGTGGCTCGTTAAACGGCCACTCCATGCTTATTAATTGATTTGCCTTCCCTTGATAACGTAGTATCATTCAAGAGTTAATAGGAATTTACTTACAGGAAAGGAACCATCCCATGGAACAAATCCTCTACCCCATCCTTGGAATATCACTTATTTTTCTTTGTACGACTATCGGATCCCTTTTCGTTTTCTTTTTGGGAAAGAAGGAGATTTCGCCCCGCTTAAATAAAATCTTCACGGGCTTTGCCGCTGGGGTGATGCTCTCCGCTTCGTTCTTCTCGCTGATTAAGCCCGCCTTAGAAACAAACGTAACCTACATGCCTTCTTGGCTTGTTGTCGTTATTTCAATCCTTCTTGGTGCCTTATTCCTATGGGGTATCGATAAGCTTGTTCCCCATTTCCATGTTTCCGAGAACCAAGAAGAAGGCCTTCCTTCCAAAAGAATGAGCAAGACCTCCAAAATGTTTTTGGCCGTCACCATCCATAATATCCCCGAAGGCTTATCCGTTGGGATTGCCTTCGGCGTAGCCTTGTCCCAAGGGAATAACTTATCTTTATTAACCGGTGCCCTGTTATTAGCTATTGGTATTGGTATTCAGAATATCCCCGAAGGAGCCGTTGTATCCTTGCCCCTAAAAAGCGAATCCGGTTCTAGCGGCAAGGCCTTTTTATTTGGCATGCTTTCTGGCGTAGTAGAACCCCTTGCCGCGGTCATTGGATTATTTTTGGCCATGCAAATCCAAGAGATTATGCCCTGGGCGTTAGCTTTTGCCGCGGGATGCATGATTTATGTCGTCGCAGAAGAAATGATTCCCGAGATGAGCAGCGATGGTCATGGTCATTTTGGCGTCTGGTCCTTTCTGCTTGGTTTTGTCATCATGCTGGCATTAGACTGCATTCAGTTTTAACCATCGTCCCATTTCAATTTACCAAAAAACATAGAATTCTATGAAAAAGTTAAATAGCATTTGCTTTCATTCTTCTATAAACGTAAAAACTATTTAACAAAAACATAGAATTCTATAAAAAAGGTAATTAGATGATTAAACGAGAACGATATCTGAAAGAACTGATTGAAGCCAAGGAAAATGGTTTTCCCAAGGTCATTACGGGCATTCGAAGATGTGGGAAGTCCTATCTTTTGAAAGAAATTTACCGAAGCTATTTGCTGGAGCATGACGTGGAAGCCTCGGAAATTCTTAACGTTGAACTCGACGACATCGTTAATGCCAAATACCGCAATCCCTTTGAATTAACGGAATACGTTAAGAATTGGGCCGCCGTCTCTTCAAAGATGCACTATGTTTTATCGACGAGATTCAGCTGGTTAGCCCGGTGATCAATCCCTCTTTTACCGATGGAAAAATCATCATCGCTAAGCCAACCGACCCTAACGTCATCACCTTTGTGGATGTTGTTTTGGGGCTGTCGCGGATCGCCAATGTCGATCTCTATGTAACGGGAAGCAATTCGAAATTATTGTCGAAAGATATCGCGACGGAATTCCGCGACAAGGCAACCAACATTCACTTGGCTCCATTGACGTTTAAGGAATTCTACGATTTTGTAGGCGGGGATCCCCATGATGTTTTTAACGAATACCTGGTCTATGGAGGGATGCCCCTTGCCGTGCTTAAGGGAGAAGCCGAGCAAAAGGAGAATTATCTGAAGGGATTATTTGAGACGACTTATTTAAAGGACGTCTTGGAAAGAAACAAAATCCGAAAAACGGAAAGTCTTGGCGAAATCGTTGATGCGCTTGCCTATGCATCGGGCACTTTGCTTAATACCCAGCGAATTGCCAATATGCTGGAAAGTCGGAAAAAGGAAAAGATAAACAGAAAAACCGTCGATTTCTATTTGGATGCATTCGAAGATGCCTATTTGATTCGCGAAGCCCCTCGTCTTGATATCAAGGGCAACACCCGCATCGGGGCGACAAGAAAATATTATTTTGCCGATAACGGTTTACGGAACGCCCGACTTGATTTTACTTCGCTAGATGTTGGCCAAATGGTTGAAAATGCCGTTTATAACGAATTAAAGGCGAATGGATATCGCGTGGAGGTTGGAACGTTTAGCCAGGTGGAAAAAGATAAAAACGGCAAAAGCGTGCTTAAAAATTATGAAATTGATTTCTATGCGACCAAAGGCGTCAAAACCTTTTACATCCAAGTAACGGATAATAGGAATCAAGAAAGCACCAAAACAAGGGAACTAGCCCCCTATCGTTTGATTCGAGACGCCAATGCCAAATACGTTTTGGTGAACCAAAAGGTTCCGATGCAAAAACTAGAAAATGGCGTTTTGCTTCAAGACGTCGTGGATTTTTTGCTGAGCCTTTAAGAAGGTCTATAGACAAAACGTCATATAGGCGGGAATGCAAATTATTCCATCCTCTCGAATTGAGAGGTAATGGTATAAGAGACGGCGTTTTATACATTGCGCCCGAGTCGAGGGTTCGCTTGTTTTCACCTATCCGCCACATATGTTTTCCGTCTCGGCAATGGAAAAACGGGAAGCTAAACGTAAATAGACAATGGAACTGCTGAAAAAGATACGGCAAGCCCAACTTTTTGAAATCTTTTGCAACCTGTGTCGGGACGTTTTAAGACGATTCTTACTTTTTAAAATTTGGCAAAAAACGATAATGCCCATGTCATCGAACTTATTTGGAAAATCTTAGAAAAAACGCAAACTAACTTTCTTGCCAAAATACTAAAAAACGCAAAGTATTTTTTGTGAGAAAATACTAAAAAACGCAAGGTACCATAAGGTTCGGAAACGGGGTAAGAGCCTTGATACTCGTTAAATGAATCATACAAGCATTTGCTCCAATTGAAGGCTATGTAACGTGGATTTTGTCAATGAAATGATTAGTTGTGTGCTTTAAGGCTTCACTGCAATTGGTGACAGACTGGTGACAAAAATCAGCTGATTTGCAGTAGTGCAGTCGCCAAACGCAAGGGTTTGTTTTTTCGCGTGCGAGAGGACTCGTGCTGCAAATCGGCGGTACATAAGAACGCAGGAAAATTAGCCTTTCAGGTGCAATAAAACATTGAACAGTTTGTTCATTTTTCTTGGATAACGGGACTTTTTTTGAAAAAATAAGAAATTAGTCCCGTTATAAGGCCTATGGAAGACGGCTATTCGCTACGAGCCGTACCGTCTAAACCCCAAGAAAAAGGTGGTCGCTTTCCTGAAAGACCCCATTCTTGGGAATGGGAATCGGAATACCCCTTTGCTATACTATTTGCCAAGAGGAAACACTCATGAAAAAAATTCAAGTTGTCGCTAAGCCGTTTTTATCCATTGTTTTCGGTGCGTTGCTATTACTAACCTATTTGAATTGGCTCTCCTTAGATGGCGGAGCCTTGGTGATTGGCGTCATCGCCTTATTGATCTCCCTTTATTATCTTGGGGCGGGCATCGCCGAAGCGGTAGCAGGAGATAAACTCCCCCAGAAAGCCAAGAAGGTCTTCGATATCCTTAATATTTCTCTTTTCTCCGCATTTGCTTCTATTTACTATCTTCTCTACATCACGAACCTTTCGGACCAAATGGGGCCGACGGGTTGGATCGTCGCTTTAGCGGCTTTATTACTCTCTTTAGCTCTTGCCATTTTCTCCATCATCGCCCGCCTTGTTTCGAACCCCGTCTTAAAGCGGCTGGATGTTCTTTTCTCCGCGTTATTCATGGCCGCGTTAGTTTTAACCCTTCTCTTTGATTCCGCGGGCAATCCCATCAAGCTAGGTAGCATCGATGTCATCAGTCTCGTCATCTATGCCTTATTTGGCATGATGTTATTAGAATCCTTGACTAACAAAGATACTAAATCCGTAGAAACCCCCTCGGATAACATCCAAAAAGAAGCAACGCCTGAATCCGAAGACAAAACGGAAAAAGAACCAATTCCCGAACAAGGCGAATAGCCGACACCCAAGACCATTGACCCAGGGAAACCTGGGTTATTTTTATGATTCGACATCGCTACATTGAAGAACGTCCGCCAATTCCTTGAACCATTGAATAATATGAAATAGATTGGAGGCTCTGGCAAACGCGTTTTCTTTCAACGCTTTGCGGTTCCAACTGGATGGGTGATCGGTTCCGTGAATGCTAATATCGTCCAAAAGGTGAATAAATTCTGTGGGGCAATGGATGTATTTGGCCCGAAAATCTCGAGCCATTTCTCCTTTTTCTTCTAAGGTATGCTCGCTCGTGTCGTTCATTAAGGCGTGTTCCAAATGAACGGACATATAAAAGGGTTTGAAGGGAACGCGAAGCTTTGTCGTTTCCCCAATATAGATTTCTTTTTCGCTTAAAAGGGTGTCAAAAGCTTCCCGTTTGTTGGCGTTGCGCTCCGTCATGAACGGAATATTTGTAGTGCGGATGAGCTGAGCGTTGATATCGCATTGGCTTTTGACTCCTTTAGGAGCATCGGAATAAAAGACGATGCGGGAATCATCGCAATAGCAGGCATCTAAATCTGAAAGGGTGGCGACGGCGGCAATATTATCGAAATCGATTTTGCTGCTGCGACGTTCGTTATAAATAAATTCGTTGACCGCGGAGACGACGTTTTCAAGCGCATCTTCGGGCTCGGAATACTGGTTGTTATTTTGGTAAGGGTGCAAGGTCAGGTCCGTGCCGTAGACCTCACAATCAAGAAGGGCGTCATATCCAAGAGCTTTTAAGACTTCTTTTAAGGTACCTTTGATGGCGATTCGGTCCGAAGAACCTTCGACGATGAGGAGAAATACTTTTCGTTCTTTATGATTCGGCATCCAATGCCTCCTTGGAATAACTTTTATATGCAGACCATAACGCGGAATCCAAGTCGTCTAAATCTACCGAACTTGTTAATTCTTCGCTTTGTCCACCTAGTTTTAAGGCGCGGATATATAAATCCCGCAGGTTGTTGGTTTTTTTGATTCCCGAGAATTTGATGTAACGATTCGCTGGGTTCGAAGTCGTAAAGACGATGGAAGAAGGGGAGATGCGTTCTAATGGGGCTAAATTATGGGCGGTAAAAATCAATTGGCCTTTCCCGCTTTGCTCCATGACTTGGAGTAACTGCCCCAAAAGGTTTTCAAAGACCCCGGAATCGAGTTCATCGACGGCTAGCCAACTAGAGGAATCCCCATAAATAGAGATCAGACCAACCGCGATGGACAAGAGTTTTCGGATTCCCGCGCTTTCTTCTCCTAATGGCAGTCTTCGATTGCCCATTTTTCGATAGATGGCAATTTTTTGCTCTTCCTTTCCCGTTTCGGAGACCGAATGCGAGATGGAATCCACGTAGAGTTCAAATCCCGGAACGAAGGAAGAGACAAAGAGATTGATTTCCTTCATGAGGTGGTCGTAGGTCTCCCGCCATTCGGAAGGAATCGTGAAGGGCCTAGAACTAAGGGATAAAACCCCGCGTTTTTTGTTTTTGCCCTGCAGGAAGGAATCATCAAAGAAAGCCAAATGGAAATCCCCATTAAATCGATCGAGAGCTTTGTTGAAGACAAATAACTGCAGGATGCATTGGGATTTGAACGCTTGGATGACTTCGCCCATTTTTACTACGTCTTCGTTAAGCGAGGAACGGAGGAATTCGATGGAAGCGGGGTCAAATAAGAAACTGGTACCTAACCGGATGCATTCCGCCTTCCTTGCATTTAATTTGGTGTAGATTTCAAATTCGCCGGGTTTTAGGCTTTGCGGCCCCAAAGCATAATTCGAGGTATGGGCCGTTCCGTCATATAGATATTTTAGGGTCTCACTGCCATAATCCACGTAAAAGGGGGCTAAACGCAGTTTGAAAAAGGTTTTATCGCCCGGATGAGAGGGGAAAACATCGAAAGTTTCAGAGCGTAGAATGGTGTGATCTCGGCTTTCGTTCCACCCCAGTTCAATGGAGTAATGAATTTCGTAGGGCTCCTCTCCGACATAAATCAAACATGTGAAAAGAAGAGAGCCGGAATCACTATTCACGTCCAACAAATAATCGTAATCCCCTTCGACTCGCCGCCCAGTTCTAGGATCCACGAAGTTCAGCGGTATGCCCTGAGCTAAATTCTTTAAAAAACCCAAAGCGTCAATCACGGTGGTTTTGCCCGATCCGTTTTGCCCATATATCCCAACGATATCGCAAAGATGATTTTCTAGTTCGCCCCTTTCCACCGGTTTTTTCAGCGAGCTTTCCACCGTGCCGTTTTGCACGGTCTTGATGTTTTTTAGTTCGATAGACAAAATCCGATTCCCATTCATGATATTTTTCCCATTTCCCAGGTTCCATTATAGCCGGGTGTATGTAAAAGTAAATATATCGGAATAAAATATTCCAAAATAGATTGTTTCATACATGGAATAGGGTGCAAAACCATTTTTATAACCAAAAAACGATGCTGCAAGAAATTTGGCGGAGTTGCTCAAGTAGACAAAGAGGCAAGCCGATTGGATTTACGTTTTTGTGGTAAAAGAGCGAAGTCTGTTGACTCGACTGCCAAATTGCTTATAGTTGTTGCTAGATGACCGGAGAGATACCGGCCGCGGGGAGACCCGCTTTTTATTTTCGTTAGCCCTCTTTCGGCCTAAAGACGGGATCGTTTGCTCTCGCGTTATTCGTTATAAACACGTCGCTGCCTTGCATGCTGGACGGGTGTCTTGAAACCATATGCTCACGATCAAGTGAACTTCGATTTCCTTCGCGAAAAATAACCTGATGCGACGAAAGGCTACTGAACTATTTGCCATATTAGAAGAAAGAACAATAATTATTTTTGCAATATTTTCAAATAATCGTGCAACTTGTTTGCTCTATAAAAACATTAATTTCAAAATTTCAAAAAATAGCGATTAATCGGCACTTTATTGATTGTGCAACCAAGGCTTCCTTCATTTTTCAGGGAGTAAAAACGACGTATGAAACTTTATTTGAACTAAAAACGTGCTACCAAGGTTGCAAATCGTATTTTTGCTTGCTTTAATGGAAATAGGAAAGCGAGGAAAACAATATGAGCGGCATTCGAGAACGATTGGAAAAGCTAAGAAAAAGCAAAGGGATTAAATCGAATTCAGATCTTCTACGTATGATGTATAAGGATTTACGTCTTGAAGGAAAGATCGACTATCAAGACCCAGAAGAATTTGTCAGAAAAACTAAGGGATCGTTTAGTCAAATGATCGATCAAGCTAATGGGCGTAGTTTTAACCAAGACTTCTATTTGCCATTAGAAAAAATTCTGGATACTTCGATGGTTTATCTATTAGAGGGTCGAGGCGAACCCATGCCAGAAAATTACCACGACCGGGGCATCAAGTATGCTGCCGCCACAGATAACGAAGACAATTACAAGCGGCTTATCGAAGAAGACGTATATCTGGAAGAAGATGAATATCGTTGGACGTTACTGGACTATATTCTAGAAAACAATTCGAAAAATGGCTTGGAGTTTGTTGCTAGAAGAGGTGAATTGCCATTAACGGAATATGGCTGCGCTGATCCTTCGTGCCCTGGGCTTCAAATGAATCAACATGGCGCGGAAGAACTAATTGAAGCGATGACTAAATTGTGTTCGCCTGAATCCATTGCGAAATATTTCAATGGTTATTATTTCGTGGAAAACGGAAGGAATCCGCGAACGATTCAAGACGAAGAAACCACCGAAATCATGAATCATCTTGCCGTTATCATGGAACGCAAGGACGTGCGAGAAAAACTAAGTGACTACAAGAGGATTCTCTTATCCAAAGCGAATCCTGGCATTCGCGATAAGTTCGGTAATCCGCTTGGAAATACGGCCTTTGTGAATATGATGTTTAACCTAATGCTTGAATACGTCTTCTCCACGACCGCCAAGATATCGGAAGACATCCAAATTGAACTTCTCGATAAAGCCTATCAATTAAATGAACAAGTGATGCCCCTCATTTTATCCCTCCCTTTTGAAAGCTATACGATTGGAAGATACGGATACATTTATAACGGTAGAGATGTTTTCGGCTCCATCGCTCTCCTTGGCTGCGACGCATCCTACCTCGACCAATGGACTGAAGACGTCAGAAAGAGTGCTTTAAAACTAAAAAGCCAAATCCAAGACTTTTCCGACAAAATCGTAGGAAAAGACCGAGCTGTGGATATGGGGAGGGAGATAAGGATCCCCAAACAAAAGAATCCCGCTTTCTATGAATTCTATGAGGTGATGAAACACTGCGAATGGGTGGCACAATATAACCAAGAGAAATCCGTGACGGAAGATTGGCTGCGCCGCCCGGAAGGGGAACCAGTAACTTTGTCGCCAAACGATAATTCCGCGTTGTTCTTAAACGCTCTTGAAGTCCTAGCGCAGATTGATGCCATTAGCGAATCCGCCTTAGGGGCGGGAAAAACTTATGTTTTCCCCAAAATAAACAATCGTTTGTTCTTCGCCCTAGGGGATTCCGTAATGGGAATAGCACCCACGGAAATTGCTATCGGAAGTCGATATGACAATCTTGCTGAGTTGCTAGCGCAGACTTGTCTCTTGATACCCGGGTTTAATCCGTGGTCAAACCAAACAGTTAACGTGGCAAACGCATTGAAAGGCTATGGAATCAAGAAAAAAGAAGTAAAAGGCGTTATAACTGAACTCCACGATTCCTTTATAAGGTCCATGGCCAAATACGATCCAGTCAATGAGAAAGCGTTCATCGCCAGCGCTCAATTACGTGCTCTGTGGTGCGACTTGTACGCCAAAGAAATTTACGATCAATTCAAATAAAGGTTAAAAGGGGGACAACTATGAAATTATCCAAGCATGCGCATGCTCGTTTTAAGCAGCGCCAAAAAATCAAAAATCAGGAGGAAATGTACCGGAAATTCACCCTTGCGTTAGAACGGGGAATCCCGCTTGTAGACGAGAGCAACCAAAGAGGAACGCTCTGTTATTTGTTCGATGGCTACAAATATATCGTATCTGAAAATAACGAAATTCTGATCACCGTGTTTTCGGCGAAAAAGTCATCGGAGGTAAGTAAGCGTTACCTCATTGATGAAATTCGAAGAAGGCAGTACGACGAAGATGTTGTCCGTTATCGTTAATTTAGAAAGGAAAATAAAATATGAACCAAGAAAAAGTCTATCTTGCTGATATCGCGGGATATCAAGAAGAAAAAGAAGAAGCCGTCAAACTCATTGACGTCCTCAAAAATTACGAGCTCTACCGTTCCAAAGGGGCTTCAATCCCCAAGGGGTTACTACTCTGTGGCATGCCAGGAGTAGGAAAGACGATGTTTGCCAAGGCGATTTCTACGGAAGCCGGCGTCCCCCTCTATGAATTTGAAGCGGGGGAATCCGAAAACGAAGAAGCAACCATCCAATCGATCAAAGAAGTATTTAAGAAAGCCAAAGAAACCGTTCCCTCTATCATCTTTATCGATGAGCTAGATGAACTGGTTAGTTCGACGGATACCTCCGGATTCTATGGCTTCCAATCCGATTATTCGAGGAAGACGTTGAAGTCCTTGCTCACTGAAATTGATGGCATTGGCTCCTCTGATGGAGTACTAGTCATTGCTACAACCAATAGTAGAAACACCGTCCCGCCTGCTTTGAAGCGAAGCGGGCGTTTAGAAAAACGCATCACCTTCCGTGCCCCCTCCCTAGAAGACCGGGCAGCTATCGCGGATTTATATCTAAAGAAAGCCAACGTCCAGGGAATAAAGGGTCTAGAAATTGCTAGAAAAACCAAAGGCTTCTCCGGCGCGGATATCAAATCTTTGATCAATGAATCCATCATCGTCTCGGTCCGTGGAAAAGAGAATCTATCGATGGGTATTATCAATGAAGTGATTCCCACGATTCGATTTGGGGAAATCAAAAAAGAAGCGAAGGAAGAACCCAAGGATTCCACCTGCTTTCACGAGATTGGACACTTCCTCGTTCAATACGGATTAAATCAAAACGTGGGTTCCCTCTCGGTGGAAAAATACGGCGAAATCCTAGGAAGAATGGAAACCGATGACTATCGTCCGATCTCATCCTTAAGAAGAAAAGACGACGACGATATGTCCGCGGAGGATATTCTAGAGTCCGTATCCGTGGATTTAGGAGGCATGGCCGGAGAAGAAGTCTTCCTCGGCAAGAGGTTCTGCGGAAGTAGTTCCGATATCTCCACCGCCATCACCAAGATTGACATGCTTCTCCGTAACGCCGTATTCGGATTCGAGTATCTGCCGTTTTTTGAAGTTGAAAGTCAATCCTCCAGTGGGTTCTCCATTAACCGCATGCTCAATAAAAATGATCCTGGATTAAGGGGAAGGAAATACGTCGAAGTCCTTACCAAGCAATATCAGGCGGCGAAGAAATACATTGAAGACCTGAAGCCCCTCGGCATGATGATTTATCCCTTGTTAAAGAAGAGGAAATCCTTGTCGAGCGAAGAACTAACAAGGCTTGTGGATCGCTTCCAAAAAGAACGTAAAAAGCAACAGCCTGTAGAAGAAGTTCATCCCGTGGGTAACCTGTGATTGAAGTTATTGGCCGTAGCAGCCTCAGGCCTATCCCCAAAGGCTGCTACGTGATTTATAATAAAACCAAGGGAAGGGAAAGGAGCGATGTGAATTACTTATTTTTTGACACGGAATCTTCCAATTGTTTCAACAACCTCTACAAAATGTGCGAATGGGGGAGCTTAATGACCGACTCCTCGTTCCGCCTTATCCCTGATTCTAAACGCGATATCTTGATAGATCCTGGCAAAGCAGGAAAGTTCCATTTGAAAGGACGGAAAGGACGTCCAGATTTAGTTCTTGCCCATTCGCATAGCCAATATAGAAATGCTCCGAAGTTTGATGTTTATTATGACGAGGTTCGACGTTATATCCAGCAAGAAGGAATCCTGATTTTTCTTTGGTCGAGCGAAAACGATATTCAAGCTTTGCTCGATCAATGCCGCCGTTATGATTTGCCAAAAATATCCTTTGTAAGCTACGACGTTCAGGCTTTATTTCAAACCTTTATTTGGAAATGCAAGCGCCTTGCATCTTTAGGAGTGGCAATGGAAGCTCTTCATATAAGCAAGGAAGGTATCGCCCCGCACCGTCCGGATGACGATTCGTTAATGACCATGTTGGTATTGAAAGCGATTGTTGAAAAAACGGGGAAAAACGTTGCTCAGTTAATTCAAGAATGCCCGCAATGCAAACTGGAATCGATCACTACCTACGAAAAAATGATGAAGGCCCATAAAAAGCGGATGGAACGGAAACGCTTAAGCAACGAAAGGAAGAAAGCCTTAAAGTCCCTTAATGATGAGCTAAATGCTATTTTCGAACGGGAAGCCCCATCCAATACCCCGTTAGAAAAACGATTCAGCATTTCCAATGAGATGAAAATGCATATTGATGAAGTCATGGGCGTTACCAAGGAGTGGATGGGCCGCGGATATATCCTGAGAAGATGCCTCAATGTGGGGTATCTAGTTTGCTATAACGAAAAAGAAAAAGCGAAACTCGCAAGTCAATTAGACTTAAGCGTCCTAAAACTTGTTACAAGAAACGAATTCGATGAGATAACGAAAACGTGAGGAAACTAGCAAGAATTTCTTGGATCTTATCAAAACAACTGCCCGACTTAGACGGTAATAGGATTTGACCCTTTTCCTGCTACCCTCGCTTCTTGCCCAAAGGTTTTCGGATTCGTTGCCCCCTTCGTTTTGTTTCACATCAATTGGATGTAGAACAGGTTTGAAAGGCTATTTTGTCGATTGTTGCCGAAACTAGAAAGTAGAAAAGCTTTTATTAACTTTTCCACCGCCCCGATTCATTCTTATTGTGGGAAACTTGCTTAGAACTTCGGGATGCGCCTGCGTGTAATCTTTAACGGCATCGATAATACCGTTGCAAAGTTCCGTTACAGATATATACAAATAGTTCTTTGTGGTTACGGTTTTCACACCTGTTTTTTCGCCGTTCAAACACATTTCCGTTCCCGCAACATTCCCACGCGCGAACGGTTCTTTATTCATGACGAGAACAAATTCGTCGATCCCCGTTTTGGCTTTTATGTGATCGCTAGCTTCGTGAAAGAGAGCACAACGGAGTTGATAACAGGCCTCACCACTGAAACAAATTTGATCCCCTTTCGTATAAAATTCATCGGAATAAAGCAGGCCAAAATAATTACGAACGTGATGGTTGAACCATTGCTCATAAGAAGATCTGCCAGTCTTTCCATATTCAATTTTGGCAAAAACGTCGGGCAGAGCGAGAGCGAGTGAAAGGGCAGCTAGGTAACATTCGTTTTTTAGACAGGACTGAATTTCATTAATGCAAAATGAAATCGAGTTTAGATCCTCAAAATTTTCAAGGGCCATTGTTTGGCTTGATTGATAATTTCTCATATACATAGATTATGCTTTCCAAACCGAAAAAAGCGAACTGCAATTATTGATTGCGTTATTTCTTATAACTAGCAATTTGCTTAACCTAAAAATCAAAAAACAAGGCTAGGAAATTGAATCCTAGCACTAAAAATTAAAAATAAAGTTGACAAAGTATTTTCTAGGCAAATAATTTAAATATGGAAAACGAAAAACACGAGCGCTTCGAAAGAATCGCTGAAGCAAGAACAAACAAAGTAATTAACGATATAAGAATTCTGAGCAATTGCGCCAACAAACACAATTACACATATACGCCTGAAGAAGCTGCGCAGATCCTACGAGCGATAGACGAAGCGGTTAGGGATCTGAAAATTGCGTTTAATGTCGCGAACGCTACAACGAGGACCTTTTCTTTTAAAAAATGAAAATCGAATTGGCCAAACCCCACCTTCTTAATAACCCCGCGTATGTAAAGCCGTTGCTCGAAACGGCATTGCGGCTAATTTCAGAATCTGAGAACAAAGAGCCAAATCCATATTCTCTTGCCCAAAAAATAGTTGCTGAACTCGGTTTGCCTACTAGCGAAACCGCGATTGTTTTGAATGCCATCGCCCCAAGATTTGCTGCAAAATGCACATCGAGTTACATCGAAAAGGCGCTTGCGCGTTTAGAAAATTCAAAGTCAATAACTCCTCTTGCGATAAAGACACCATCACCCAGCGTGGCTGTGGGTGTGCAGGATTCTTTTTCAGTAAAAGACGTTAAACCGAAATTATTAGGATTGCTGAAGCAGTACAAAATCGTTACTGGAGATTTCCTCTTTAAGAAATTGGGGGATGATTTGAAAAAGGCACACTGTACCTTAAGAACACTAGAAGATAACTGCACGCTTCAAGAAGCCTCGTGGAATCGTTCTGGCATGATTATTGCTGCCGAACCTGGGTTTGAACCCACAAAGGAATCGTTGGTCCAACAACTGCTGTCGGAAAATGGTCACAAACCTTTTAACATTAATATTTTAGCTGATAGATTTTGCTTGCCCACGGACCAAACAATCAAGCAGTTAAAAGAAAGAAAATTTGGTTCTCTCTTTTTGTGGAGCCCATACGATGTTTGGTCTATTGCAGACATATCCGTTAGCGAATCTAGATTGCTAGAAATACAGTCTTTTGTTAATAGCCGTAACGGCAGATCCATTCTCTTGGATGACGCATTTAATTGGGTTGTCGGTGGAGTTGTTGCCCGGAATCTTTACGCTGAGATTTATGTCGATTCCAAGGTTTTGGCCATTAAAAAGGCTTTTGACATGGCCGGCATCACAAATTACCACTTTGACAAAGGAACGAAATCTTTTGTTTCTAATACGAAGAAAGAGGAAGCAGCGCCTAAGCTCGCCCCGCTTTATAAACCATTATGGGAGGATGATTAAATGACTAGCAATAATTTTGGCTGGATTTTTTGGAAAGATCCTTCGCCGCGTGCGAAACTCGCCGATGATTCTAAATTGGCTGGAACCACAAAATTAGAAACGCTGGTACGTGAATTGATACAAAACGCAGTTGACGCGAGGACGACAAATCCTGCAAGACTTGTGGTGGAAGATGGAACTGTCTCCCTATCGGATTTACACGATGCTCTTAAATTGGATGAATTAAAAGCGCACATTAAAGGCACTCTAGATTTTGCCAGTGCTGAAAATCCAAATAATAGAATCGTTCCTAAGTGTGAAAGCCAACTTGCCCTTCTTGATTCCTCGCGTTGCCGTTATTTGAAGTTTTCTGACTTCAATACGAAAGGCCTTGAGGGCATATCGAAATTTGATAAAACAAAAGCGATTTGGAAACTCCTTTTTGATGATGGTACTTCCGCGAAAGAAGCTTCTAGCGCCGGCGGAGTGGGCGTCGGTAAAAACGCTACCTTTCCTTTCAGCCAAATCTCCACGGTAATTTACGCAACGAAAACAGATGAGGGCTACGGTTTGGTTGGTTCGGCGCGTTTAAATTCGAGCCGTGTTGACAAGACGACGTATCAGCCAGAAGGAAATTTTCTAGTATACGATGACTACGAGAGTGTCATTTCCGGGGATTGCTCTTCTATTCGAGCGCTTGGCACAGAAGAGACTCGTGATTTTAAAGTTGATTTATTTAGCAGAGATGAAAAAGGCAGCGATGTCATAATTCTTGGAACCGACGGCAACACAGCACTTTCAGATCCTTATTGGGCCAAACGGTTCGCTTTATATGCAATTATTAATTTTTATCCCGCCATTCTCAATGGAGTCTTTACGCTCGATATAAAGCAGGAAGGCAAAGAGACCATAGCACTAAACGCGAGTTCTATATCTGATGTAGTCGAATCGTTTGAGTCCGACGAAGGTGATTCGCGGGAACTTTACGAATTGATTCATGACGCAAAGCTTTTGATTGATACTTTGAAACAAAACGACGACGAAGCCATATATAGAATTGTCAAACAAACGGATCCCGTCCTTGGAGATTTAACCTTGTATATGAACGCGTCGCCTGACGTAGATGTTAAATGTTGGCAATTATTCAGGTCTTTTGGAATGAAAACGATCACCAGAGACATAAGAATACAAAAACCAGTTTTTTCAATTGTGGTTATCCACAGCAAAATCGGCTCTGATTACCTACTTGCCGCTGAGTCTGGAAATCATACCGAGTACAACCTACAACCACTTGGCGAAAGCAAAGCGAAAGAAGTCGGGAAAGCCATTAAAAATTTTGAAAGTTGGGTTGCTCAGGAAGTCGGTCATTTTGGGCAGGTTGATTCTTCAAAAACAGATATTGAATTAGCTGGCCTAACTAGTTTTATCGCTTTGCCGGGGGATTTGAAAACTTCCGATGCTGAAGAAGGGGTAAAGCCCATGCTGGAACTAGAGCCCGCGCCCCAAGAGAAGAAAATTAAAAAAAGAAAGCCAAGAAAACGCGACTCGTCTAAACCTGACCCAGAAGGCCTACTTATGGGGCAAAGAAAAGAACAATGGAATCATAACGATGATTCGCACAAAACATGGAACGGCGAACGCGAAACGAAAACAGAAAACGTGCCAGTTGTTCCAGGTGACGGAAAAACGGGGTATGACCGTGTTGTTCAAGTTAAAGGAACCTTCCGCGATATTCATAGCCCATACTCGAAAAAAGTGGAATTAGTTGGGAAAATTGACAGCTCCGTTTACAAGTCAAAATGCATTGATATTTCTGTGTTGGCGGTTAACGAGCAAGGGAATATCAACGATTATTTGCCCAAAGTGAATGACGCGGTCGATCTAGTCACAGGGGAAGTTTTAACGGAAATTGAAAATGACCACGTTATCAAAGGGGTCCGAGTTGGTAGCGATTTATACGTTCATTTGGAAATTAATTTTGCCGCTCCATTTAGGTCGAGCCTTATAGAATCGGCGAGTGTAGTGCAGCACATTGAACAAACAAAGCCACAACAGGAGGGTGTAAAAGATGAAAGTACCAAATAAAGGAAATCGGCCTATTCCGATTTTGTTGGAAGATGGAGGGGATTACACGAACGGTTCTCATTTTAAGACGAGCGTAGAAATTGTTCACACTCCTGAGTCTAACGAAGAACCAATTTATAAAATTGCTGTTTCCGTGGATCTTTTATGCCCCCCTCTTGAAGAAATGATTTCTGAGAACCGAGCGAAAATTGTTGTGTGTCTAGAACAGGACACGACGCGTAAATTCCAAGATTACGAGGAAGGCATGGTTATCGAGATCAATGCCTCTGCTTTGAGACTAACCACAAATCTTGACATTACGCCGCTCATCGTTACGACGGGAAAGACGGAATTAACTTATGATCCTGGGTTTGTAGATCCGATTTATAGGCATTTTTCCAACCAAAAATTTGCTTTAGAGAAGGCTCAAATTCTTGGGTATGGGCGAGTAGCTCATATAAAAACTAACGCCGTAAAGGGCTTAAGCCAAATTGTCGCAATCCACGAGCTGAAAGAAAAAGATACAAAGCATCCTTATACAATTGATTTAAATGGCGACAAAATAATTATCAACGCGAATCCGGAAATAACCCGAAACATTAAACTAATACAAACCAATTCAATGCAGTTAGAAGGACTTGTTAATTCCTCTTTCGCTTACGCTGTGTTCTTTTATGTAATTGAAATGATGATAGCGGATCCTGGTTCCTATTCGTCCTGGCGATGGTTCGCGGCGATTGTTTCAAAAATTAATAAAGTTCGTTCCCAAAAAGGTCAATCAGAATTCGATCCAAATAGTTTTTTAATTAATTGCAGTTCACTTTCCACTTGTCACGAAGAGGTGTGGACGCTTGTGAGCCAGCTTTTGACGGATAACAATGGCCAAATGATGCTTCTCGGTTTTGAAAGCGCGGGAAGATTTGCGGAGAATCAATAATATGAGAATTCGTTTATTAACTGATAACGGTCTAATCGATTTAAAAAAGGCCGGCGAAGAACATCCGGAGTACTATATAAATTTAGACCCTAACCCAGATGATTTCGATTGCTTTGAATATCCTGATTTTCAAATTCCAGCAGACAACTATCCAGATCTTATCCTTCCGTTAGACGGGGACGAGGGTTTTAACGAGAATGATTATCTAAATTCCCTGATACTTTACAAGTTCTTTTCCTTGAACAGAATACCTCTCAGTCTTCTCTTTGACCCACGATACCTTAGCTATCTTACCCATTTTGTTTACATTAACTACATGAGACTTCGCTGGCCCACTGAAGGAATCAAGTCTAAAGGACGAATTCCAGATAGGTATTTTTTCAAAAGGGCCCCATATGGAAGGCAAGGGATATTAGGCCTTTTTTGGCCTGCGTATTTGCTTTCATTAGATACGGACGAGCCAAAGGTTTTCAAAGAAAGACTGCATTATTATTTTTGCGGAAATCGTATTCTTCGCGATAGTGTAATTGAGCATTCCTATGCTAGGAATCCCAAACTGTTCTCGACGATTATGGAAGACATAGCTAAAAACGATGGAACGGTCATAAGACTAACCGGGAAAAAAGGTAAAGCTTATCCGAAAGTAATACAAAACATGCTTTCCGTGACGAGCCTAGACCTTTTGGAAAACGACGAATTAACAGAGATGTTAGATGAACAAGTGAAAATAATAGCGGCAGGGGCATATGATGACGCCGCTGACGACGACATTGATGACGAATGATTAGCAGAATCTAATCTGTCTATTCAGATTGATAAAAGCTTTTCCGTTTGAGAAATATATCATTCCATCTGGGGTGGTTTCGCCTGCATTAAGAAATTTTGTCGCGGATGGCGTGTCAAATTTGCAATGCCTCAAAAGATAGCCTCTGAATTTGCCACGGTCATAAAGGTTGTAACAAACTACATTTCCGTCGTTTTTGACAACAATGTAGCCTCCGTTGGCTTCTTCAACGGCATTCCAAGGGGTGGCGGGCTCCATTCCTAATGCAACATTAACAAGGAAATCAGTGATTTTCTTGGTGTAATAGTTTTCTACATCAACAAACAGTGGGTCTTCCATTTCCATTATTTCACAAATGCGTTCGAGCCTATTGTCACGTCCACAATAATGAATAAGGACTGCTTCGGCGAAAATTTGAGGGAAAAAAGAATCCACGAGCATAAAGTTGCGCCTGCAGCAATCATCCATCATATGATCAAATTTGATGGTGATGCTGCTATTATCAAGCAAACTCAATATATATGCCTTTGTTTGGTCCAAACTTGGCGAACTTTCCGAGAAATTCTTAATTAATTCAAAATCAAAACCCGGAACTGGCTCTATCTCGTAAACGAATTTTGTGGCATGGGACGCATTGAACAGGGTTGGGAGGCTTCCTAAATAAGATTTAATTGAGAATCCTAAATCTGGCAATCCAGCAGAGCGAGGATCGCGTAATTTCATGATTAAATCTGTTTTTTGCGTTGCGGGGGCTTTGAGTTTTGTT
Source organism: uncultured Mollicutes bacterium (assembly GCA_900539595.1). Classification (GTDB taxonomy): domain Bacteria; phylum Bacillota_I; class Bacilli_A; order RFN20; family CAG-826; genus Alloenteromonas. Next base: position 8,084 of record UQCQ01000005.1, on the reverse strand, counting down.
TGCTTTAAAGCGTCCATAACCCTCGACCCCGCGGCACTTTCAAAAGAGTTTGTTCCCGCGTTTATCTCGCTTAATAATTGGGGAACATCCTTTAACAAATCGTTTAATGAATAACAGCCTTCGTATATGCCGTTTCTATAGAATGCTATTTTGCTAGATTCGTGATGAAACCGAAGACCTTCTCTTAAAATTTCTTCAATTTTATATATTTCTGATGGAATGGGATTTAGGTCTTTGTCTGCGCCGAAAACTTGGCCGTCAGCTAGTAATTTTGCGAATGCATAGATTTCTGACCACTCGCCCTTATTTCCCTTTGGCATTTTTTAAAACCTTCTTTATTTGCTTTGCTACTGCAGCGATAACTGGAACGGTGACGCTATTACCTAGCTGTTTATATAGCGGCCCATCCGCCAATGGCAGGACATACTCGTCAGGAAAGCCTTGCAGTCTTGCCCACTCGCGTGGTGTCATTTTTCTGATGCCTTCTCGGTTGACTTCGCCATGTATATGCGTGATTGGTGTAAAGTCTTCCAGACGATTATCAACAATCAAATTTCTTTCTCTCCCCATTCCGCCACATACAATTGCACATGCGATTTCGTTTCTATCTCGAACGACGAAGCCAAATCCGTGTCCTTTTGCGGCGTGTCTTTCCTTGTGTTTGCGCAAACAATTTAGATATGTGTCCGAGAGGTAATATTTAACAGAAACTGGATTTTCTTCAACAATGTCCTCTATAACCGGTGCCCGCCCCTTCAAGGGTTGCGGGAAATCAAAGGTCTCTGGCGCGATATCATTTCTGAAAGCAACGATATAAATTCTTTCGCGGTTTTGCGGCACGCCAAAATCTTTGCTATTCAGCACTTTATAAAAGACTTTGTATCCAATTTCTTCAAATGATCCACGAATAATCTCAAAAGTCCTGCCCTTATCGTGCATTACAAGGCCCTTCACGTTTTCACAAAAAATGACTTTTGGCTTGTGATAATCGCAAATTCTGACGACGTCGTGGAAGAGAGTGCCACGAGAGAGCCCCTTGTAATTGTCTTGGAAACCATTCTTTTTTCCCGCAATGCTGAAGGCTTGACAAGGGAAGCCCGCCAAACAAATATCAAACGAAGGGATTTCACTGGCTTCAATTTTGGTTATATCGCCCGCTAATTCAAATTCATCATGAAAATTTGCAGCATACGTTTTGCATGCTTTTTTGTCAAACTCACTAACGAAAACGGTCTCTATGCTTTTTTTAAAGGCTTCTTCAAAGCCTAAACGAATTCCGCCAATACCAGCAAATAAGTCAATTGATTTGTAACGCATAAGTCAGTCCATACCTCCCATTCGCATTCTACAAGGAACAAGACCATCAATCTAAACTTCGGGCTTAATCCGCAGTGCCGATTGCCTGTTACGGTCTGCTAACGTTGAACCTAAATAAAATGGAAGTTACTGCACGTTTGTAATTATCTCATTTTTTCCTTCTCTTTTAAGAGAAAACTTAAAGATTCCTTAAAACCGATTTGTCGTTATACGCTGCAAAATAGAATCCGTGCTAAATATTTATGGATCTTGAACGGCTCATATAAAAATGATCTAATTTACCCGAGGCAAATAGAATATGGCAAATGTGAGCGAATGCTACGATTTCATTAAAGACAAAATAGATTGCTTAAAGGATAGTTTTCCAACTTTGAGGCAAAAGAGGGATGATTATACATTTTCTGCTCTTTGCGTTAAAAACGACTACTACAAAAATCCTTCGCTAGATTTCAACGAAAACACCATCAAAGACATGGTAGTAGATGGACCCATGGACGGCGGAGTTGACGCCATGTTGTTGGATCCGTCAAGCTCAGACGAAACTAACCTTATTTTGGTCCAATCAAAGTTTTACCAAAAGGTCACTTACGAAGATGTGGTTAACGCCATCACAAAAATGGTCCGTTTTTATAACGACATGGAAGAAGGGGATTACGGAAACGTTCAAGACAATGTCACGACAAGATTCTTGAACTTGAACGCCGATGTTGGAGAAGACTCTAAAGTTGTTTTTGTCCTCTACATTAGCGCTCCTAAAAATGGAATCCGCTCCAGCAGGTATGAAGATGCGTTTAACAAATTGACGAATAATCCAAGAAAGTATGAACTTCGCGTCCTTTTCGACCAAGATATATGCGAAACCATAAAAGAAGCGGAATCGAGAAGACCTGACGTTGAATCGGGGAAAATTTTCATCGATAGTGCGGATAACTATTTGGCTTATGGAAACGATGAGGCCGTGATAGTCAATGCATCTGCTTTCGGTATCAAAGAGCTTTACGGCAAGCACCGTTTAACCTTATTGGCAAAGAATTTGAGATACCATGTGGCTGGTGCAAATATCGATAAGGCTATACGTGAATCTGTTGAGCAAAGCCCTGGTGATTTTTGGTTCAAAAACAACGGAATTACAATCATCTGCGAAGATTTTTCAATTAGTGGCAAGGAAGTAAAACTGAAACATTTCTCGATCATCAATGGAGGCCAAACCACTTACAACCTCTTTGGAAGCAAGGAATTAAACAAGGAAAAAGATTTTTATTTGCCATGCAAGATTATAAAAGTTCGCGGCGAAACCGAAGACGATAAGTCGAATTTCGTGTTAGACATTGCAAAAGCAACTAATTCTCAAAAAGCTATCAAGCCAATAGATTTGAAAGCGAACTCGCCAGAACAAGTTCGATTTGCTACTTCGATGCGCGAATGTGGTGTTTTCTATCAAACCAAGCGTGGCGAGGACGTTCCAAAAGATTATAAAACGGACTATCTCAATACAGATTTAGCCGAAGTGGGGAAGCTGTGCCTTTCTGCAATTTTTCAGCTTCCCGGGACAAGTCGAAACAAACCATCTGTCTTGTATAATGCTGAATTTTACGAAACAATTTTCCGCAGCGACACTAAAAAAATCGCTATTGGTAAAACAACTTCTGTACATGGATTATTATTTTAGAAACACCTTTTTAGAAAGATTCGATAAGGAATATAAAGATAAACCCAACGCCAATGAATTAATTCCTTTAGCGCATAACGCAAGAACGACGTGCGTTGCATTCGTAGCCCTGGCTTCTAGGTACCGTTGTGGCAATGTTGATGACGGGAAATTGAAAACGATTTTTGAGCATATAGGCACGGAAACCTATTCCAAATACATGTACGAAATTTTCAAGGATATAAGCTCATTTGACAGCATCGTTTCCGACCGCATTTTTAACGATAAAAGTACATTTGATGAAATGCTATACAAGCTTTATTGCGACATCATTAAGGCTGGACGTAAATGTTATTCCGCGGAAAGCAAATACGACACTTCGCTGAACGAATCGAATTATTTGAAGAAAGATTCCAATTATTACTCGATTTTGAAAACGGAATGGGAAGATCTTTGTGAGAAAATTGATTCCGTTTTCGAATCAAAATTCAATTAACGTTTCTTCCAATTTCAAAGTTAAATTAAAGGGACGTATTGACGCATCGCTGCCTCAGGGCATTTGATTGATTAGCTTTTTGTTTCGCGCGAAAAGATTCGCTGCGAACCAGTGTGTTTCGGCTAAAGTGGCAAATGTTAAAATTGAAATATGGCAAAAAAGAATGAATTAGAATGCCTGAAAACCATAGTCGATGCTTACTGCTACAAAACGAGTTACGCACGAGTCAATTTTGATAATGCGGACTGCCGATGGCTTTCTCACGTTCTTCAAAACGCTAAAGAAACTGGAAACGACAATACGTTTCCGGATTTTGTTAGCGATGGAGCGATCATCGAGCACTTTCAAATAACGTCGGCAAAAGAAGGGCGTAAAGGGTCTTTGTACATGGCTGAAGATTCTAAAAACAACGCTAAATGGGGAAAGGAATTCCAAAAAAGGGAGGATGATTTCTTGAATTCCTCTCCTAAGCCTGGGACGCTGACGAGTATTTCGAATGAGCACGAGTATGACAATTTTTCTTATGAGAACTTTCTCAATTCGATAAAGTTTAATGTGGATAGCCATATAAAATCTTTTGAGAAGAGTGGAATTACAAACAAGAAAGTTATATTTATCATGGAGCAGCCTGATGCTCGCTTGTGCAAGACTAAGACATACAGCTCGTGCGAGTTCTATTTGCTACACGAAGATAGAAGGGCGCTTCGTATTCTCAAAAGATACGCACACAAGATAGATTTCGTAATTTATACGGTTGCAGATTCTATCGAGGTTATCGATTTGTCAAAAATAGACTACTTAATTGAAACGGGCTTAGATTTATCCGATGTAAAACCAGGAAAAATCAGAAAAATTCATATCGGACTTTTCGGTGATGCTCCTGGCAACAAATGTGGTTTTTAGGCGATAGGAACACCGGCTGTTTAATGACTTGTGATGCCCCCTTCCTTTAATTTGATGTTGCGGCGGTAAATTCAGTTCGTGCATAGGCTTTTTGCTGCCTGTGTCATTTTGGGAAATAAGGAAAATCTATTTCACAAAAATCATTTCCCTATGATAATCGAGAAAATCGCCCATATTTGGATTGAACAGGATGTCGTATTTCTTGCTCCTATCTAACGCAAGGATATCGGCATTTTCACTTGTGATAATGCTCGATAGTAAGATATGACCGTCATTTTCAAACGAAATGAGCCCCTGATCAAATAGACGGTCATAAGTCGCGCTTAGCAGAAGCCCATTGTCAGAACTGATGCGTTCTCGATTGTTGGATGCCGCCCACGGTTTGATATGACTCGCGATAAGAATTTCTGGCAGGCTAAGCCGGGTGATGATGCACCGCCCGTGATATTTTTGAATAAGGTTATCGCGGTAGTCCCCCTGACCGATTCGGGCTTTAATCAAGGCTTCACGTTCAGTCGTATTTAAAGCGGCGTCTTCTTTGATTTGCTTAAGGGCTTGCTCGGAGGAATTCTTTTCTCCAATGACGGAACAAACATAGAGACGGTAATGCTTGATTGCATTGCTATACATCCTCTTGCCCTTTTTGTCCTTGGCTTCGAAATAAGGGTTGGCCCGGATTAAAGCGATGGCTAAGTCGAGCTCAAAAAGACTCATTTCTTGAAGGGGCTTAACGATAACGCCTTCGCGAAGCATGTCTTCAGAAGCGACGGCTAGGCCGCTGCAATAATGGTCCACGGACCGTTCGCTTAAAGCCGTCCCGTCCTTTTTGGGACAGGTGCGTAGAAAATCAGAGAATTCCATATCCACGCGATATTATACGCGAAAATGGCAGGCGGACGGGTTTTATAAGGCAATTTTCCGAGCCTTTTATTAGATAACTAATAACACCCCATCCTACCCCCTAAATTCCACCCTCTCCCATTTCTAGTTTTGGTATATAATCTACTTGCATGAACATTGGGGAGTTTTTAGCATACCGACGTAAGCAACTCGGATTATCTTTATCCGATGTTGGCAGCGTCATCGGCTATACCCCTCAGGCGATTTATCGCTACGAGAAGGGGATTGTTAAAATCGACTTAAGCTTAGTCGATTCCTTTTGTCGGGTTTTAGATTTGTCCATCGAATCCTTCTTTAAGATGGATCCCAAGGCGATCTCGTCCTATCAAAACGAGAAATTCATCCAAAACGCTTTCTGCACGTTACTACAAACTGAACTCGACCGCGAACCCGGGATCGTTCATAAAATCGCCGCGGAGCTAAATGTATCCACGTCCCGCGTAGAGAAGTGGTGCAATGGCATCTCGCTCCCCTCGGTCGGCGATTTTATTGTTTTGTCCAATATCCTTGGTTATCAACCCACGGATTTATATTTAGGCCACGAAAGAAAGATTGCGGTTGTCCCTCACCTCAAATGGAAGGTGCCTCTTATTGCAGTGGCTTCTGCGATGGCGATCTCCGCCTGCGTCTCGATCCCCATTGCTTTATCTCGTTTTAACCCCTCTTATCAGGATTCCTCCTCCAAGCCCTATGTCCCGCCTTTAAAAGAAACCTGCCACGTGCAGATTCAAGGGTATGACGTCGATGACCATAAACCCATTGAAGAATTAAGCTATCGTTATACGGTAGATAAGGGGACAACCCTATCGGATTTTAACCCCAGTTCCCCGTATTACGATTATGTTTGTTCTTGGTTGGATGGGAATGATTTTAGCTATGCGGATACTCCCATTGACCACGATATCGCTCTTCAGGCTTTCTTCTCCAAGAAGACCTTTACGGTCACTTTTCTTGGCTATCATAATGAAGTACTAGGAACTTCCAAAGCCCGTTATCTTTCTTCGGCGATCGCTCCCACTTCCATTCAAGACCAAGGGGATTTCCGGTTTGTTGGATGGAAAGAAAACTTCAACTCCATTAAATCCAACCTCACCGTCCATTCGTTATTCTCTCGGTTCCGTTCGAACCTCGTGCTCGACTTTGTGGGAGGAGAAGAAGGCGGAGAAACCAGTGATGCCTATTTAGGCTACACCGCCGAAGCGTTTGATTCCCTTCCTAAGCCCAAGAAGAAAGGACACCAGTTCCTTTATTATGCCGATCAATATGGCCGTAAATTCGATGAGCATTACCAAATGGAAGGGGAATCGGTTAAACTCCACGCGGTCTATAAGCCCTTAACCTATCAAATCCATTTTGAAGGAACGGATTCGACGCAATCCGTCACCTTTGGAACCGAAGTCACCACATTGCCCCCAACATTAGGGAGCAACGATATCGTTTTAGGCTGGACGGATGGAGAAAAGCAAATCACGTTGCCTTTTACCTATAACGATGATTTTGATATCACCCTCCGCCCGATGCTAGCGAAAGAATTCTTTGATTATGAATTAAAGAACAACGAAGTGACTTTAAATGGCATTAAGAAGTGGGGGAATCCCGAACTCGACTTAACCGCGTTAGGGAATTATCCGATCACTAAAATTTCTTCCCACGCCTTAAAGGATTTGGATCACGTGGAATCGTTAACCTTTAATCAGTCCAAATTAGACCTCGCTGCATCGTGCTTTGAAAATCTCCTCGCGTTACGTCACGTTTATTTTAATGAACTGGATTCGACGAGCCACTTTGAGGTAAATCCCTTTGTCAACTGCCCAAACGTGACTTACCTCCGTTCCGGCACCCCCTTTAAAAACGAAACCGAACCCTTGAAATTAAAAGAATACGGATTGGAAGGCGGAAGTGGATTCACCTTTGAATTCAATGAAGTTTCTAAATCCGTTCCCGCTTCTTGGAATGATGATTTTGGAGTGCTAGGAGAATTACGTTTAGGCAACGGCATCCAAGGAACGGTAGAAATCCGTAGCCATAACTGCAAAATCCTCCGTTTTGTTCCGGGGCAAGTTGGCTATTCCATGTTAACGGTGGAACTCCCCGACGTAAACCAAGACGAGATGCGATTCTATGGCACCTCGCTTGTCCGCCTTGAAGGAGAGAAATTTGGCAAAGTCAAACGCTTTATCATGGAAAATGGCGGAGTGTCTTTTGATAACCGGAATCGATATCTTGAAGTGGAAGAATTCGATATGTCTCGCGGCAAGATCCTTGCTCTCCGTAATCAATATATTAAAGCAGACCGCGTCGTTCTCCCCGATAAAGTCCGCGAAGGTTATTTTGCTCCATTAAACGATAAGTTAGTCGTGGATTTCTATGGCTGCAAATCCTTCCCCGTGGAACTCATCTCCCGTTGCGCCTTTATCGATGGCATGAATACCAGCATTAATTATCACGAAGAGAAACGTTACGACGAGAACGCCGTCATCGATTATCCGATGTCGATCTTCAGTTGGTAATCTTTTTAACCTAAATCATGACGGAGAACCTCTCACGGGGTTCCCTTTTTTGTTAAACTCCTAAATCGATACACGTACCCCCTCTTTTTCGTTTTGGCCGCCTTAAACAAAACGTTTTATTTATTGTTTACTAAGAAGGATTGTTGTTGAAACGGGATAACTGAACCAAAGAGTAAAGTAAATTTGCATAAGCAACAAGACTGAGGTGGATGGAGAAAGCCCACGAAGTCGATTTAGGCATAATGCTAAAAAGGAGGCAATAAAAAGACACAGAAATTTTCAAAGAATGTAAACAGTGGCTGTTAGACAA
>UQCQ01000004.1 GCA_900539595.1 uncultured Mollicutes bacterium | reverse complement strand
AAAGCCAGTACGCCTACTATAAGAATGCGTTAAATGCCGCTCAAACTACCGCGGACATGGACCGCGCTCTTGCCGCCTTTCTGAGCTTGTCCAATCCGACGAATCTAAATTGCCTCGTCAAAGCAAAACGCTGCGCAGCGTTTATGGGTATGCCAAAGAACACCCGATTCTTTCAGTTGGCCCAACGGCTAAAGAACTGGGCTTATCCTTCAATAGCGTCGCTTCTGCCGTAAAGAAACTTTTAGAAGCAAAAATTCTTCGGGAAGTGACTTCCAAAAGCAGAAACCGCATTTACGAATATACGGAATATGTAAATATTTTAAAGTCAGGAACAGACTTTAAAAATAATTACGGATAAAAAGTACGATAAAATCAAATGAATTTAAAATAAATCCCTTGTTGATTGGCTATGATTAAATGTCAAAAATCAAAAGAGGCAAAATACCTCTTTTCTAATTTTTTACAAAGTGAAATAATTAAGATGCTATGAATGCGATTAAATTTGGAACCGGCGGATTTCGTGGAGTGATTGGGGAAGATTTTACCCGTGAAACTACATGCGGAATCGCCGAGGCGTTAAGTCAGATTATCGAAGAAGAAGGGGCAAAGAAAGAAATCGTTGTCGGTTATGACCGTAGACGTAATTCCCCAGAAACTGCCAAGATGATGGCTAAAGTTTTTACTAGCCACGGCATTCACGTTTTTCTAACTTCTACCGAGTGCCCCACCCCCTGCGTGATTTATCATGTAACTGCTTTAAATTGCGATTATGGGGTCATGATTACCGCGAGTCATAATCCCGCCACCTTTAATGGGGTCAAAGTTTTTACCAAAGGCGGATACGACGCGGATGAAACTTTTACCAATCGCCTAGAAAGAAAGTTTTTGAAAGTCGAATCGGTTCCAACAACATTCGACGAATCCCTTATTACGACTTTTGAAGCATTAATCCCCTACATTAATCATGCGTTAAGTTTTTCTAAACCCCATTTAGATCGCCCTTTACGAATCGCCTACGATAATCTCTACGGCACGGGGGTTACGACGATTGTTCCGGCGTTAGAAAAGTTAGGATTAAAGGACATAAAGGTCTTTCATCCAGAGCACGACTGCAATTTCGGCGGATTGCTCCCCAATCCTTTGGAAGTCAATCTAATGGGTTTAAAGCAATTTGTTACCCAAGAGCATTATGACGTAGGGTTCTCCGCCGATAGCGATGCCGACCGTCTAGCGGTTTTAGACGAAAACGGGCGTTTCGTCACGGCAAACGAAATCTTAGGATGCATCTATTATTACCTGGTGAAGGTGCGTGGATTAAAAGGAGACGTGGTTCGTAATTTGGCCACTTCCCAGTTACTAGATGACCTCGCCAAGCAATTAGGTCAAACCTGCCACGAAGTGGATGTTGGATTTAAAAACATCACCTCGGAAATGACGCGCGTCGATGCTTTGTTAGGTGGCGAAAGTAGCGGCGGCCTTACGATGCGCGGCTATTTAAAGGGGAAAGACACCACGTTCGCGTTGCTTCTATTCGTTAACATGATGGACGATATGAAGATGCCGATCTCTCAAATTGTGAAAGAAGTGAAGGCATTCGCCCATTATCCTTCCTTTGATTACGAATCCTTTGTGACCTACCCCAAATGGATGGAGCAGGGGATTGAAGCCTATTTCGAAGAACGCTCTCCCTCCTTTGTCCACCCCGTTATCAAAAGGGAAAAGATTGGCAGGAACATCCGTTATTGGTTCAATGACCACGAATGGGCTTTATTACGCCTTTCTAACACGGAACCCGCCATCCGCATCTACTTGGAAATTGATGATTTTGCCTTGCTGAAGGAAGAAGAAACTCGCATTCAACGTTTCGTCGCGGAATTAGGAGATTCGAAATGAAATTAATCGATGAGATTTTATCCATTTCCCGCGACATTGAATTCTCGAAAGCCAAAGGAGAATCGCGAAAGCTTCCGGGTGGTGCCTTGTTTTTAGAAAACGGAATCGATGTCCCCTTTTCTTCTGTTTCCTTGTGCCGCTTTCCTTATATGCAGGACGGCTTAACGTTATGGGCCCTTCAAAACGGCAAGATGTCGATGAACGAATCCAATTTTTTCTATCTTCCAGAAAATATCGACGGAGAACCCAATTTTTTGGCTTTTACCTTGGGATTAAAGGACCAGGATTCCTATTTCCCCTACGCTTTGTTTGACTGCAACCGCAACATCCTAGAAAAAGGAGTCGCCCGTCATACGGTTTATAAAGATGGTTATTGTCTTTATTTCTTAGAACTCGATTCTTTGGTTTACGTGATGCGATTTGGCATCTCCAAAGAAAAGGAATTGCTGATGGAAGGAGCCGTGATTTCCAAAAGTTCCAAGCCCCAATCCATCTATACTTCCCTTTATCTCAACCCGATGCTGATGCATGGAACTTGTTCTAGCATCGAGACCAAATGGTTCAAGCAATGCGAATTCAAGGACCACGTGTATGCGTTTTCTACGGTAGAAGACCTTTCTCGCACCATGCATTTAGAGTCTCACGCAGAACTTTGTGCTCCGCTAGAAGAAGGGGTTCAGGAGCATATCACCACCTCTCGCGCCCTTTATTGTGGAGGAAAAAACAATCCATTATCGGAAGCCACCCCGTTATTGAAAGGGGAATTTGCCCAAGAAAAGAAGCTGACTCGGTTTTCCGATACAGCAATTGCTGGAGATTTCCGACTTCTTGAATTAAAACCTCACGCGGTCTATTCCTTTGGCTATGCCTTTGGAAAAGAAGTGGTTCACCGCGATTTAAAATCCATTCAGCAGGCCTTTGATGAATTAGAAACGGATAACAATTTCTCTCGAATCCCCTCTAGTTTTCATTTCCATTTTGAAGGAAAGGACGGAGAAATTGAATCTCGTTTCTTCGATATGTTGGTGAAACAAGTCCAATACTGCGCTTCCTGCAAAAATAGCACCCTTTCGATGCTAGGGGTACGCGACATTTATCAAGCGATTGAAGCCCAGGTTGCTTTTGCTCCAAAAGAAGCTCGTAGCAAAATGCTCGACTGTTTGAATTATCTCGAATTAGGCGGACGCAGTCCGAGGCAATTCGCCCATTTTGAAAAAGGGATCAACGAGATTCGCGTCGATGCTCGTGAATTCATTGATCAGGGCTTATGGATTATTCGTTGTCTCTATACTTATCTAGCTTATACCGGCGATTTTGATTTCCTAAAAGAAGAAGCGGGCTTTATCCAAATCCATGGTTCCTCAGCAACTTTGTTGCCTCAACGTAGTTCCGTTTTGGATCACATTGAACGGATTCTGGGTTATCTGATTTCTCATATCGATCCCAAAACCCATTGTCTCCGTACCTTATATGGAGATTGGAACGACGCGATTGATGGACTAGGCAAAGGAGAAGATGAATCCTCTTTCGGCGATGGGGTCTCCGCGATGGCGACCTTCCAACTTTATGAAACCATCGGACTCTTCGAAGAGATTTGTTCCCAAATCGACTATACGTCCCCCTTGGATTTGCAAGGAAAGAAAGAGGAACTCGAACAAGGAATTCTTCAAAATATCATAATAAGACAAGGGAACGAATATCGAATTGTCCATGGATGGGGCAAGCATCAATCCTTCTATGTCGGCTCTTTTGATGATGTAGACCATAAGTCCCGTTATGCCTTAACTTCCCCTGCCTTTTATTGCCTAAGCGGATTCGCTTTAAAACATCCAGAATTCCTAGACGCCGCGAAGAACGAATTGGCTCATCTAGAAGGGAAATACGGGTTCTTAACCTTTTACCCGACCTTCTACAAAGATGCTGCAGAAGTAGGGCGTATCGTGAATCTCCCCGAAGGAACCGCGGAAAACGGGGCTACTTATATCCATGGAGCTTTGTTCGCCGTTGACGCCTTGTTCCGCTCCAATGAACCGGAATGGGCGTTCCGCGAAATTGATAAATTGCTTCCTTATCATCATGACTTTGTGTCGACGACTCCGTTTGTTATGCCAAACTCCTATATCGATAATCCCAACTTAGGATGCGACGGGGAGTCCATGTCCGATTGGTTCACGGGATCCAGCTCCACCCTATTAAAAATATTCTTACGGGACGTCTTTGGTTTGGATGTTCGTCTTAACGAAATTCGCTTCTCTCCGCCGGAATGCATGCCTTGGAAACGCTTGTCGATTCAAGTTTGCATCGAGAATAAACCGATGGAAATTGAACTTGTTGCTCATCAATCACCTTCCTTGTCCTTCAACGGCAAAACCCTAGAAGGAAAGAAAGACGCCTTAAATAAAACGTTCTATTCTTTGCCGAAAAGCGAACTACAATCCGCGAATCGGTTGGTTCTATCGACCCCATCATCCACGAAAGGAGAAATTGAATTATGAAAAAAAGAAACGGAATCCTCATCGCATTGTCTTTAGCGGCCACGCTTCCAGGAATTGCTTCCTGCGGAGGCGGAGCTGCCGACAATCTCCAACAGCTGAACGTCGTTTTGCTTAACGCCGGCTGGGGAGAAGAATGGTTTAACGACATCGCCGCGAAATGGGAAGCGGCCAATGAAGGTTACAAGGTCAACGTCATTTCCAAATACGAAGTCAAAACCTTGATCAACAAGCATTTAGCCTCGAAAAACAATACCGACGACCTTTATATCGCCACGGATTCCAGTTGGAAGAACTATGCGGCCCAAGGGAAATTCTTGGCTCTAGATTCTTGGATGGAAGAAGAAGTCGATGGAGTGAAATTCATCGATAAGGTCAGCCCTGAATATCGAAAAGACCTTTATTTCACAACGGCGAAAGGGGAACAGCATGTTTATCGTCTCCCTTGGACCAATGGCATCGGCGGCATCTATTACAACGCGAAGATGTTCGAAGCGAATCACTGGAAAGTCCCCGAAACCACCGCGGAGCTTTTAGCCCTTGTTCGCGATATGATGGAAAATCCTGTTGCCGTAGAAGGAAGCGATACCGATATCGTTCGCCCCTTTGTCTTCAGTGGGACCAATACGGACTATTTTGATTACGCCGTCTTGACCTGGTGGATGCAACTCACCGGATTTGAAGATGCTTCGAAATTCTTCAACTACGAATCGGTTTCCTCCTTTGATTATACGGATGCCACCTCCCCTTACGCTTCCTTAAAGAAAGTTGTAGATTACTGGAGAGAACTCCATACGAGTGTCGGCACGGAAAGCCCCTATATCCCGGGATCGATGTCTTTTAGCAAAGACCAGGCGCAACAAGCCTTCTTTAATGGCAAAGCCGCGATGATGTTCAATGGCGATTGGCTTTATAACGAGACACTAGGATATGGGAATAACCGTAATTTCGAAGTGAAACTCATGAAAACTCCAACTTTTGAAGGGGCGAAGCAAACCGACCTTTCTTACGTGATTGGCAGCGACCAATTCATCGCCGTCCCCGCAAGTTCGAAGAAGGCCGATTTGGCGAAAAGCTTTGTGAAAATGATGGTTTCGGATTGGTCCTTATCGAACTTCACCAACAAAGCGCATGGTTTCTTGGCTTATCAAAACGGCGACATGACCGCGATTGATACATCCAATTCCTATTTGTCTTCCTGCGTGGAAGCAAGAAAAGGCTACGCGCATAAATTAACGGATTATAGCCAATCCCGTAAGTACTTGGACGGCGACATCAAAAACATTTGGGTTGCTAGTGGCAATCGCCCGTATCTTGGCCTTCTCCAAAATAGCTCGAAGACCGTCGACAGTGCGTTCCAAACGTTATACGCCGCGGCTAAAGACGCGTTTAAGTAATCGAAATCCAACGTGGAAGCTCTTGGATCTCCAAGGGCTTTTTTATTGTTGCTTCTTCGGCCAAATTTTATGAAATATCTTAACTTTGATGGAAACTGACAATGTAAAATAGGTAAAAATGACAATGTAAAACATTCGATGAATACTAGAAAACTTCATTTTTTGACAATGTAAATTTCGCACCATTCTCATAAAAAGCAGAATGCGCCGTGATGGTTCATTTTTGCATATCTTTTGGAGTGATTTCTCTTTGAACTCGCGCCGGATTTCCAAACGCAAGGCTATGGGGTGGAATGTCTTTCGTCACGACGCTTCCCGCGCCGATCACGCAACCTTCTCCGATCGTCACGCCCGCTAGGATGGTGACGCTGCCGCCAATCCAAGTGTCCGAACCGATTCGGATGGGTTTGCCGTATTCTTTATCCGTCATGCGTCCTTCCGAATTCTTGTAGCTACGACGTTCATTGGCGTCTAAAGGATGAAGGGCTCCATATAAGGAAACATTAGGTCCAATGTAAACGTTATCCCCAATGGTTACAGGGCAGATATCGAGGACGGTGAAATTGAAATTCGCATACACGTCCTTCCCGAAATGAACGTTGGACCCATAATCCACTTGGAGGGGGCCTTGTATGTATAGCCCTTCCCCGTGATCGGGAAATAGCTCATCGAGGATGCGATTTCTGCGTCTAGTTGCCCCCGGGAGAAGCTGGTTATATATCAAACATGAGTAATGGGCTCTCATGCGCATTTTGGCGAGAAGGGGGTCACTGGGATCGTAGAATTCCCCACCAATCATTTTTTCTAATTCATTCATGGAATAATTATTGGTATTTAAGGGTAAAAAGAAAATGAAGAAGTGCTTACCTTCTTATTTTTCCTTGCCCTTCGCTTCAATTGGTAGCAAACTATGCCTTGCCTAAAAGGCGGCGCAGTTCGTTTGACTGAAATCCTGCGCCTAACAAATGAAAACCAAGGAGTCGTATGAAAAAAATATCTGCCTTTTGGACGGAAACGAAGATTTTATTTCGTTCGGTTCCATCCCCTATCGTCGCTTTATTCGCGGTATCCGTGGTAGCGATGAATCTACTCGCTAATAAAACCATCGTTAATTTACCCTATTTAGCCTTGGATGGCGGCTTTACCGTCAGCTGGCTTGCTTTCTTGACGATGGATATGGTCACCAAGCATTTCGGAGGGAAAGCGGCGAACCGCTTAAACCTCTTCGCCTTGGCGGTAAACCTCTTAATGTCCCTTGTCTTTTATTTGGTTTCGATCATTCCAACTTCGGATGATTACAGTGGTTTCAATTCCATATTTGGGGGTACGTGGTTCATTCTTTTGTCTTCGGCGATTGCTTTCCTCGTCTCCGGATGGACGAATATCGCCTTGAATTTATTGCTTGGAAAATGCTTTAAGAAGAACCCGGATGGAAGGGCCGCCTTCTTTGTTCGCGGATACGTATCGACCTTGCTTGGCCAATTCGTGGATAACCTTGTGTTTGCCGTTTTGACGTTTATGTTGTTCGCCCCCATTTTCTGGGATGGCTTCTCTTGGACGATTGTTCAATGCCTTACCTGTGCCGTTACCGGAGCGGTCGCGGAATTACTCATGGAAGTTATCTTCTCTCCTTTCGGCTATTGGGCCACCAAAAAATGGAAAGAAGATGGCGTGGGCAAAGAGTATTTTGAATTCGAGCAAAAAAGACTGGAGGCCCAGAAATGAAGAAGGTCCTTATCAGTGGAACCTCCTCTGGTATTGGGCTTGCTACGGCCAAGTTATTTTTAGAACGGGGAATGGAAGTGCATGGGTTGGATATCCAAACACCCCAAATTCACAATCCTCATTTCATTCCTCATACCTGCGACGTCACGGATATCGCTTCCTTTCCTGAAATTAACGACGTTCAAATCGTAGTTACCTGCGCCGGAGTCCAAAATAGCGGATCCGACTTAAAGGTCAATTACGAAGGAACCAAAAATGTCGTAGAACGTTATGCCTTTCAGGCTTCGATTGAAAGCGTCCTTCTCTTATCTTCTTCTAGCG
The DNA here is from genome assembly GCA_900539595.1 of uncultured Mollicutes bacterium. Taxonomy (GTDB): domain Bacteria; phylum Bacillota_I; class Bacilli_A; order RFN20; family CAG-826; genus Alloenteromonas. The sequence goes on along the minus strand of UQCQ01000004.1, from coordinate 113,533 downwards.
CCCACACGGGTTTTGAATTCGCCGATTACAGTGCTTCTAAAGGCGCGGTGATTTCCTATATGAAAAACGTTGCCTGGCGCTTAGCTAAAAAATACCGCGCGACCGTGAATTCGATTTCTTTTGGCGGGGTTTCTACCCCCTTAAACCGTCCTGTGATGGAAAAGGAAGAAGCGTGGAAGCAAATTATGGACGTGACCCCTTTAAAGAAATGGACGAGCCCTGAAGAAGCCGCGGAATGGATCTATTTCTTAACCATTATCAATTCTTCCTGCACGGGGCAAGATATTCTTGTTGATAACGGGGAAAAGGATTTGAATTGCACCTTTGTTTGGCCAGGATTTCAAGACTGAACCCATGTTCAATAAAAATAGCAGGCCAAGCGGCCTGCTTTTCATGTTTAATTACAAAGGGGGATTACTTCAATTCTGGATATTTCCCATCTTCGATCATTTGGTTGAGGGCTTGTTTGACTTCTGGAAGATCTTCGCGGTAAGTAATGCCATACCATTGATCGGAGCTTGGGAATGCTTGGACGGAGATTAAGCCTTTTTCCAAAGCCGTTCCGATGACTTTTGGAATATAGAATTCATCCTTGGATAAATCCGCGTGGGATAAGAAGAAGCGGAATTGCTCTTCTAGGATTTCAAAGATATAGGGCGTTAATCCCCAAATGTTCATGGAAATCGGCGTATCCAGAGGGAGCGTCTGTTCTTTTCCGTCATAGACGCAGTGGCCCTTATCGTCGATTTTGGTGACTTCCTCAATCCCTAAAAGATGGTTGGTGGCATCGAGTTTACAAATTCCACGCGACACCGTGCCGTTCTTGGACAAGGTTTTCCCCAATTGATAAGGGACCATGGCAAAATGGCTGCCTTTTGTCGTTTCTAGGAATTTTTCTAATTGGATAAAGGCATGAGCCCCATAATAATCGTCCGCGTTCACGATGGCGAAATTTTCGTGCAGGACGTCTTTGCAGCATAAAATCGCATGTCCCGTTCCAAAAGGCTTGCTCCGCCCTTCCGGAAGGATTGAAGTATCTTGGATTACATATTCGACGGGAATGTTTTTTTCAATGCGGTTGCCGATTAGATTTTTAAAATCTTCCTGCATATCCTCGCGGACGATGAAGACGACTTTGCCGAATCCAGACCGTTTGGCATCGGCGACAGAAAAATCTAACAGGCCTAATCCCGATGGGGTGATGGGTTCTGCTTGTTTAAGACCCCCAAAACGACTGCCCATTCCGGCAGCCATGACGACTAACGTTGGTTTCATAAAAACTCCTTGTGGGAATGGGATTATTTTACCCCCAATCTTTGTTGTTGTGGGGATTATTTTCCTGAAGGGGATAACAGGGTGGATTTTTTCCTTTACTCGTTCTAATCGCCAAAAATGAAAAATATTTAAATTTGGCGATTAGATAGTTATAATCACCTTATGAAACTGATTATTAGAAAGCGTTATCTGAAACGATTGGATTCTTGCAGGGGAACGCCGGACATCAAAGTGATTACGGGTATTCGCCGTTGCGGGAAATCTAAACTACTAGAATCTTTTGCTTCTAAAGTCCAACAAGAAGAACCCGACTGCAATATCATTAAAATCAATTTCAATTTGGCGGAGTTTGAAGAGATGAGGGAATATCATCGTCTTTATGACTACGTTTCTTGCCGTTATCGCGAAGGCGTAAACAATTATTTAATGATTGATGAAGTGCAACTATGCGATGGATTTGAAACGGCGATTAATTCTTTCCACGCAGAGGAAAAATACGATATTTACATCACGGGATCCAACGCTTTTTTATCCAGCTCGGATTTAGCGACTTTGTTTGTAGGCCGCACCTTTGAAGTATCTGTTTTTCCATTTTCTTTCGAAGAATTTTTGGAATATTTCCCCGTTCAAAAATCCGTTTACGATTCCTTAGATGAGTATCTAAAAATGGGTGGTATGCCTGGAAGCTATCTTTATAAAGACGAAGAAATGAGGCGAACTTATTTAAATCGTGATGTTTTGAACGCTTTAATCGTGCGTGATATTGTGCAAAAACAGAAAATCCGCAATGTGCCTTTGCTGGAAAAATTGCTGGATTATCTTTCCAGCAATATTGGGAGCATGTGCTCGATTCGTAACATCGAAAAGAAATTGGATGAGTTTGGAATGAGCGCGAATCATGAGACCGTCCAAAAATATATTGGATATTTAACCAACGCCTTTGCTTTTTATCGGATTCGGCGTTTCGATTTAAAGGGGATGAAATATCTGCAGTCCGATGACAAGTATTATCTTGCTGACCCCGCGTTCCGTTATTCTTTACTAGGAAACAAAAATGCGGATTATGGCCATGTTCTTGAAAACGTCGTGGCGATGGAATTGCTTCGTCGCGGATATGAAGTTTATGTTGGAAAACTCTATCAAAAAGAAGTGGGTTTTATCGCTTTAAAAGATGGAAAAAGACTGTATTTCCAAGTATCCTACGATATTCGCAGCCCCGAAACGTTAGAAAGAGAATTGGCCCCGCTAAGGATGATTCCGGACAATTATCCGAAAACATTGATTGCTCGTACCTATCAACCAGAATACGAAATCGATGGTATTTCCATCATTGATCCGGCGGATTGGCTTTTGAGGTTTTCTTTTTGAACTAGTATCAATCCAAGGAGTTCTTGTTTAGGAGGAAATCCTCCAAGCCTATATGGTAAATACCGTTTTCGTCATACCAAGGCACGTAGCATTCTTTCTGAATGATCATCTTTTTAAACGAATCCTGAATTTTGAGAAATCCAAGACTTTCTTGTTCCTCTTTTTCTTTCGTTTCTATGGCGTAAGCGGATTGGATATAACATTTTTTGTTTCCGCTTGTGCACACGAAGTCGATCTCTAATTGTTTTCTTTGACTCTTGTTGAATTCGTCTTTGTAATTGGCGGTGACGGTTCCAACGTCAACGGAATACCCTCGACCCATTAACTCGTTGTACAAAATATTTTCCATAGCGCGAGTCGGTTCTATTTGACGGAAATTGATTCGCGCATTCCGCAAACCGATATCCTCGAAATAATATTTGAAAGGGGAATCGATATAAGATTTTCCTTGGATGTTGTACTGCAAAACTTTGTGGACTAAAAATGCATCGACAAAACAATCGAGATAATGGGATACGGTGATTCGATTGATGGAAGCGTGGATTAATGAATTAAAGGTGTTTGCTAGTTTTGTCGGATTCGTTAAAGAACCTACGGAAGAAGCAAGGATGTTGAGCAATTCTCCTACTACGACATCATTCTTTCTCAAATCGTTCCGCCCTAAAATATCGCGGATATAAACGTTTTCGAATATGTTTTGAAGATAGGCGGTTTTTTGCTCGTGAGATTGCATGCCAATCAGGGCGGGCAAACCTCCATAAAGAGAGTATTCCGCGTAGGCATTGCGTTTGTCGCCTTCCCAAGCGTCGTAAAACTCTCGATACGACAAAGGATGGATGCGCAGCTCGTCACCTCTTCCTCGAAATTCGGTAATGATGTCGCTAGAAAGAAATTTGGAATTCGATCCTGTAACGTAACAGTCGGCATTGGGGATTCTCAAAAGGCTGTTGAGGACCGATTCGAATCCCTCCACCTCTTGAATTTCGTCAAGGAGGATGTAGTATGGCTTGTCATCTATGATTTTGGATCGAACATAATCAAATAGTTTTTTCCGATCTAATAACTCCTCATATTCCACTCCATCTAAAGAAGCCTCGATGATATGGTTTTTTAGAACCCCGTTGTCTAGCAAGTGCTGTTTGAATAAGCGAAAAAGGAGATAGGATTTGCCGCATCTTCTAATCCCTGTTATCACTTTTATCATGCCGTTTTGTTTCTTAGAGATTAATTTATTTAGATATTCGGTCCGCTGAATCATAGACAGGCTCCTTGTAATAACATTTTTTGCGTCTGCACGCACTAAATGATATTAGTATTATAAAACCAATGGAAATAATTGGATAGCCTATTAACATTTTTTGCGTCTGCACGCATTTATGGATAGTTGAACAACGGGAACAGGGTTACATTGAACCTAAAATCCATTCGTTGGACAAAGCCTTAATCTAAACAACAATGACGGCATATCTGTTGAAAGAAGCGGTATTTAAAGGAAGTTTTGTGAAATTCAGGCATAAAAAGCATGGAAGTTTTGTGAAATACAACGTCTAAAACAACGGAAGTTTTGTGAAAGGGGCTAGAAAGAAGATGCCGCAATATTTGATATTTGAAGTTGCGCTGTACTTCGCCAAAGTACAAAAAAAGCCTGGTCAATGAACCAGGTTGTCGTTTTTCAATCATGGTGCCCGAGACCGGACTCGAACCGGTACGGGTTCATCACCCGAGGGATTTTAAGTCCCTTGCGTCTACCATTCCGCCACTCGGGCACTAAATTGTTGGTCCCCCGTGTGAGGCTCGAACTCACGACCCCTTGATTAAAAGTCAAGTGCTCTACCACTGAGCTAACGGAGGGCTGGCTGGGGTGACTGGGATCGGACCAGTGCGTCAGGGAGTCAAAGTCCCTTGCCTTACCTCTTGGCTACACCCCAACAAAGGTGGTGGGCGAAGATGGATTTGAACCACCGAACCCGAAGGAGCTGATTTACAGTCAGCCGCGTTTGGCCACTTCGCTATTCGCCCACGATCCGAATTGCTGCGTTTTATTTGCCCGTATTTTGGTGGTGGATGCTGCAGGTTTCGAACCTGCGACCCCCGCCTTGTAAGGGCGATGCTCTCCCGCTGAGCTAAGCATCCGCGGGGCGTCTAAAACGCGCTTAGATATACTATCATCGCCCCTTGGGTCGGTCAATGAGTTTTTTCACGAATTTCAAGAATTGCTTTTCGGCGTGACAAAAGTGGATCCTTTTATCCAAAACATAAGATGTCATCGCCTGTTTAAGAAAAAGCCCCGTTGGGTTTCAACGGGGCTAATCGAGCTTATTTTTCGTATCCGGGTTTGCCAAGAAGATGGAACATGTTCTTTTTGTAGATTTCCACCCCTGGCTGATTGAAGGGGTTCACGCCATTAAGGTAGGCGGACATCGCACAGGCACGGCAGAAGAAATAGAGGAGTTCGCCAAGGCTTTCCGCATCCATTTTATCGATGGAAAGGAGAATGTTGGGGACTTTTCCGGTTTCCACGTGGGCTTCCACGGTTCCGTCATGGGCTTTCTTCGAGATGTAATCCAGGGTCTTGCCCTCGAGGTAATTGAGCCCATCCAAGTTGTCTTTATCGTGCGGCACGGTGACGTCGAATTCCGGCTGTTCGATTTGCAAAACGGTTTCGAAAAGAACCGGGCTTCCTTCTTGGATGAATTGGCCTAAAGAATGGAGGTCGGTTGTGAAAGTCGCAGAATCGGGAAGCAAACCCGTATGTTCTTTGCCTTCGCTTTCGCCGAAGAGCTGTTTCCACCATTCGCCAAGCTGAACAAGGCGAGGTTCGTAGGTGACAAACATTTCCACGGGGTAGCCGTATTCTTTATGGAGAACATGACGGATTAAGGCATATTGGTAGCAGGGGTTCAAGGTATCCGTGTCATAGGCAAGCTTGGCTTTCTCCGCCCCTTTCATGAAGGCTTCGATATCAATGCCAGCGGCTGCCATTGGAAGCAAGCCCACCGCGGTGAAGACGCTATAACGTCCGCCAACATCATCAGGAAGAACGAAGCGTTCATACCCGTATTTTTCCGCGAGCCCAAGTAGAGCGCCTTTATGAGCGTCCGTGGTCGCATAAACCGCTTTTGCTGCCTTTTCTTTGCCAAGTTTTTTCTCCAATAACTCCCAAAGCAAGCGGAAACTGACTGAAGTTTCAGTCGTCGTCCCGGATTTCGAGATGACGTTGACCGCGAAATTCTTGTCTTGGAGATACTCCAAAACTTGATGGATGTAGTGGCTGGAGAAGGTTTGCCCCAAATAGATCACGCGGAAGGGGTCAGCGGGGAACAAGCCGTTGATCGCTTCGATCGCTGCGCGGGCGCCTAGATAGCTGCCGCCGATGCCGCAGACGACCAAGCAATCATAGTGATCGTGGATGTATTTGCCGTCTTTTTGGATGCGGGCAAATTCTTCCTTGTCATAAGTCTCCGGATAATTGGCCCAGCCAAGGAAGTCGCTTCCTTTGCCAGTTTTTTGATCAATCGATTGGTTGATCTCGGCGATTTTAGATGCGTAAGAAGCATAATCAATCGCATGGGTTAAGTAAGAATCATTGATGCGAATCATAGAATTTCTCCTTGTTTATTTTCGTCTTCAATCCAGTAGGGAAGTTGTTTTTCTAGTGGAGAGAAGTCGATATCAGATGAATGGATGCGCGCATGACGGAAGGCTTTTTTCTTATCCGATGTGCTCATGCGCTTAAGCGAAACGCGGACGCTGCCTTTTTCTTCGTCTACCTCGATGACCTTGACGCTATAGATGCTGCCAATCGTTACGAAGTTCGTGAAGGAATGGATGTAATTATGGGAGAGCTCGCTGATATGCAGGAGCCCCGTCCAGCCTTCGTCGAAAAGGAGGATCGCGTAATTGGAATAGACGCGGACGACGGTGCCAGAAGCAAGGTCACCGACTTGGGGTAATACTTTGCTCATTTTTCCTCCCTCCTTTGCAGGTAAGCGGCTAAATCGAGTTGGGTGGTGATTTTGATATTTTTTTCATCGCCCATGACGATACCGATATCATGACGGCACGCCGCAAATAAACTCGCGTCGTCGGTGTATTCGTCTAGCTTTTTCTTCTTTTTCATTTTGCTAAGCGACTTCCAGAACGGCTCAAAGAGGAAGCTCTGCGGGGTTTGGGCCCGATAAATTTGTTTTCTCGGCAAATAGGAATCCGCGTAATAACCATTGCGGCTATAGAAAATGGAATCGGAAGCAGGAAGCGCAGTTACAGCACCCCCGACGGCCCTTGCGGTATCCACATTTTCGGAAAAGATGCGTTCCTCGATATAAGGACGATCGCCATCGCAAATCATCACCACGTCATCGGGATCAATTGTGGTCGTAGAAAGATATTTCATCGCTTCGTAGACGCTTTCTTCTCGGCTATTTCCGCCGGGAATAATCGCTTTGATTTTCTCGAGGTTTTCCTGCAACGCCACTTCATGGGTCTTTTCCATGAAGGAAGGGTGGGAAACCAAATAAATCGCATTCACGAAGCTTAATTTGGCAATCCCTTGGAGAGTTTCCCCCATCAAGGTGCGACCTCCGACGTCAGCAAATTGTTTGGGAAAAGGAGAACCGAATCGCTCCCCGGTTCCTCCGAATAATAGAATGGCCACTACACGCTTGCTCATAGCAAACCGAATTATACTCCTTGAGAAAGGAATTCCCACTTTCTTAGTCGAAAAGTGGATTCGTATTTTCGTGAATTTTCAAAGATTCGTTGATTTCGATTCCTTGAATGATGAGTTTCATGATTTTTTCTAAAGGCGAATCCTTGGAATAGTCCGCACGGCAGGCGTAATTGATGCGGCCGTCGCTTTCTAAACTTCCGACTTTCTCTTCTTGCCCGCGCGGATAGACGGCGATGGATTTGCCGCCGTTAGATTTCACGATGATCATGGAGGGGACGTCGGTTAATCCGTCTCCGATATAGACCATGTTGGAATAAGGGATGCGGCGTTCCAGCGTTTTTTCGTTCACCGAATTGTCGTCGGTTTGGTCGTAGACACCTTTGGAAATGCGGAAGAAGTACTGGGTTTTCTGGGTGTAATTGATCGCATATTTCGGCCAGATGGCATTGCCTTCTTCGTCGAAAAGATATTCGCAGCCATAGATTTCTTTGAATTCTTTGGCGATGGAACAGCCTTCCACAATTTCCTTGTTTCCAGAACTGACAAGGTAATGCTCGATGTTGATGCCATGTTCCTCCCCGTATTGGTTGATGCGGGAGAACCAAGTGGAGACGCCAGGGAAGAATTTGATGTCTTTGCCGCATTCGGCTAAGAACTCACGGGTCATGCGAATTCCCTTTTCCTTCGCGGCTTGGTTCATAACAAAAAGGTAGGAGAGAATCTTTTCGCATCCGGTTTTGCGGCTGAATTCCCCGGTTTTCGCCCAGAATTCGGCCGGGGTCATTCCTAGACGCGGAATGAATCCGAAGTTTTGCATATCCGTGGTCGCCAAGGTGCTATCGAAGTCGTAGAGAATGGCGCAGATGGGCTTTTTGCAGGACATAAAAGAAGCTCCTTTCTAGGGTTTCTAGGCCCATTATACGCGAGCGGGCGGGCGAGGGTCAAATTTGCGCCTTTTTCAGGCTTAGTCGCGTTATAATAGACCCCATGAAAGCCTGGCAAGTCGTTCTTCTCATTGTGATGATCGCCTTATTTGGCTACATCATTTTGCTTTCGTTTGTTATTTCTCACGGCATCCAATTCCATCGCCGCCTTCGTTATCGCGTGGTGACGCTTGCCGTCGTTTTAAGCGAAAAACAACGCTTGCTTCGTCAAATCGTGAATTTATTCAAAGAAAAAAGCATCGTATTCTCGAAAGAAGACATCGAACTCATCACCAAAATGGATAATTTGGATTTGGAATCCTTGAAGAAGAATTCCCTTCTCAATGCGATTGGATTATTAAAATCCGCGCAATCCCGTTTGGCTTATATCGCCCAAAACCATCACGAATCGATTCAAGGTTCGTCGTATCCAGAAATCTATGCTTCCGTCGAAGAAAACGAACGTTCCATTCGCCGAGGCATCGCCGGCTATAACATGGACGTCGTCGCGCTGAATTATTGGTGCTCCGTCCCTGCTGCCGGTTGGATTAACGCTCTATTTGGTATCCGGAAACGCCAAACTTTATAAATCAAAACATCATTTCGTAATCCACTAAGCCATCGTAGAAGTCTTTCTCGTGGCTGACGATGATGACCCCGCCCGGGAAACGCTCAATCGCGTCGAACAAGGCGTCTTTGGCTTTTTGGTCCAAATGGTTAGTGGGTTCGTCGAGGACCAAGAAATTGCTCTTTTTTAACGTCATTAAGGCAAACCGGGCTTTCGTGACTTCGCCCCCGCTTAATTCGTTCATTGGGCGTAACGCCAATTCTTTTCTTACCCCTGTGGCCCCTAAACAGGTACGGATTTGGGTATTCGTGAGGGAGGGGTAGGCTTCGTGGATGTAATCAAAGGGGGATAAATTCAGATTGATCCGCTCATCCTGACCGTAATAATTGATCGTGGTTCCTTCTAACCAGGTATAGGTTCCTCCTAGAGAAGGAATCTCACCTAAAATTGTTTTGATAAATGTAGTTTTGCCAACGCCATTTTGTCCAAGGATCGCAATCTTTTCTCCTTTTTTGAGCAGGAAGGATATTCCTTCTAATAAGGGGGTTCCATAGCCAATCGAAAGGTCTTCTACGCGCAAAGGTTTTTCTCCCACATCATGGGTGAAAGGGAAATTAAAATGCACATGCCCCTCTTCTTTTCCCGGGGCTTCCATGACATCGAGGTGGGCTAAACGGGCTCGGTGGCTTTTTGCGGCCTTGGCGCTTGTGGCTCGAACGATGTGCTTGGCAATAAAGTCTTCTTCCTTCTTGATATAACGTTGCTGGGCCGCGTAATTTTTCGCGTATTGCTCTTTGTCGAGTTCGTGCTGAACCTGATATTGTTCAAACGTCCCTTTATAACGGGTGATGGTTTGATTTTCGAGGCAGAAGGTCACCCCAGCGATTTGCTTTAAGAAGGCCTCGTCGTGGCTAACGACCAAGAAGGCGTTGGGATAATGAATCAAATAGGAGGCGAGCCAAGCCACTTGGATTTGGTCTAAGAAGTTCGTGGGCTCGTCCATTAAAAGTACGTCTTTTTCTTCAAGTAGCATCTTGGCTAAATACGCTTTTTCCCTTTGACCCGAAGAAAGAAGATGAAGAGGCTTTTCCAAATCCGATGGATCAAAACCAAGCCCGTCGGTCAGTCTTCCTACTTTCTCTTGAAGGCTATAAAACCCCGATGCATTAAGCTCATCGCCTAGTCGCGTGGCTTTATCTAGCAATTTTTCGTAATCGCCTTCTCCGCTTGCGGCATCCGCATAGAGCTGCTCCATCCGTTTTTCTTTGTCGAATAAATCCTTGTAGACCCCATAGAGATAACTAGATACCGGCATGTCTTGATGGACTTTTAATTGCTGGTCCAGGTAGGAATAAGTGACGTGTGGTTCCCAAGAAATTGTTCCTTTGTCCGGACGTAAATCCCCGACGATCAAAGATAATAGGGTCGATTTCCCCGATCCATTGACCCCCACGAGGACTCCATGTTCCCCGGGGTTTAGTTTTAGATTCACTCCTTTATAGAGTTCCTTGTCCGAATAATTGAAGGTAACGTCACGAAGTTCCAGTAAAGCCATAACGAGCCAAATATACCATAAATAGGAAGATTCTCGAAGGGATAAACGATATTTGAAAATAGAATGTAAAGAATGAAAGTAAATATTTTTATCCTTGTTTTTTAGTCAAAAAAGATGACTGTTTATGGGCCTTATTTATGAAAGCGTTTACTGAAAGCGCTATCGAAAACGCTTTCAAATTCCACCCCTATTGCACCTCCATTTTCTAAGGGTATAACTTAGCTGCCTGAAGAAAGACAGGCGCAAGTAAAAAAAGGAATTTGGAGGAAAAGAAAATGTTGAACGAAGAACAATTCACCGAAAAACTGGAAAGCCTCGCGAAGAATGGGTTCCGCCTTTGCCCCATCGATGCCGAAGAGGATGATTCGAAGGTTGAAGACGATCCAGTTTACCCTTACGACTACGCTTATAACGACTAATTAAACGATTAGAGGAATAGGAATGCCGCCCTGTTGGGCGGTTTTCTTTTTTTCTTCTATTGAAGGTAAGACGTTATATACTCGCGAGTATTATACTCATGAGTATATAAGAAGAAATCGCCTTATTATCTTAATTATTTAGAGGGCTGACTACTGCATTTTGATGATTCTTTATTAAAGGCAAAGCAAGACAATTTGCATTTAATCATCTTGGATGACATGTTTCGAATTTGATTTTTAAGACAAATCCGGAGGCAAAAACCCACTTTAAACCGTAAGCTCCTATATGGGAGAAGAAGTTTGGAATTGCCCTTGTAAAAGGGGAGGGCAGAGGGAAACGTTGTGCCGAGGGTGAAAGCATGTTTTCAGATAGGTGGGAGGTTTGGCTGGATTCATTCCAAATGCCCCCGTCATTTGGCCCATTACCATGAAAAAGAAATTAGTATTGCTATTGCCGATTTGTTTAGGAGGCTGCTCGCTTGAGGAGTACAAGGCCAAAAAACATATCATCGATACGAAATGGTCTTGCGTCGACACCACCTATACCCCCCATTGCTCCTATGAGCTATCCGTTTACAAAGATTCCTACGAACTCTTTTACCATAAAGACGCCGTCCAAACTCCCAGCAAATACGAAGAGGCAGTGGACAAAAAAGTGAGCGGTAAGTGGTCTTATTTTCGATCCCTAACCAAATCGTGGGTCGGGGATTGGAACGTGAAACAAAGCGTGACCTATCACGTTGTTCAAATAGAATGTCACCCCCGTTATGACGACGTCGGTTATCTTTGCTACGAAATCGGTAGCAACGTCCTGTATATGGTAAGGAAGGAGCCCTCTTCCGTCGACGACCTGACTTTTTCCCCGTGCTTTAGGTTAAAAGAGTGATTCATCGCTTCCCTGCTGAAACAAAAAAACTTGAGGTCTTTTGAGCCTCAAGTTTTGTTTGTTAAGTGGTGCGGGGGATGAGATTTGAACTCACACGGGTTGCCCCATACGCCCCTCAAACGTATGCGTCTACCAGTTTCGCCACTCCCGCAGCGACGCTTATTATATCGATGCGTGGTGAGACGTTGCAAGAGGGAAGTTGATAAATTAGGGAAATTGCTGCTGAAATCGAGGGTTTTTAGAAAACCCATTGCTCATAGAATCAAGCAAATTGCGGGAAGAAAGCGCATGCGGCGCCGAAATAAATCAGCAACGTGCAGACGTCCATGACGGTCGTTAGCAAAGGCGAAGCAAGAAGCGCAGGATCTTTTTTGATGGCCGCAGCCAACATGCAAAGGCTGACGCCAACTACTTTGGAGAAGGAAACGGCGAAGAACATGGTGACGCTAACAAGAGAAGCAAAGGTCAAGGCGTGGACGGCAAAGGGTCCAGCAATATCGGGGGCAAACGCGCTGCCATTCCAGATGCTCACGCCATTGAAGTCATAATGGTGGCCGTTAGGATCGCCCACCTTCCCGAGGTTGACGATGCCCGTATATTGCTCGATGGTGATCCAAAGGAAGCTAAAGACGGCGACGAAAGCGGCAACAATCAAAGCGCAACGAAATTCGCGCCATAAGACTTTTCCAACGTCTTTGGCACTGAATTCACGCGTGGCAAGGCCGCGAATCATTAGACCCGTGGTTTGGTTGCCAGCGTTTCCGCCGGTATCCATTAAGGTGGGAACGAAGGAAATGAGAATGGGAAGGCTCGTGAAAATCATTTGGGCTTCCAAGCGATTGAGTACCAACGTGGTGAAGGTTCCTAAAATCAACAAAGCAATAATCCAGGGGATACAGTGCTTTGCATTGGTCCAAACTGACATTTGGAGATAGGGCTCTTCGCTAGGCTCCATGTTGGTCATACGCGCCATATCTTCGTTGGACTCTTCGTTGATGACGTCGACCGCGTCGTCGATGGTGATGACACCGACGAGGCAGTCATCGCCATTTAAAACGGCCAAGGCGTTTAAGTCGTAACGGGAGAACATTACGCCGACTTCTTCCTGGTCGGTGTTGGTGGAGACGCTCACGACGTCTTCGTTCATGATGTCGCTGAGCGGCTGTTCGGGTTTGGCAAAAATCAAATCGTCCAAATCGACGGTGCCGACGAATTTACGTTGGGGGTTCCGGACGAAGATGGTATAAATGGTTTCCGCGTCTTTTCCTTTTTGACGGATGAAGGATATCGCTTGCTGGACGGTTGTGGAATCGAGCAACTCGATATATTCCGTGGTCATGATCGACCCAGCGGTGTTTTCGCGATACCGGAGCAATTGGTTGATGTCCGCCCTCATGTCTTTGTCGGCGGCCTGCAAGACTTTGTTGGCGAGATTCGCTGGCAAGTCTCCAATCGTATCGGCCACGTCGTCGGCGCTTTGGGTATTGATGATCTGAACCAGGTCGCGATTGGTCATCGCGGTGATGATTTCTTGTTTGGTATCGGGGGCGAGGTCATCAAAGAATTCCGCGGTATAGGCGGATTCGATGTTGCGGAAAATATAAATCAATTCTTCGGGGGTTAATCCGTTTGCCGCGTCGGAGATATCGATGGTCGGAACATGATCAAAGACGGTTAAAAGGCCTTGACGGTTTTTGGTATCGATAAGATGGCGAAGTTCCTCTTCCGAGGTTTTCTCCACGTCGATTTCATCATCGTCGTCTTCGGGATTAGGAGGAAGAGGCGAAGGAGATGCCTCAAGATTTTCTCCAACGCTTTCGATTTTTTCGTTGGGTTCGTGGGGTTTGGTTTCTTCCATGGCTCATTGCCTCCTTTCGTTGCCCTTAAGGATAGCCATTTTTTCGGGTTTGAGTTAGTTTTTTCGTATCTCAATTTTGTAGAAAATGCTAGACCTTGAATTTTAGGGTCCGTTGTCGAAGCTTAAACCTTGGAGACCGCTATGCAACTTCCCGTCTACGCGTCTTTCAAACTTTGCTTTTATTCCACGAAACCTTTTTAGGAATTGCCTGATTTTTTAAAACGCAATGGGACTTCGTTCAAAAAGCGAAAAAGTCCTGAGCCTTTTTGCCCCTTCGCGAAGCGAGGGTGCTATAATTCTTTCGTCACAAGGAGATTATTTTATTTATGCCAGAAAAAATCTTAGTCGAAACCTCGGCGCGCCACGTGCACGTGACCCAGGAAACGTTGGAAGTCCTCTTCGGAAAGGGACACCAACTCGAAGTCCGCAAAATGCTTTCTCAGCCGGGTCAATTCGCCTCGACGGACAAAGTCGAAGTTCTCGGCTACAACAACCCCAAGAAAGATCCGGAGGGCAAACTTCCCCGTCCGAGTGCTAAATTCTCGATTCTTGGACCGGTTCGTGATCATAACCAAGTCGAAGTGTCCTTCACCGATGCTCGTAATCTCGGCTTAACTGCCCCTGTCCGTGAATCCGGCGACATCAAAGGATCCGGAAAATGCACCCTTCGTGGGCCCGCGGGAGAAGTGGATCTCGAAGAAGGCGTCATCGTTGCCAAGCGTCATATCCATATGACTCCGGAAGATGCCGCGAACTTCGGCGTTCAAAACGGTGAAATCGTTGCTGTTTTGGTTGATACGGGGAAAGGACGCGCGACGATTTTTGGCGACACCGTTATCCGTGTTTCCCCCAAATACGCACTTGCCATGCACATCGATACCGATGAATCCAATGCTTGCTGCGGTTCGGGCGAAGTCTATGGCGAGCTCATCCATTTGCAATCCTGTGATTGCGAACATGAAGAGGGCCATTGCTGCTGTGGCGAACACGGCCACGAAGAAGGCCATTGCTGCTGCGGTAAATAAGGTATGGAGAAGACTTTCATTTATAAGCCCTCTTCCGTTTGTTCTCAGGAAATGCGCATCGTCTATGATGACGAAACGCACAAAATCATCCGTTACGTCTCTGTGCGTGGATGCCCCGGCAATAGCCAGGGCCTCGGCGCGTTGCTTGTTGGAATGGACCTCGAAGAAGCGAAAAACCGCTTAAGAGGCATCCGTTGCCCCGGGTCTAGAACCGGAGAAACCTCCTGCCCCGATCAATTAAGCCATGCGATTGAGGAAATCCTAAAAGACAAGGAATAAGGATCTGCCAAAAAAGGCGATTCCCCCGAAGGAACCGCCTTTTTCTATATGCTTAACAATCAAAGGGGGAGAAGAGCCGCGTAATCGTTCGCGAGTTTAATGACCTGTTGAACGGTAAGGGGCTTCAATTTATCGTTGAGGCCGCCTCCATCGATCATGCCGGAAGCGATCAATTGGTAGATGGGGGTTCCCATCACGGATTTTTTGATGGCCGCCTCGCCGGTGGCATCCGTTAATTTGGAAACGGTCAATTTGGAGGGAACATAGGATAGTCCGGCTCCTGTGGTGGGGTTTGTTGTGACGTCATAGCCAAGAACAAGCCAGATTCCCGCGGTTTTGGAAATGTAGTATTTGCCGGTTTTGGAGGTGTTATAGGTGTAGGACTTATTGGCCTCGTTGTAATCATAGGTGTCGTCCACGTTTACGGTGTTGGCTTTATCTGTGGTAAAGACGTTCTCGCAGAAGGTTTCATGCACCGTCATATTGGCAAAGGTGTCTTTGATTTCCCCAACGGTTGGGTTCTTGTCTAACAAGGTATCCAAGACGGGGTTACCCGTTTTGGTTCCATCGTAATTCATGACCGTTTGAAGGCGGATTTGATCCGTGTCGATGCTATTTAAGTCGGTGATGCGAATCTGATCAGGATCCTTTTTGCACATATCCTTGAGGACGTTGTAGAGTTTTTCGTTTCCAGCCTCAGGAATCACTTTTGTTAAGTGAATTTGCTTCGCGTCGAAAGTCGAGAGGTCACCAAGGGAAATGGAATCGCCCGTTTTGCCTAATCCATCTTCGAGGATGCCGAAGAGTTCGCTGGAAGAATCCAAAACATTAGAAAGTTTAATCGCGTTGATGTCCATGCTTCCTTGGAGGCTGGCCAAAGTGATGGCGTTCCAATCCGTCGCCCCCGTGATATCCATCAAAATGGATTGGAGTTTGGGGTCAGGGTTTTTCATTGCACGAGACAAGTGGACGCGGTCTAAAGAGAAAGAGGAGATGGTTTTAACCGTGATGTCATCAAAAGAAGCGACCCCACATCCCTCCGCAAGGAGTTCCTGCGTATCCGCATCTAAGCCGGAAACAACGGTCGAGAGATGAATGTTATCCATGTTGATCGTTTCAAGGTCACTTAAGCGAACCTTATCGTAAGTGAGTTGTTGATCTGTGGGTTTGCCGTCATTAAGAATGGGAAGGATTGTGTCGTAAAGGCTTGGCTGTTCCGAATAAGGGAGGAGGTCATTTAAATAAAGGTTATTGATGTCGAGATTTTCTAAATCATTGAAGGTGGAATCCTTCACGATTTTAAATAAGGGGGAATCACCAGGCATGCCGAAGCAGCGTAAAGCTTCCGCGGCTTCTTGCTGTCCTAAACGCACCTCAAAAACTTGCCCGATGTCTAGCAAGGGGATGGAAGCAAGGGCAGGATAATAAAGAGACTGGGACGAATAAGAGGAAACGGGGGTTCCGTCGTCCTGATAGGCACGGACGTATTTGCCGTTATCCGAATAATAATATAGATAAGGGTTATCCGCGTTGCCGGAAGGGACTTCTGATGCAGGGACGGCATCCCAATTCGTCATGATGTGGAGGTTCGCAAAGGCACCGAGCTCGCTATTGAGGTCCAACGAATTGATGCTCGCGGTGATTTTGATCGCCGTGCCGAAGAGGGAATTGAAATCGAATTCCCCGAATTTGATGCCGCGAAGCTGTTCGTAATCGACGCTGACATATTGGTCGAGCTGATAATTGGTGATTGCTTCGTTTAAGGCCTTTTCGATAATCGGGAATTCATCGACGGTGTAATTCCCGGCGTTCATGATAAGTTGGAGTAAAGAAGCACTTGCCGCTTCTCCCGCCACGTTATCTTTCAAATAGGCAGAAGAAGGGATCGCGCAAACGGCAATCGCCACTCCTCCGGCTGCAACGGCTGCGGCAGAGACGAACCCAATGCTGAACCATAAAATGTTTTTACCTGCTCCCATGATGAACCTCCTCGGCTTTTGGAACCTTTGAAACATTATATAGGCAAAATGCTTTCGGCAAAAATGGAAGTTTTGTTCGCAAAGGATAGAGGATATTCCTTGAAGTCTTCCCCCCAACTGCTTATAGTTTGCCTACCGACGAAAAGCCGGGCATCAAGAAGCGCCAAAAGTAGCGTAACCAGGGCGCTAGCAACTCCCCAATAGGGGTAAGTGCTCGCTATAGCCTCTTCCCACAAAGAGGAACGATGCCGCGGAGAGAAGAAGCGCCTAAAAATGGAGCCTTACACCTTGTGGGAGGCCTTTTTATCGGGTGAAGAAGGAAAAAAGAATGAAAGAGAAAGTACTTTTTAGCAGCGAGTCCGTTTCCGAAGGACACCCCGATAAAGTCTGCGATCGCATCGCTGACTCCATTTTGGACGAATGCTTACGGCTTGATCCCAAATCCCACGTTGCTTGTGAAGTCTTCGCCACCACGGAATTTGTCTTAATCGGCGGAGAAATCACCTGTGCTCGCTGGAAGGACGTCAACTGCGAAAAAATCGTCCGCGACACCCTTCGCGAAATCGGCTACACCAAGCCAGAACTCGGTATCGGATGTGATACCTGCGTCATTGAAAATCGTGTGAAGGGGCAATCTCGCGACATTGAGCAAGGCGTGGACCGCGGAAACATTTTGGAACAGGGCGCCGGAGACCAGGGAATTATGTTTGGCTACGCGACCAACGAATCCGACGGATACATGCCTCTGCCCATTTCCATTGCCCATAAACTGGTTCGCACGGCGACTGCTCTTCGTAAGAAAGGGGAATTCCCCCACGCCCGTCCGGATATGAAGAGCCAAGTATCGCTCGATTATACGGACCCCAATCACCTTCGCATCGACACGATGCTCATGTCTATTCAGCATGATCCGGAAGCGGATATGGATGAATTCAAGAAATTCGTTTACGAAAACATCATGCTTCCCGTGGCCAAAAGCTTCGGCCTCAATAGCGATTTCCGTGTTTTGATTAACCCCACGGGTCGCTTCGTGATTGGCGGACCTGCTGGAGATACCGGCTTAACCGGAAGAAAACTAATCGTCGATACCTATGGCGGCTCTTCCCGCCACGGTGGCGGTGCATTTTCGGGCAAAGACCCTTCCAAAGTCGACCGTTCCGCCTCCTATTACGCCCGTTATATGGCGAAGAACCTCGTGGCTGCAGGGGCTGCGGACCGTTTGGAGATTCAACTTTCCTACGCGATTGGCGTGGCCGAACCCGTTTCCATTGGGGTCACGACATTCGGAACCAAGCACGTTTCGGATGAAGTGATTCTTGAAGCCGTACATCGTTTCTTCGACGCCCGTCCCGGCGCGATCATTTCCGCCTTCCATTTGACGACCCCCTCTTTCTCCTATGCAGACACTTGCAATTACGGTTGCTTTGGCCGTCCCGACATCGATGTACCCTGGGAAAAGCTGGACAAAGTGGACGAACTGACAAAATTTTTCAAAAATCATAAATAAGAGCGTTAGTTTCCAAAAAAGTGGCTTGTTATGGGCCACTTTTTTCTTTGTTTTCTTATGAGTAAATCCAAATGGATGTAACCGCTTACAAAACACATTTTTGTCAACCCTTACGGACAAAAAAATACAAGGTAAAATAAGGTTGATCCTATAAAGGAGGAAAATAATGAAATACCAAATTATCGGTAAAAACATCGAAGTCACCGATTCTATCCGCGCGGACATCGAAAAGAAGTTGGCCCGCATGGACAAGTACTTCGTCATTGATGACAATGTCTTATGCCGTGCCGTCGTCCGTAGCTATACGGTCGGAGCCAAAGTCGAAATCACCATCTTCACCAAGGAAATGGATTTCCGTGCTGAAGTTAAAAACGCCGATCTCTATGCCGCCGTCGATCTTGCCGTCGACAAACTCGAAGGCCAGATGCGCAAACTCAAAACTCGCATCGAACGGAAGAAAGAAACCGATTCTCTCGGTCGCGCCCTTGCTTTAGAAAACATCAGAGACTACGAAAAAGAAGATCCCGACGAAGTCGTCCGTACAAAATCCATTCGTTTGGAACCGATGACCATTGATGAAGCCATCACTCGCATGGAGGCGCTAGGACATAGCTTCTTCATGTATCTCGATGAAGAAGACGACGAAATCTCGGTCGTCTATGCCCGTGTTGATGGAGGATACGGCGTTATCGAAGCGGAAAATCGCTTAGCATAATTAGATGCTTGGAGCGTAAGGGCTGGAATTTGCCAGCCCTTTTTCTTTTTCAAGCGAGTTTTACGTTTTTTATTTTGGCTTGACCCCATAGTTGGTTATAATCCTGCCTATGGCAGGTAAAGTTCTAGCAACCGATTTGGATGGGACGTTATTCTTCCCCAAAAGCCAAATCCAAATGATTCCGCGAAAAAATCGCCGTTTTTTGAAAAAATGGATTCAAGACGGCAATCGTTTGGTTTTGGTCACCAGCCGTGGCCATGAATTCATGGATCGCATGAAAAAGAAGTTCCCCGACATTCCTTTCGACATCGTCGGAGGAGATGGCACGTTCGTGCAAATCGGCGATCAAATCGTCAAAGAAGAGTATTTCGAGGCAGAGCCTTTTCGTCGTTTCCTAAAAGAGCTGGAAAGCGATTATGAACCGAGCCTTCTAATGACTTCCTCGAAGGATTACGGGATTATTCAACGTCGCAGCCACAACCACGGATTGGCCAACTTTTTCTACGTCATTTATCAGCTTTATCAAGGAACCTATCGCGAAAGCCGTGTGAAAGACGATCAGGTTTTCTATGGCGAAATCGAGAAAGGCCGTACCTATAAACTCATGGCCTGCATCGGCCTAACCAAGACGAAGCAGCGTTTGGCTTATCACCTCACGAATCTCTTCACCAAAGAATACCCCGACTTCGAATTTGCCTGGCTCAATCAGTTCATTGAAGTCACCCCTAAGGGGTGCGATAAAAGCAGTGGACTGTCCTTTTACCTTGACTATCTCGGCATTCCGAAGGAAAATGTATCAGTTATCGGCGATTCCGGGAACGACGCGCCCATGTTCGAGGCTTTTTACGAAAATAGCTACTGCATGGCCCACAGCCATCGCTTGGTCAAGCAAAAAGCCAAGCACGTTGTCTCCTCTGTTGCTGATTTAGAGGCCTACCTGTACCCATCGGCGGATAGATAAGGCCCCCGAGAAAGAAGAAAAAGATGAATCAAAACACCGAAACCGTCGTCACCCTCGTTCATTACAACGTTGCGGTCCGCGACACCTTGGAGTACTGCCTCCAAAAACAAACCTATGATGTGAAGCTTTTTGAGAGCAAAAAGAACACGATCCTCCAAGAGATCAAACAAAACACCCCGCTCAAAGCCATCCTCGACCACTCTGGCGACAATGGCAAGAAGATGGAGGAAATGATCGAAAGCCTCTATAACGATGTCTATGGCGAGAAATCTACGATCCTCAAAATCAGCGGCGACAAGCTCGTTGTGGATCACGCCCAACACCTTGCTATATTCGAAAAAGTTCTCCCGATTCACGACAACATCACCTCGATGATCCGTGGCGTCATCCAAGATGGCGTTAATAAGCAAAACGCGGCCCCCGAAGAGCAAAAGGCTGCCCTTTCCATGGAGGAAGCGACCAAACTTTGGCACGCCGAAGACGCGATGTATCGCGCGGTTGCCTATTTGACCCTCGTCAACGAGCTCAACAAGCTCTTCTCCGATTACAACATCGCCCGTAACGAAGCCAAAGGCGCCAACACCCCGGCTTCCAACTTCATCGGACAAGACATCTCCAAAGTCATTGGCTTCATCAACCAAGTCCGTGGCACCGCCATTGAAACCGACCTCGTCTACAAAGCGATGGAAGATAAGATCAATGCCCTTGTTGAAAACTGCATCGGCCGTCGTGATTTGCCGGTTGGCAAGCGTTTCCCGGATGTTCAACGCGAAGTCCTCGAAACCATCAACCTCTATGTCCGCGACGCCGAAGCCGCGATGAACGCCATCTACCCCGAAATGGTCAATGACCTCATCAACCAAGTGAAGCAGGACGAAGCCAAAAAGGCTGCCTAATTCATTCCCACTTTTGTAACAAAGGATCCCCATCATGAACGATAAGAAGAAAAAAACATCCCTTCCGCGCAAAGAAATCGCTTGGTACGTCTTTGCCTCTTTCCTTGCAGTGGTTGGTTTGGCTTTCATTGTCATCGGCATTGTGGGAGACCATCTTCCTGTAAAATCCAGTGATAACTGGGTTTTGATTTCCGAGGCTGCGTGGTTATCTAATTGGTCCCACATGGGCTACCGTTATTGGGGAATCATCCTTCTCGCTGCTGGCACGTTGATCGGTTGCACCGCGTTAACGATGTTCGCCCGTAGCGGCGATCGCGATTCCGAACGTGCCTTGCGCCGTGCTCAGCGTCTTGCTGTGACTAGCGAAGAAGAACCGGTGGTTAAGGAAGTTGAAGTCACTTCAACCGAACAACTGGAAGCAAAATAAGAAGAATTCATCTTCCTTCTGGCGGCGGTTTATCCGCCGCTTTTTGTTCCTTATTATTTCGTGTATACGCATAAAGTTTGCATTTCCCATAGAAAGGAGTTTAATAGGGGGCGCCATCTCGTATGGCATACTAGGAGGTTTGGTTATGAAAATCAAAATCGTTGGCGATACATCCATGGATTTGTCGCCTGCTGCTCAAAAAGAACTTGGCATCCCCTGCGTCCCTTTTTCTATTCAATTCGGGGAAACCAGCAAAAAAGATACGACCTTCGAGAATGAAGAGCTTTACGCGTATAACGATACCCATAAGCAAATTGCTCAAACCAGTGCGGTTAACGTTGGAGAAGCCGTCGAATTCTTCCAAAAACAAAAAGAAGACGCCGATCAATTATTCTATGTTTCGATTTCTTCTAAATTAAGCTCTGGCGTCCAAAATGCTTCCATTGCTGCACAAGAAGTAGGCGGAGTCACCGTCTATGATTCCGAATCCTTTTCCCTTGGCATTGCCTTGCTTGCATTCAAAGCCAAAGAAATGGCAGATGCTGGAGAAAGCGATCCGCAAGTGATTAAAGCGGCGTTAGATGAATACCGCCAGCACGTTGTTGCTCAATTACTCATTGACGATTTGTCATTCATGGCTCGCGGAGGAAGATGTTCGAAACTCTTGAGCTTCGGAGCAAATCTATTAAAGATCCACCCGGTTCTCATCTGCAAAGATGGCACTTTGCAGGTCCTCAAGAAATTCCGTGGGCCGATGAAAAAACTTGGAAAGAAATACGTGGATGAAACGCTTGCTTGCTTCCCCGAAATCGATAAATCCGTCGTTTTGGTGGGTTATACCAGCGAAAAAGACAGGATGGTTGATGATGCGGTCCAAGCCTTGAAAGACGCCGGATTTGAAAAAGTCTACGTGACGAAGACCAATTCCACGAATGCTTGCCATTCGGGGCCCAATTCCATTGGGTTTGCCTTCTTGAATTCGGCGAAAACGAAAGAAAAGCATGAAGCGTTATTAACCCGCATCAGGAATAAATTCCATAAGAAAAAAGCAGAATAATCCAAAGAAAGGGCTTTAGCAGCAAAAAGGCTACGAGCCCTTTTTTATTTGGTTTACAATGAAGTGAAAGGAAAGAACACATGAAGAAATTAGCATTGATTGCCCATGATAATAAAAAGGCTGACATTGTGGCCTGGGCGATGAAGAACGTGGAATCGTTGAAAAATTATACCCTTTGCGGAACGGGAAGAACCGCCGAACTCGTCGAACAAGCCACGGGCTTAAAAGTCGAAGCCTTCCTTGGCGGCCCTTATGGAGGAGACCTAGAAATTGGCGCGGAAATCGCGACCCGCAAAATTGATATCGTCGTCTTCTTTTGGGATCCGCTTTGCTCCCAGCCGCATGATCCGGACGTCAAAGCCTTGATGCGCATCGCCGCGGTTTACGATATCCCCTTCGCGACCAATCGCGCGACCGCCGATTTGATTCTTGGGGCCTAATAAACCAACAACCATTTGCTGCCTTCTTGGCAGCTTTTTTTGATAGAAAAAAGCCACCCGAAGGTGACTTTTGAAAGGAGAATCGAAATCCTTATTTAAGGAGGGCAACGGCGCCAACGCCAGTTCCAAGAACTCCGCCAACGCAGCCGAAGCATCCGCCGAGGATCGAGCCAATGCCAAGCGTGTATTCGACACCGGTTTTAAAGCTGCTGGTAAGCTTGGATTCAAAACCGCACATCTGCATGGGGAAGAAGGCCATGATGCCAGAAGCGATGAGGCAAAGTCCGGCGAGGACGAGAAGAAGCGCGCCAAATTTGCCCTTTTTAAAAAGAAGAGCAAGGATCGTGAGGATGAGGGCGGCCGCCATGAGGATGAAAAGAATCATCACGCCCGTGTGCGAAGGAGCGGTATAAACCATGTTACCATCGACAGTAGAAGGCTTCACGCCGGGGAAAGTCGCCCATTCTGGGACATCGCCGCCAGAAGGAACGGTTTTGGAGAATCCGAATCCAAGGATTGCTCCCATGATTCCGCTGGTGCCGACCGCGTTATTGGCGGCCCAAGTGGTTTGGTTGACGTTCGTTAGGAAGAGTCCGAGGCAGAGGGCTGCGAGGGATAGAACTAACGTCAAGAACGCGCCAATGCCCGTTAGTTTCTTGGTAGACTTAGAGTTTTTCTTTGCCATGATTGAAATTTCCTTTCATGAAAAACGTATTTTGATTGTAGCCGTTTCTACGAGGAATAGAATAAGAAAATTTAAAGTTGTACAAAATACGTACTTTTGTCTCAAAGGCTTTTGACGGTATACATATGGTCTAAAACATAGGACTTTCAATCGTTTCTTCGTCATTTTTCTATTCATGCTGAATTTGTTGTTCATTTTTAAAGGGGATGGGAACGGACGTTTTTTGCTATTTTAAGGATGCTGAAACTATGCTATATTTTTATTCGGAAAAAACCGAGTCGGAGGAAACCGAATAAAATGAAATTCATTGGACGAGAACAGGAATTAAAGAAAATCGAACGTGTTATTTCGTCAAACGGAACGAACTTTTCCTTGATTTATGGTCGCCGCCGGGTTGGCAAAAGCGAATTGATTAAACAAGCCTTGAATGAAGTCCCTGGGACGAAAATCTATTACGAATGCAAACAAGTCGCGGAAAAAAATAACGTAAACGGTTTGACGGAAATTGTTTCTACGGCGCTTGGGTTTCCTAAATTGGGCTTTGAGGACATAGAGTCCGTTTTAAAATTTTTCTTTGAGACTTCTAAAAAGGAAAAAATTATTTTGGTTTTGGATGAATATCCTTATTTGCGCGAATCCATTCCCGGAATGGACAGTATCCTTCAATCCTTAATTGACGGCTATAAAGAAGAAGCGAACCTCTCTCTTGTTTTGCTTGGCTCTTACGTAGAGACCATGCGTTCGTTAACGGAACATTCCAATCCCCTTTATGGCCGTGTGGATTTATCGATGAATCTCGCTCCCATGGATTATTACGAATCTAGTTTGTTTTATCCTCGTTTCTCCCCTTCTGATAAAGTAAAGATCTATTCGGTTTTTGGCGGAATTCCTTATTACAATCGCTTAATCGACGATGCTAAAAGCGTGAAAGAAAATATCTTGGATTTAATTGCTGCTCCAGGAGCGAGGCTCGAAAACGAAGTGGAGATGTATCTCAATGCTGAAATGGGGAAAATTGGTAATGCGAATGAGACTTTTGAGGCATTAGCGCACGGATATTCGAAATTTTCAGATATTTTATCACAGTCCCACGTTTCCAGTGGTCCTACCCTTGTCGACGTCTTAGACAAATTGATCAAGATGGGCGTGGTGAGCAAGGTTGGACCCATTAACGATGGCGAGAATAAAAAGAAAATCGGGTATTTTATTTCCGATAATTTATCCCTTTTCTATTATCGTTATATTTTTAAGTATGCCTCTCAAAGAAACGTCATGGATCCCCTTGTATTCTATGAACGATACGTCGAAAAGGACTTTGAACAGCAATATGTCCCTCATCAATTCGAAGCCATTTGCAAACAATATTTGATCCGCGAGAATCGAAAAGGGCATATCGAACCGATGTTTGAAAAAATCGGCAAATATTATTACGACGACCCTAAAAGACATCGAAATGGGGAATTTGATGTCGTGACAGAAGATCCAAATGGGTACGTTTTCTACGAAGCAAAATTTAGAAACAGCCCTCTTACCGAAGATATGATAGAAAAAGAAATCGAGCAGGTTTGCCTTACGGGCTTATCCTGTTATCGATATGTCTTCTTTTCTAAGTCTTCCTTCCCAGCCTTGTCTAGAAACGATGTTTCCTTCATCCCTCTCGACAACCTTTATTTGGAATAAAGACAAGCTGAGCAAAAAGCCAAGGACGGATTATGCCCTTGGCTTTTCATGATGGAAGGACGCTGGTGGCTTATCAAAGTAGCAACCCCGTGATAATGGCCCACCTATAAGCGCAGGTCTTGGGAATTGTAGGCAACCAGGCCTTTGGGTATTTCTTGCTGAGCAACGTAACGGGGGCAGCAACCAAACGAGTTGATGACAATGATTATGAACTATAGGTGATATCCATCGTGATGCAATAATCAATATTTCATATTGGAGATAACTATTGTCCCTTGTTTGTAATACAAGACTTCCATAGTGAAAGACAATTGCTCCAATTTATTTGGAGGAATTAATGATGTCTGCCATTATCACCGCAAGAATCGACGACTCGGATAAAAAAGCATTTGACGAATTTTGCAAATCTGTTGGAATGAACGCTTCCACGGCTATTAACATGTTCATTAAAGCGACGTTACGTGACAACAAAATTCCGTTTGATATCGGCTACAACCCTTTTTACAACGCAAAAAATCAGACTCTCCTCCAAAAGAACATTCACGAAATGGACTGTAATGTGAAAGGCGATGAACCGAGGGTATGAACCGCAAAAAGCGAGATGAAATAACGACATCTATTTAATTACGTCGTACCGATTTATTCGTCTTCCCGTTCTTTCTTCATTTGGATGAATTGGTCAAATCTTGGGAGAGCTAATTCGGATTTTCCACGAATAGAAGTATTTAAAAGACCTTCTTGGGACAGTTTTTTCTTGTATATGGATAGGCATCCCTTATTGACATTTAGATGGTCCTGCAAATCCTTGTTCGTGCAGATTCCGTCGGCAATTAAGGAAAGAATTTCTTTTTCCTTTTCCGTTAATTCAGACCAAATGATTTCATAACTCCATTGGCCTAGATTGAAATCATATTCTTGGAGCACTTTTTGGGTTAAAGATACCTTTTTGGTCCGGAATAAAATATCGCCAAGAATTTGATAGGCCATAGCATAACCTTTTGTTGCTTTGGCTAGTTTGATACTTTCGTCTTCCTTTACATGGAAAGTTTCCTGATAGGAAAGGGCAATGGCCTTTAAAAAAAGGGGCGGCAATTGAATTTTTGGAGCTCTAAATAAGAATGTTAACGAGCGGTCGGATTCTAATTTCGATACATTTTTGGCTAAACCGCTCATGAGAAGGCGCACATCATAATGGTCGATTAAAAAGCCTTGGTATGCCTGAATGAATTCCACCATTCCCGCATTTTTGGTAACGTCGTCGATCGCCTCCAAAAAGCCCATCGGCGTGATAAAAAAAGATAAGTAAGTTTGTATACCCAAAAGTTACTAACTTTCGAGTATATAATTTAAATGCTTTGTTTTGCTTAAGACAGCATCGTTTTTAAATCGATGAGATGGATATTCTCCTTTTCTTGGATATCTTTGGAAAATCCCGCTTTGGAAAATAAGTAGTAGTCGCGGATTAATTCCGAGTTAAAAATGGAATCGCTTTCCTGCAGATGGTTTAGCATCTCTAACGTGAATTTCGATTTCCTGTATTTGCATTCTACTACCAGCAGATGCCCCTTGATTTCGGATAGCCCGTCGATTTCTACGGAGCGGCCTAATTTTGTTTTATCCGCCTTGAATGTTTGTATTTCTGGATAAACGACGCCTAGTTTACCTAGCCGATTTAACTTATTGAGATAGAGCAAACACACCTCTTCAAAGCCAAGTTGCACCGCTTGATGTAAATCGGGCTGGATTTCTTCAAAAACCATATCGGGATTGGTGACGATTCGGCTTTGATTGGGGTAGACCACCTTATACCAAAATCGCAGCAAAGGATCAGCGATGACATAGTAATTGTTTTTCTTGTTTCCGTTGAACGTTGTTTTCTTGGCCACGACCTTCGATTCGAGGAGGGTATTCATATATTTGGAAACCTTTCCCGTTTCTTCTTGAATGAACAAGGCAATATCGCCGAGACTGGTCCTGCGATTAGCGATGGCAAATAGGGCAGGACATATGATTGATACCCCCGAAAATAGAAAAATACTTGAAACTATTTCGGATGATAAAAATAATTTTGTCAGATCCGATCCGCGAGGTTTCAACATTTATTCGAAAGTTGTTAATGGCAAGGAGTACTGGGTTTATGAAAGATACGGAGTCATCCAAAACGGCGGTGTTAATAACTACAATTTTAAATATCACAAAAAAGGGGAAAAACAATGATTAATCAACCAATCCAAGTTTTGAAATTAATGTACCTTGCTTTAAATGAAGAGTGGGAAAAAGATAAAGATGATTTATTTGGTCTTTTCCTCTCTGAGGCAGATCCTTTTTTAACCGGGGATGATAGTGCTGACCCTGCAATCTTTGACGATTTCTTAAAATGTTTTGAAAAATATGGTACATACGCTGAATATGGCTATGACTTTATTTTGAAATTTTTAACAAATTTAGATCCGTATTATGGCGATATAAAGAAACGTTTCTTGAACATTAATAAGCAAAAATATATCCAAGATTCAGAAAAATATTCTCAACTCAGCGATAAAGAAATAATTGAACTTAACCATTGGCAAAATTATTATCCTAGATTATCCCAATAAGAACCAATTATCATTCAAAATAAAAGCTCCCTTGGAGCATTCCTTGGGAGCGTTTTTTAATGTTTGGCGGAGCAGTGGTTTCTCGGTACGAACACTAATGGTTAGCTCTTTCCGTTCTTAAAAGTAATCACTCTTTTACCGATAAACATGTGCTTCTTAAAAATTCTCTATAGAAGCGATTTCAGTGCAAATTTATTCTCCGAAACTCAAAATCAGCCATTTAATTTTTGCAATAGGATTCGATACAGCGAGATATTTTTGTAGAATAAGAAACTAATGTAAATTTAGAATGAAATCAACAACCCCATCTAGAATAATCCCTCCTTCTAGTTTCATTGGTGAGATAGGTTTGTTGATGATGAGATATTTTCGATTCGCATCTCCAATTAACTTAAAAGGTGCCAGTTCCCTTTTCTTTGTTATTTCTAGGTCGATATTATGAGAAACCTGTAAATAGAAATCATCAATTCCTTTGCAACAATAATTTTTCCATTCGTAAATGCCAGGTTAATTATTTTGGTCACTAATTGAATTTCATCAATAAATACATAGTAATATTGATTGGAATCTTTCACTTTCTCTTTCATATAAGAAGTCAATTTCAAAGGGTTTCTATAAAAGCGTTATTGATATCATCCAATTCGATTTGGATGATATCAGAATCCATAATGCCTTGTGAAATCAAATAATCACGATAAATCTTATTTAGGCAATAAGATTTTCCACAACGCCTAATGCTCGTGATGACTTTTGAAAATCTATACTTTTTGCAATTTTGTTTATATCAAGCATTTAAGATAATTGCAAAAATTATAGAATTCTATGTTTTTTGCGAATATAAAAAATTTCAAAGAAAAACACGGATTTTTCCGTGTAATTTACGATGGCGGAGCGTTAGTAACGTAAATCGAATAATAGTCACTCAACACTAACCAATCTAAACGTGAATTCATCTCATATTATTTTCGTCATCAAATCTTTTTTTATCAAATATTGCACGTTCACCGTATACAAGAATAGGAACAAGCGTCATTTGTTGTAATTTTTCATAAATTTTTTGACTAACTTGCTCTTGGCTTTCGCATAAATTACCAGAATCGTCCGTGTATTCAAACTTTAAGTTATATATCGTGTAATTAGAAACACAACCATTGTTATTTTCAGTCACTTCCGTTTCGGTTAAATCTGTTATTCTACCGTTTTTAGAATGACCTTTACGGGCAACCTCAAGTGACTTTTTACCGTCGATAATCATTTTCGCTCCGTTGCCAATGAAACCTATTGCCGCAATAATCATTATTCCGCCAATTAGGCACATAAATATTGTTCCAAGTTTATCTTCAGGGTCGTATGACTTGACCCCCGAACTAATTACAATAATAGCAATTAGCACAGCAATTAAGGCGATTACAATTCTTACAATACCACCAGCCATAGTTCCGCGATTAAATTTTTTCTTTTCCATTGAATTAACCTCTTTGCATTTTTGGCAAAACTGAATTATGCATTTTGACACACTTGTCTTGTTTGCTTATTATAACATAAATTTCAAATGCCACTTTGGCGGGTTCTATTATTCGCCAAAGAAAGGAACAAGAATATGGATAAAAGTATAAAACAAATGAAAAGGATAAACAATAGTGTTGCTTGCTGATTACGAAAAGGCCCAAAGTGGTAGAATATTGATGCTGCATTGAGAATATTCAAAGGCCTGATTCCGGGTTAATGCAGCAATTTCCCTCGGAAGCTGGCCTCTGAATGTTCGGAAAGGATTTCGTTATGAGCTTTTTCGATTGCCGTAATATGACTATGAGAGCCGTTGAGGAATGTCCGTATTGCCACTCGCACAATATAAAGAAGAACGGGAAGGAACATAATCACCAGAGATGGTACTGCAAGGACTGCCACAAATCCTTTTCGTCAAGAACGGGAACGATTCTGAATTCATCCAAGCTAAGGCCCGTGCAGATACGGCGCATGGTTTCTATGCTTTCAGATGGCGTTCTCTTCCATCAGGTCGCACATCAGATAGGTGTATCCGTGCAAACGGTATGTCTATGGAAGAGAAAGCTTCAGGCTTTGGTGAAATCGCAGAAAAACTCGGTATTATCGGGAAAAGTCTATGTAGATCACACCTATATCAGCGTTCCGGCGAAGGAAAGAAGTAAAGAAAAAAAGAGGGGACTGTCCGATAATCTCAGGCAAGTTGCCGTTGCCATCGATAATAGCGGAAAGATTCTTGCTGTTCTTGGAGGAAAAGGAAATGCCAGCGGCGGAGACTCCGAAGTGGCATTCGCCTCCCATGTCTCACCGAATTCTATTGTCGCCCATGATGAAGGACATTTCGGCAGAGCATTTAGTGACTCGACCGAAATGGTCGTGAACTCCAAAGGAAAAGATTCCCATGCTATGCTGAATCCCGTCGACAGAGTATGCAATTTAGTTCAAAGACTGTTCAAAGTGCATCTGAGAATTCATCCCGAGAATATCCAAAAATATTTGGATGAACTCGTATACAAGGCGGAGATATATGACGATAAAGCGTATTCAGATTACCTACGCCATATAGACATTTCCATATTTTCATCCGGGATTTCATTTAGAAGAAGAGACATTCACGGGATGCAGCAACGCTAA
The DNA here is from genome assembly GCA_900539595.1 of uncultured Mollicutes bacterium. Taxonomy (GTDB): domain Bacteria; phylum Bacillota_I; class Bacilli_A; order RFN20; family CAG-826; genus Alloenteromonas. The sequence continues at coordinate 83,127 of UQCQ01000004.1, read as the reverse complement.
TGTTTATCCTTTTCAAACAAATTAAGCCTATGCTATGTCCAGTCTGCGGAAGGTTTTATTTTAGCGAACTTACTGATGTAGATATAGAACAATTAAGAATGACTCCAAACACAACACAGTGTTCTAGATGTGGTTGGTTCTATGATTTGGAGCAAGTGGCTAATCCTGATTTAGAACATGAATCTAACGAGATGTCATTGAATCAATATAAAAAGTGGTATCAGGAAAAAATCAAAGAAAATCCTGACTGGGAATACTATGAAGATTTTATTGGAGAATCCGAACCTCATAAATGTCCAGTCTGCGGTGAATATGAATTTGAAGATGCATTATGCCATGACATTTGCCCGATTTGTGGTTGGGAAGATGATGGCGTGGAAGTAGATCCATATGATAAAGACGGTGGCCCTTCTAATGAATTTTTGGAATTTAAAAAAACATTCTTAGAAAAAAGAAAACTAAATCCGAAATATAAGTGGTCAAAAGAAAAATAATGAGACAAAAAAACGGATAATCAATCATGACTATCCGTTTTTTCAACAATCCTGGCGGGCCAGTAGTGTATTTTTCCGAACTGTCTTAAAAACATCATAACTATGAAAAGTCCGTAATGTCGTAATGAGGTGTTTTCCCTTTTAATTCTTTTTTAAACCCACTCTCAGATATCCAGGCTGTTCTTATTCAAGAGGAATTCCTTTATTCCGATAACAGAAATTCCTTCTTCCGTTATCCACGGCTTAATACTATCCTTGACCACGATTATTTTCTTGAAATTATCCGGTACATTCAGCAGTGGTCTTTCTTCCTGAGTTGTCTTCTCTCTTGTGTCTAGCGACAATGATGACTGTATGTAATACCGCTTATTGAACTGGTTGCACACAAAATCGATTTCCACCTGTTTCTTGTCGTTTCCTTCCCGGATTGGCAAAACACCTACATCCACATTGTATCCGCGGAATAAGAGTTCGTTGAATAGGATGTTTTCCATGATATGATTTTCTTCCTGCTGTCTGAAATTCAATCTTGAATTTCTTAACCCGATATCAGAAAAATAAAACTTAAAGGGAGTATGAATGTACTTTTTCCCTTTGATGTCATAGCGTTCCGATTTTTCAATCAAGAAAGAATCGAGCAGATAACCCAGATATTTATTTATTGTATTTATGGATATATCTTTCACTCCGCTGCTGACATATGTGTTCAATAGTTTGTTGGGATTAGTAAGAGAACCGATGGAAGAAGATAGAATATTGACAAGGGAATCCAGGATGTCCGTTCTTTGAACCTTGTTTCTTTCGATGATGTCGGAGAGGTATGTTTTTTCAAACAGCTGTTTTAGATAATGGCTTTTTTCGGCTTCATCCGCACAAAAAACAATTCTAGGCATACCTCCGTAAGTGACGTATTGTTGCCACGCTTCGTCTGTCGTCCCGTTAAAGGCGGAAGTGAATTCCGAAAAAGACAAAGGAAACACTCTGATCTCATCACCTCTTCCTCTAAACTCCGTAACAATATCAGAAGACAGGAATTTAGAATTGCTTCCTGTCACATAAACATCCAGATTCCGAATATGCAGGAACCCATTCAAAACGGACTCGAAGTCATCAACTTTCTGAACTTCATCCAACAAAAGATAATACATTCGATCATCCTGGATTAGATTTCTGACATATTCATCTAATACGTCAGGATTCCGGTACTTTTCGTTTCTTCTTTCATCCAGGTCCAATTTAATGATATGGTCTTCTTGTACCTTTTCCCCTATCAAATAATCTTTAAACAAAGGATCAAGTAAGAAAGATTTTCCACATCTTCTTATACCCGTAACAATTTTGACAAGACCATTGCCTCTTTTATTAATCAGTTTCTGTAAATAGGAATCTCTTTCTATGATTTGCATAAAGCCTCCACTGAATATTTGTTCCGCATACGTAAGAATTTTTCAATAGCATTATAATTAAACTTACCTATTTTTATCAAGAAAACTCCATATAAAGTCGTTTATGTGAGTGAAAAAATAAAAAACACGGATTTCTCCGTGCTATTTTCGATGGCGGAGGAATAGGGATTCGAACCCTAGCTCCCGGTTAAGAGACTACGAGCTTTCCAAGCCCGCCCCTTCGGCCACTTGGGTATTCCTCCGCGTTTCGCCTTTTCAGGCAAGTGAGATTATAGGTGTTTCGTCATCGCTTCGCAACGTAATTTTTGCTAGACTAATTCGGATTATGAAAGAAACCGTCGTATCTCGTCTTAACGCAGGCCAAAAGGCAGAGAAATTCGTGAAGAAGTACTTGCCAGAAGCCCCGCTCGGATTCATCTATAAAGCCTTCCGCAAAAAAGACATCAAGGCCAATGGCCATTGGATTAAAAAAGACTACATCCTCCAAGAAGGGGATGTGATCCGCATCTATGTGACGGACCAGCAACTGGAAGATTTCAAAAAGCCCCGTCCCGCGGAAAAGAAGCCTTTGGAATATCCCATCGCCTACGAAGACGATGAAGTGCTGATTATCGATAAGCCCAAGGGGTTATTGGTCTATGGTGACAAGACAGGCGTTAGAGAAACACTAGGGAATGCTGTATTGGATTATCTCTATTTGAAAGGAGATTATGATCCTAACGACAATACGTTCGTCCCCTCCCCAGCCCATCGCTTAGACCGCAACACCAGTGGGCTCATTTGCTATGGCAAAACGGATCGCGCCCTGAAGGATTTAACGGATTTATTCAAAGAACGTACCCAAATTGATAAGTATTATGTGGCCCTTGTCGTGGGAGACGTCGAAAAAGATGGTTTCATCGATAAGCCCCTTAAGAAGGATATCCAAACGGGTCGCGTATCGGTTTGTCCCGTTGCTAAGGGAGGGAAAACCGCGAAGACGGAATATCATGTCTTGCAACGGTTTGGTTCCTATACCTTATTAGAACTTCATTTGTTGACGGGCCGCACCCATCAGCTCCGCGTCCACCTCGCTTCGATTGGACACCCCATCGTTGGAGACGAAAAATATGGAGACTTCCAAGATTGCCGCAAAGCCAAAAGATTATGCGGAATCACCTCGCAATTGCTCCACGCCGAAAAGCTTTGCTTCGGCGATATTTCGGGGGCGTTAAAAGGCTTGGCCCATCGCCAAATCACTTCCCCCATCCCCTCGTTTTTTGAAGACGCTATTGAGATTTTGACGCATAACCCATTCTAAGAAAGGAATTTGATATGGATAAAGTCAAAGAAAATTCGAATCGTTGGTTATCCTCCCCCCGCGTCAGCGAAGAGGATAAAGCCCGCATCCGTTCTATGAGCCAAGAAGAACTCGACGACGCTTTCTTCAAAGACGTCGAACTCGGCACGGCCGGGATGCGCGGGGTATTGGGCCCTGGCACGAACCGCATGAATGAGCATACGGTTGGCAGGGTATCGGTTGCCTTTGGACAATATCTATTATCCCTAGGAGAAGATACGAAAACCCGTGGAATCGTTTTATCCCACGATAACCGTTTTAAGTCCCGCGAATTCGCTTTGCTTGCCGCGAAGATTTTTAACCAAATGGGCATCAAAGCCTTTATCTTCCCTTCTCTTCGCCCCGTTCCTGAACTTTCTTTTGCCGTGAGATATTGCAAGGCCAAAGGCGGCGTCATGATCACCGCTTCCCATAACCCCAAGCAATATAACGGATACAAGATTTATGATGAAACGGGTTGCCAACTCGTTCCCAATCAGGCGAACGAGATGCTTCGATTCGCCGACAAACTCCCGAACGAACTCGAATTCGAAGTCCCGGTTGCGGTTCAACAAGGTGAAACTATTGTCCTAGGAGAAGAAGTGGATGATGCTTACTGCAAACTCGTGGAGTCCTGCCGCGTGAATCCAGATTTGGACAAATCGAATTTCAAAGTGGTCTATACCCCCCAACATGGCGCGAGCTATGAAAATGCGATGCGCGTATTCCAGGATTCGGGTTATACCATCATTCCCGTGAAGGAACAATGCGTCCATGATCCCGCGTTTGGGGCCACGGCTTCCCCGAACCCCGAGGTTGCCAAAGCCTGGGACCTTACCCTGGAATATTGCCATAAAAACCATGCCGACCTCGCCGTAATGACCGATCCCGATGGTGACCGATGCGGCCTTGCCTTCCTTTCCTCTAAAGGAACCTATGAACGTTTCACCGGCAACCAAAGCGCCCCTCTCCTTTTGGATTACTTACTTTCTTCTTATCAAAAACAAGGGCGTCTCCCTGCAAATGGAGTCCTCTACGATACGATTGTCACGACTTCCTTAGGACGCGTCATCGCCAAATCCTATGGAGTGAGTTCGGAGTCCTTCCTCACCGGATTCAAATTCATCGGCCATGCGATTCATCAAGAAGAAGAAAAGCCTAACGGCAAGAAATTCCTCTTTGGTTACGAAGAATCCTATGGCTGCCTCGTTCAACCCTTTGTCCGGGATAAAGACGGCATCCAGGCCATCCTTCTTTATACCGAAATGGCCCTTTATTACCATAATCAAGGCATCCCCTTGGATGTTGCCTTCGATAACCTTCAAAAGAAATATGGCTATCATGTAACCGAAACTAAGGACGTCTATTTTGAAGGCATGGAAGGCGCAGATAAGATGAAGGCCTTGATGGACCGTCTCCATCAAAACCTGTACTGGGAAATCGCTTCGATCCCCGTGGTTAAAATCGGCGATTACCTCCATGGCAAAACGATCGAAAAAGACGGAAAAGAAGAACAACTCGTTGGTTTCCCTTCTAGCGATGTCCTTAAATATTTCCTCGAAGATGGATCCACCCTCTGCATCCGTCCTTCTGGCACCGAACCCAAGATGAAATTCTATATCGAGGCTGTTGGCCCCTCTTTGGATGGGTTAAAAGACAAAATCGAAGCGATCAACGCCTTCGTCCGTCAAGACGCTGGGTTATAAAGAAAAGATTTGCTGAAGTTCCAAGGCTACGCCGTCCTCGTCGTGGCCTTTTTTCGTTAATGGGAATCTTTCTTTTAAAAGATGGCTTTTTGCGTCCTTCATGCAGCAGGGGTGTCCGGCTTCTAATAGCAACGATAAATCATTATCGGAATCCCCAAACGCATACACGTCCCCTTTGGATACCCCTAAAATCCCTAATATTTTCTTTAACCCCTCTCCTTTGGAGGCTTCGGGAAAATAAAGTTCGCTGTAAGGCATATTCCGCCAATGCCGCCAAGATAACGAATATTTGTTTGCCACGTTTTCCACATATTCGTCTTCTTCAGGACACTCCCCGAAAATTAAGGTAAAGGGGTCTTCTTTTAATTCGCTTAACGGATGGATTCCCATCCCATCCCTCCAAAAATATTTATGGAGATCTTTGGTATTTCCCTCTTCATAAATGCAGGAAGAGGTTTCACCCATCATGCAGAAGCAATGGGGTCTACATTCTTGAATCAAGGATTGGATTTTGGATAAGGGGAATTTCGCTTCGAAGCGGGAAAAAGAAGGATCCCCTGGATGAAAGACCAATGCCCCGTTATAGGAAATGATCGGAGAATGGAGTCCCGCCTGTTCCCAAAGAGGCAAAATGGCTCTAGGAGGACGGCCGCTGGTTAACAAAACAACGTGCCCCTGCTTTTCTAAAGCAGAAAGGATCGAAGCGGAAAAGGGAGTCAACGTTTCGTCGTTTTTGAGTAACGTTCCATCTAAATCGATGGCGATGACCTTTTTCTCCATGCGGCCTATTATAGGGGCTCCTATAAAAAAGGGTAGGAAGACCCTCTTGCCATGATGAATTTCTAGCGTATATTTTATAAAGCAATGATTAAGATTTACACTTCCCCCTCCTGTTCCAGCTGCCGAAAGGTCAAAAAATGGTTCGATGAGCAAAAGATTCCCTATGAATCCAAAAACATATTCGGACCCGACCTCACCGCGGATGATATCCGCGAAGTCATTTCGAAGTCGGAAAACGGGACGGACGATATCATTTCCCAACGTTCTAAGATCGTTCAGGAACAGCACATCGATTTCGATGATATGAAAATCAGCGAGCTCATCGAATTCATCCGCAAAAATCCTTCCGTTCTAAAACGCCCGATCATCGTCGATGACCGTCGTGTGCAAGTGGGCTACAACGAAGAAGAGATTCGCACCTTTATTCCCCGTGCCCGTCGTCTTGCCGAATCCTATTGCGCTTCCTGCGACCGCAAAGACTGCGATAAGGACGTGCCCAGCCACTTGGATTTGCCGGAAGGCTGCAAGAAAGCATCGCTATAACGATCAATGCTCGGAGAAATCCGGGCGATTTTTTCATATAAAAAGCCTAGGATTACCCTAGGCGAAAGAAATGATTGAATCCCTTTTATTTTCCAATCGCCTTCATGGCTCTTTGGACTTTGCTGGCCGTGGAGAAGTGGCATTCTACACCGTTATTCTCCAAGAATTCCTTCATGATTTTTTGGGCACCAGCAAGGGAATTGTATTCGAATTCCACTTCATAATCCGTTTTGCCAGAATAGGTGTTGCGGTCAATAGAAAGCAACCCCCCTTCGTATTCCACGTCGATGCGTTCGGTGGATAAATAGGTAAGAATAGACAGTTTCTTTGTATCAAATCCTAGTTGAATTAAGAAACGTTCAATATCGGTCTTGGGGAATTCGCCTAGGTCGCGAAGATCCGCGAATTGCTGGAAGGAAATCGATACGTTCTTTTCAAGCAATCCTTCCGATAACGGAGTTTTCAAGGTTAATTCGTATTGGCCTTGCTTCTCCCGGATACGGAGAGCAACCCCTTCCTTGGCGAGGAGGCGGTCCTCAGTATCGATGTAATAGTTGGTTTGAACATAACGTGGGGATCCCCGAAACAAGTTGGCTAATTTACGGTATTCGTCTTGTTTAACCAGGGCTTTGGCTTCAATTTCAATCGTATTGGACATGGCTATATTACCTCTAGGCGACATTATACACTTGTCCCTTAAAAAGTGGTTCAAGGTAATCTTCGATTCCCTAAAGCAAGGAAAAGCTTCCGGAAACCGAATTAAACGGTCACGAATTTTTAAAATAAAGTTCGTTTCTCCTATATTGCGGGACTTATTTCCCTCCAAACACTTTAATGGACGTAACAAATAGAATCCACAATGGAATGGGAGGAAAACGCATTGACCCCTACGCATTTCCTTCAACATGCTATACTTTGCTCACTTATGATTCTTGGATTGATTTTATTAGACGACACGCAAGCCTCCTTCAACGAATGGCTTTCCCAAAACGCGGTTTATTTGGCTTTTGCCCTCGCAGGATTCATCCTGCTCTGCGTTCTTTTGCTCTTATTTATTCCCGTTGCCAAAAAGAAGAAAAAAAGCAAGAAAGCTGTTATTGCCAAAGCCCAAACGATGGATGCGCTAGGAGGAGAAGAAAACGTCTTGTCCCACCTCCGCAAAGGATCGCGCATCGAACTCAAATTAAAGAATTACGACCTTTTGAAAAAGGATGAATTAAAAGAAGCCGGCGTGGACGGCTTCATTCAAATGAGCGATCGCTTAACCTTAGTTATCCGCGGAAACGCCGAAGAAGTAGAGAAGACTTTATTTGGCGAGAATTCGACGAAGGTGGACCGCTAAATCTTCGGTGGGAAGACCCATGACGTTATCGAAACTTCCTTCGATATGGTCAATTAACGGGTAATCGTCTTGAATGCCATAAGAACCCGCTTTGTCTAATGGCTTATGGATACGGATATATTCCCAAATTTGCTCGTCGCTTAAGGGACGGAAATAAACATCTGTTTTTACGGTTCGGCTGATTTCAAAATCTTTATCGATATAGGTGTACCCGGATAATACCACCTGCTTTTTGCCTTGTTCCGTCTTTAACATTTCAAAGGCTTCTTGTTCGGATTTTGGTTTACCAAGTACCTTGTTATTTAAAACAACCACGGTATCGCAGGCTAAAACCTGATCCAAAGGATGCGAAGAAAAAACCGCATAAGCTTTCATACGGCTTTCTTCTAACGGTAAATCTTTCGCGGGCAAATTCAAAATGGATTCGTCGACGGAAGGGACGATAATTTCAAAGTCGGATAGCAGCTTATGCAGGAGCTGCTTTCTTCGTGGGGATCCAGAAGCGAGGATGAACATCAGCGGGCTTCCATGATGACCGGGATGATCATCGGACGGCGGTCGGTTTTGCGTTGGATGTATTTGGAAAGGACATCCTTGAGAGAGGATTTGATTTCCGCGTAGCTCGCGTTGCGCGACATCAGTTCTTGGACGCATTGCTGCGCCTTCATTTGAGAATGACGGACAACATGGCTATCTTCTGCGGAATTGAATCCACGGGTATATAGCATCGGGGGAACCAACAATTTGCTATGACGCTTATCCGTGACCATGAGGACGCTGACCATGCCGTCGTTTTTAAGGATTTCACGGTCGTTCATCGTTTGAGAACTGACGCCATCAAGGTCCAAACCATCGATATATTTCGCTCCGGCAGGAACTTGTCCACCGCGACGGACGGTGTGATTTTGAAGCACGATTTGGTCGCCGTTATCGCAAATGAAGATGTGATCGTCGGGCATGCCAAGCTGCTTGGCGATTTCTCCATGCAATTTCAACATGCGGTATTCGCCATGGACAGGCATGAAGTATTTGGGGTTCACTAAACGCTGCATTAAGCGCAATTCTTGGCGAGAAGGGTGGCCGGAAGAATGGAGACTGAACGCCATGGAATTCTGCTTGACGTCGGCTCCTAAACGAACGAGTTTGTTGACAATACGGTCCACGAGGGCACCGTTGCCAGGAATCGGATTGGAAGAGAAGACGACCGTGTCGCCCGGGTAGATTTGGGTGAAGCGATTATCCCCGGAAACAATGCGAGAAAGCGCGGCCATCGGTTCGCCTTGGCTGCCGGTGCAAACAATGCAAACCTCGGAGTTGCGGTAATTCTTGAGCTGGTTTTCTTGAATGATCGATTGATCGGGGATCTTGATGTAGCCGAGTTCGCGGGCAATGCCGATGACGTTTTTCATCGAACGGCCTAAGACGCAGATTTTACGTTTATGGGCAACGGCCACTTCCACGACCTGTTGGATACGGTTGATGTTGCTGGAGAAGGTAGAAACAATGATACGGCCGACGGCTTTATCAAAGATTTCCTCCACGCCATGACGGACCGCGGTTTCGGAAGGAGTATAGCCTTCGATTTCGGCATTCGTGGAATCGGCCATGAGCAAATCAACGCCCTGCGAGCCCAATTCAGAAAGCTTATTGATTTCAAAATTTGGCCCAACGGGAGTCAAATCAATCTTGAAGTCGCCGGTTTCGATGATACGTCCTTCGCTGGTGTCGATGCATAAGCCGAAGGAATCGGGGATGGAGTGGGTGACGCGGAAGAAGGAGACGACGAAATCGTCTGCGATTTTAATGACGGAGTCACTATCGTATTCCACGATTTTAACGGGATCGCGGAAACGGGAATCTTCTAATTTATGGCGGATTAAAGCGGCCGCTAGACGCGGGGCGTAAATCACAGGGATACGGACGGTGCGGAGCAAGAAAGGAATGCCACCGATATGGTCTTCGTGACCGTGGGTAATGAATAATCCTTTGATTTTGGCGCGATTGTCTTTCAAATACGTGTAATCGGGGATGACGTAGTCCACTCCAGGAAGATTGGCTTCGGGAAAGCGAACGCCGGCGTCCACGAGGATCAACGAGCGATCATTTTCGATGCAATAAGTGTTCTTGCCGACCTCGCCGAGGCCGCCAAGAGCGAAGATGTTGATGGGGGATCCTTTCATAGTTATAAACCTTTCAAAAAGAAACACTGACTGGGATTGAAATCATGCAAACAGAGCAATTGCGTTATGTTCCGCTTTTCAAAAAAACTATACAAGAGGGGAGCGACAATGAAAAGAGTGAGAAATGATGTAAGTGGTTTCAAAGAATTAAATCGCGACGGAATTCGCCGGTTTTTGATAGGGGTCTTTCGGGTCGATTCGGTCGTAGAAAAGAATGCCGGAGAGATGATCGATTTCATGCTGCAAAACAATCGCATTATATCCACGCGCGGTGATTTCGATGTTTTGCTTCGACTTCGCGTCGTAGGCTTTCACCTTGATTTTGTAGTCGCGGATCACGTGACCAGGGTGCTCGTCATCGACGGACAAGCATCCTTCTCCGCCGTTTAAATAGGCTTTCTTAACCGAATTCACGACGATTTTGGGGTTGACGAGCTGATATTCCACCAAGGGGTCTTTTTCGTCCCCCGTTGGATAAGAAATCACAAGCATTTTGAGATTATGCCCTACTTGGGGCGCCGCTAAACCCACGCCTTCGCGGGTGTTAGGATGCTTCGCGCGGAATTTTTCGTCTTGGGTCAACTTTAAATATTCGAGCATGTCGTCGATGAGTTTTTGGTTCTCTTCGCTTAAAGGAAGGGGGACGTCTTCGCATTTACGACGCAATTTCGGGTCGGTGTCTTTGGTAATACGGAACAACATAGCCCCGATATTCTAGCACGAGCGAGGGGGAAGGGGTAAAATAGTTCGCATATGAAAGAAACGACTTATCGCGCTCTCGAAACATTAAAAAAGGCCTTGGACCAAGACGAACGGATTTTAACCTTGAACATCTTGGACCAAGAAGTTAACGCCGACCCTAAACTCTTGGAATTATCCCTTGAAGCCAAAAAGAAGGCAGAGGGGTATGCGAATTCCCTTTATTTTGGACAAGATGATCCCAAAAAAACACCCCCTGCCCAGCATGAACTCTATCTAGCCAAGAAAGAACTCGACGAATATCCGCTTTCCCAGCAATACCAAAAAGCCTATTATGCGGTTCGACGTCTTTATGCCGAACTCGACGAAATCCTTTTTGGGCCTTACCAATATCATCTTTCGTGTGGAGACAAACCCCATGCTTAAAATCGTTGCAGGGAAATATCGCAGCCGTCAAATCGAAGTCCCCGAATCGGTCACGGTCCCTACCAAAAACCGAGTCAGAGAAGCCATGCTTTCTAGCCTTGGCAATCAAATCCAAGGGGCAAATGTTTTGGATTTATTCGCCGGCAGCGGAGCCCTTGGGATTGAAACGCTATCTCGCGGAGCCGCTCATTGCGATTTTGTGGAAGCAGATTCTAAAGCCGCCCAGGTGCTTACGGAGAATCTTAAGAAATTAAAAGAGATGAACGGAATCGTCCATTGCTGCGACTTTCGTTCCGCGATCGCTTCCTTCTCCACCCCCTTCGATATCGTTTTCCTCGATCCCCCTTATAAAGAAAAAGCCTATTATCAAGAAGCGGTGGATGCTTTATGGGCTAAGGGCCTCCTTCATCCTTATTCCACGCTTATTCTAGAATATGAAGGGGATTTGGATTTTGATTCCTCTTCCTATCAAGACGTTCGTTTCAAGCATTATGGACGTACTTCCGTTTTAACCTTAAGAAAGGAACGATAATATGCGTACTGCTGTTTATCCTGGTTCGTTTGATCCGATTACCAACGGCCACCTCGATGTCTTGCAACGTAGCCTTGGCGTTTTTGATCATGTCATTCTTCTTCTCGCCGTCAATCCTTCCAAAAAAGGGAATTTCAGCATCGAAGAACGTTTGGAGATGATGAAAGAAGCCACGAAGCAATTCCCTAATGTTTCGGTGGATTTTAATCCCGGGTTAACCGTGGATTACTGCAAAAAGCATCACGCGAACCATATTATCCGTGGTCTTCGTGCCGTCACTGATTTTGAATATGAATTCCAATTGGCCGCGGCCAATCGCTTTGCGGGGCCAGATATCGATATGGTGTTCTTCATGTCGGGAAGGGAAACGACGTTTATTTCCTCCTCCACGATTAACGAGATGCAATTAGAAGGCGTGGATATCTCTCCGTTAGTCCCGCCGGTCGTCGTAGAATATTACCAAAAGAAAAAGAAGGAATGATTAGTCCTTCTTGCTAAACGAATCGTCGATTTGCATGGGGCGGTGTTCCCGTTCTGCCTTTTCGATGACCTTTTCTTCGAGCTTGGAATCTTTGATTTCTTGATCGATTCGCTTTCCTTCTTCCTCGTAGTTGTCTAGATAACTATGGAAGATCCCGTTTTCCTTATATCCAAGCACCTTGTCTAAGGTGACGTTGCAGGCGGCTTTAAAGATGTTCTTTTCCACGACGGGGGAATATTCTTCCTTTAATTTCTTGATTAAGGCCTTCGTCGCCGCGCGTTGAGAGGTCACCGCGTTAGCAGCAGAAGCCACATTCTCGGTGAAGCGGCAGGCGCATTGGATGAAACGGAGATGGTTGAAGTCGCGGAAAGCGAGGATATCTTCTTCCCGTACTAAATATAGGGGACGGATGATTTCCATTCCCGCGAAGTGGGTGCTATGGAGCTTAGGGAGCATCGTTTGGAAAGATCCGGAATTGAGCATATTCATCAACGTCGTTTCGATGACGTCGTCATAATGGTGGCCCAAAGCGATTTTATTGCATCCCATTTCCTTGGCGATGCGGTATAAAGCTCCCCGGCGCATCTTCGCGCAGAGGTAGCAGGGTTTTTCGCTCGTGGAATTAGCAATATCAAAGATGTCGGTGAAATAAATCCTTGCAGGAATATCGAGGAGTTCGAGATTCTTTTTGATGAGGGAGAAATTCTCTTCGTTATATCCTGGATTCATTACGATGTATTCCACGTCGAAATGGACTTTGCTATATCGTTTCAAATGCTTGAACAGCAAGCCCAAAAGCATGGAGTCTTTGCCGCCGCTGATGCAAACGGCAACTTTGTCTCCTTCGTTCACGAGCTTGTATTCGCCAAGGGCCTCAATGAATTTATGCCAGATATTGAATTTGAATTCACAGTCGAGGCTGCGCTCGATTTGCTGGGAGGGGGTTAGTTCTTTGTTCATAGGATTTCTTTAAAGACGATAAGAATCTTGGGGGCTTCTTGCAAGAGGGCAATTCCCTATCCTTATTATATAAAGGGGAATAACGCCCAATAGAAAACCCCGTCGTTTCCGGCGGGGCGATTTAAGAAAGGAAGATTAGGCTTTTTGGTAGGCGGAAGAGAAGATGTTATCCGTCGCCCCGTTAAAGTGGTTCCACATGTTGAGAAGCATGTTGGCCTTGTCGTAGTTGTTGCTTCCGGAAAGGGTCCAAATCGCTTCGGAGATGCCATAACGTCCCGCGTTCCAGGCTTCCTCGGAGAAGTCGACCAAGAAGACGGTCGGAACATCGAAGGTGTCGATTTCGGGCATCGTGATGTGCTCGTAGTTGGAATCGGAAACGGAATTGTTGGTTTTGAACGGAGCTTCTTGGAGTTCCGGCCCGACGTAGGAGAAGAAGTCGGCTCCGCCTTCGCCACCGTTCCATTTGTTGAGGTAACGGGAGAAAGCTTTTTTATCCGATTCGACTTCGTAGTCGTCGTCGTTCGTAGAAACTTCGTCGGAGAAGATGGTCTTCAAGGCGAAATCCTTCTTGTCTTCGGCGTTGAAGCGTCCACCCCAGTTGTCTTGAAGAACTTGGAACGCATCCCGGAATGTGTCGGAAGAAGAGGAATCGCGAGCAACGATGGCGAGGTAATATTTTTCGCCATAATCGAAGACGCCTTTTTCCTTCATCGCGGCTTGATAATCCGCGTAGGTTTTATAGTTGTCTTTGGCGTTAGTCGCGCTGGAACCGAGGAAGAGAGTTTTGGTGACTTTGTCGGCTTCGGTCATGACGGAAGTGGTTTTTCCGTTTTCGGTGATCAAGCGTCCTTCGCCTTCAAGGGAAAGACGGAACGAAGTGAAGTAGCCGGAGGAAGAATCCGCGCCCATGGCATTGAACCAAGTCGTGAATTTTGGGATTGAGAAGATAACGGCGAAGATGGCTCCAACGATAAGAAGGGGCTGAACCCACGCGGTTTCGCGGATCCAACGCCACAATTTGGAGAAGTTTCCACCAATTGCTTTTAGAATATTCATAACGTCCTCCGATAAAAATAGGATGCCTGTAAAAACAGCGGGTAAATGATAGCACCCATTTTTAGGCTCATCAACCAAGTACTTACTAAAGTAAGGGAAAATTGTTCAACGTATAAATCCTGCCGGGTGGTTCTTCTTTTCGGATAGGGGATGCTCTATAATCGAGAGCCATGAGCAATAATCACCGTTCTTGGAAAAAACGCGTCGAAGATAAACTGTATGATCACCCGATTCTAAAGAGCGCCGTATTCAATGGATGGAACGTCCTCGTTCTTACTTTTTCGGCCTTTATTTTGGCTATTGGGTATAAGTGCTTCTTGGTTCCGAATCAACTTATCGCTGATAGCGGCGGTGAGGTCACCAAACTCGTTTCGGGCGGCATGAGTGGCATTTCCCAGACCATCATCATGTTTTTGTCGTTATTTCTTTCTCATGATATTCTGACGGCCCAGGTGGAAAATATCCTTTTCTCTGTGCTTTATTTTGCCTTGAACATCCCCATTTTCATTCTTGCGTGGAAGGGGATTGGAAAGCGTTTTACGGTTTATACCTTCTTAAACGTCATTCTTGTTTCCGTGTTCGAAGCCCTTCTCTCGGTTTGGGATAACGGATGGATTCATGATTTGGCCTTATTCGCCAACAATAACGGCGGCTTATTGGCTCGCGCGATTTTTGCCGGCGTTTGCACCGGGCTTAGCAGCGGCTTTGCCTTTAAGGTCGACGGAAGCGGCGGAGGAATCGACGTTGTTGCCTACTACGTGGCGTTGAAAAAGAACGTTTTGGTGGGGCGTTACTCCCTTATCATGAATAGCGTTACCCTTGTGGTCTTTACCCTTCTTGGCTCCATTCAAATTTGGAATTCTGGAGCCGGCAATTCGATGCAATATATCGGGGGCGCCTGCTATTCCATTCTTTACATGATGTCCACGTCCATGGTGATTGATGTCATTCACTTGCGGAACAAGAAAATGAAAATCGAAGTGGTCACCGACCACGAGGATTTGGGAAAAATCCTTATCGCCAACCTTCCACACGCCGCAACGATCGTCAAGGGCGAAGGCGCTTATTCGGGCAAAGGCCGCTACCTCATCAAAATGGTGGTTTCTAGCTATGAAGTGAATCACGCGGTGGCTGTCATTGAAAGCGCGGACCCCAATGCCTTTATCGAGGTTGTGGAGCTCAAACAAGTTTACGGACGTTTCTTCCTTCCACCCATCAAATAAACGAATGCTTACCGCCAAATCGGCGGTTTTTTATTCTGCTTTCAATGAACGGCTCATCAAAGATTCTGCCATTTTTCTAGGGTTTTGATTTTCGTAAATAACGGCATAAACCGCGTCAACAATCGGAACGCTGATGCCTTTTTTAGCGGCGATTTCATGGATGATTTTCGTCGCGGGAATTCCTTCTACCGTCTTGGTTAAATTTTTTAAAATGACGGAGGCGTCATTGGCTTTCCCAACCTCATATCCAAAACTATAGTTCCGCGATTGTTTGCTGGAACAGGTTAAGAATAAATCTCCAACTCCAGTTAAGCCCAAGAATGTTTTTTCCTGGGCGCCGGAATGGACACCAAAACGGGTGATTTCTGCTAACCCACGCGTAATTAAAGAGGCTCTCGCGTTGTCTCCATACCCAAGCCCTCCGAGGATTCCGCTGGCAATGGCGATGATGTTCTTCATGCCACATCCTACCTCCGCCCCAATAACGTCGTTTTGAGTATAAACGCGGAAAGAAGGAGTGGAGAACAGCTGCTGAACTTCGATGGCATCGTCCTTATTTTGCGAAATCGCGGCGATGCAGGTGGAGTCTCCGTTCATGACTTCGCTAGCAAAGGTAGGGCCCATCATCGACACGAATCCGCGGATGGAATCCCCCATGATTTCTCGAATGAGGCTCGATAACCCAAGTCCCGTTTTCTCGTCAAATCCCTTTGTTAGAGATACCATCAAAGGTTTGGTTTTTAACAATTTTGCTACCTCGGGGAGGACGCTAGAAACGGCTCCACTAGGCAAAGCCAAAACTAAAAGATCGGTATTCGTCAACGCGCCTTCCAAAGACAAAGTCGCTTCGATGTTATCGGCAAGTTTTTTGCCGGGAAAATATTTAGAGTTTTCGTGATGAAACGAAATATCTTCAATTTCTGCTGGGCTTTTTCCCCATAAAACAATTTGACGGGAAGGGTTGGAACTTAAAATAGAGGCGAGAGCCGTCCCCCAAGCGCCCGATCCCAAGAATGTGATTTTGGTGTGCTTCATTCTTTTATTTTAGAAGGGGTGATTTCAAAAGGGAAAGGGCACGCTTTAAAAAGAAGAGCCACGTAGAGGCGAATTTGCTAAAATCTACCCGTTTATGGAAAACTCGAACCCCATTTCCCCCAAAACGGAAAAGAAATCCTCGTGGCGTCACCCCGCGATTCAACGGATGTGCTTTGTCGGCGTATTCACCGCCCTTATGTGCGTCCTCTCCCCCTTATCGATTCCCATTGAACCCATCTCCATCACGATGGCGACGCTCGTTCTTTATTTCATCGGGGCATTACTAGATTGGAAGTGGTCCTCTCTTGTTGTTTTGCTCTATTTATTATTAGGCAGTGTCGGCTTGCCCGTGTTCTCCAAATTCCAAGGAGGCTTCCAAGTGATTCTTGGGCCTAGCGGCGGATTCTTGATTGGTTATTTACCCTGCGTGATTCTTGAATCGTTATTGATTGGATTCTTTAAAGATAAGAAGTGGATGTACCCCATCGCCATGATTGCCGGGACCATCGTCCTTTATGCGATTGGAGTTCTGTGGTTTATGCTTTATCTTGGAAATGGGTTTGGCAAAGCAATGGCCGCCTGCGTGATTCCTTTTTTGCCAGGGGATGCCTTGAAAATCGCCGTCGCCAGCATTTTCTCCCTCCGCCTCCGGCCATTATTTGACAAAAAGCGTTAATTTCCTGCTTCCAAATCTTGCCTCCTTTCCGGGGCTTTTTCATACATAAAATTGAAAGGATTTCCTGAAATCATCGATTGAAATCGGTAATTCCCTATAAGGGTTGGAAGAAAACCCCCTCTTTTTGTTGGTAAATCGGTCAAAATTTACCAGTTGTCCGAAAACCCCTGTTCCAAAAGGGCATAAATGGTTTACAATGGGTTCGATTTTGGAACAAATTTCCGGCTCTAAAAAGGAGAATAGACATGGGAGTAAAAATTGTTGACACGGCCCTCCGAGACGGTTCGCAATCCCTGCTTGCCACGCGCTTAACGACGGAAGAGATTCTTCGCGTTGCGCCTTTCATGGACCAAGCAGGTTTCTATGCGTTAGAAGTCTGGGGCGGGGCGACTTTTGATTCGTGCCTTCGTTTCTTAGACGAAGACCCTTGGGAGAGACTAAGAGCGATCCGCAAAGCCTGCCCAAATACAAAGCTTCAAATGCTTTTCCGCGGGCAGAACATCTTGGGATACCACCATTATCCCGACGATATCGTGGAGAAATTCGTTCAGAAATCGTTAGAAAATGGCATCGACATCATCCGTGTCTTTGACGCGCTTAACGATGTACGCAACCTCAAATCCGCGGTGGACGCATGCAAGAAATACGGCGGCCATTGCCAAATTGCCCTTTCCTACACGACGAGTCCGATTCATACGGTTTCTTATTATGTTGAACTTGCCAAAGAGATTGAGAAGATGGGCGCCGATAGCCTTTGCATTAAGGATATGGCGGGTGTTTTGCTTCCCGAGGATGCCTATTCCCTCATCACCCAATTAAAGAAAGACACCAAACTACCGATCGAACTCCATAGCCATTGCACGGGCGGGGTTTGCTCGCTTACCTATCGCCGCGCGATTGAAGCGGGTGTTGATATCATCGACACGGCCCTTTCTCCTTTAAGCGGAGGAACTTCGCAGCCCCCGACCGAAGCCTTCAACTATGCGTTAAAAGGCACTCAATACGATCCCAAACTCAATCAAGAAAAATTGGATGAAGCCGCCGCGATTTTGAATCCGATTAAAGAAAAATACCTTAAAAAAGGCATCTTGAAACCTAAGGCACTTTCCTGCAACCCGAGCATTTTGAAATACCAAGTTCCAGGCGGCATGCTCTCCAACCTCATGAGCCAGCTCGAAAAGCAGGGAGCCATGGATAAATACGACGCGGTTTTGCAAGAAGTTCCGCGGGTTAGAAAAGACCTTGGTTATCCTCCTCTTGTCACCCCACTTTCCCAGATGGTGGGCACCCAAGCCGTCATGAACGTCATCACGGGAGAACGTTATAAGATGGTCCCCAAGGAAATTAAAGACTATCTCCATGGATTGTACGGCAAGGCTCCGGCACCCGTGGATCCCACCATCCAAAAGAAAATCATTGGCAATGATGAGGTGATCACCTATCGTCCCGCCGATAAGCTTGCCCCAGAATTTGAAGAGTTAAAGAAGAAATACAAGAAGATTGCCAAGACGGATGAAGACGTCCTTTCGATTGCCTTGTTCGACCAAGTGGCCATCTCGTTCTTGAAGAAGAAATATGGACTGGAGGCGGAGGAATTCTCCGTTCGTCTATGATGATTCTTTTTGAAGGCTCTTCCTTCCACTGGGACATCAACAATTTTGGGGACGCCGCCCTATTATCGCTATTATGCGTCTTGATGGTGTTCATGGTTTTGGCCGTTATCACCTTGGTTTTAATGGGCCTCAACCACATTCGCGCCTTAGACGTCAAAGAAACTGTCACGATGCAAGATGGAACGGTCTTGGACGAAGATGCAATCGCCGCCGTGCTTGTCGCGAGCATCGATTACCGCAAGTCCACCAAAGAAGATTTCAAAGTTGTCAGCTGCAAACTCATCGATGAGGAGAAGAAAAAATGAGAATCTACAAAGTCAAAGTCAACGGAAAGACCTTTGAGGTCAAAATCCTTTCCGTTTCGGAAACCGAACCCTTGGAAGTCGAAACCGTGAAAGCGGCCCCTGCTGCCAAAGCGACGGCTCCTGCTACGCCGACCCCTGCTGCCTCCGCAGCCCCTGTTTCTGGCAAACCCGTCGAATCCCCGATGCAAGGAACGATTCTTGACGTAAAAGTCAAAGTGGGCGACGAAGTGAAGACCGGGGATACCCTTTTAATCCTCGAAGCCATGAAACTTGAAAACGAAATCAAGGCCCCAAGTAACGGCAAGGTTTTGGAAATCCGCGTCCAAAAAGGCGCAACGGTAAACAGCAAGGACGTTTTAGTCGTCTTGGGGTAAGAGGCCATGACCGCGCTTCTATATAACGATGTCGGCGGTTTCTTCCAAGGTTTTTGGGAGAACACCGGCTTCGCCCAATTCTTCGTCGATGGGGGATGGAAAAACCTCATCATGATTGCAGTGGCTTTGCTGCTGCTATATTTAGCTATTTTCCGTAAAGCTGAGCCCTATTTGCTTATCCCGATGGGGGTTGGCATGTTGCTGGCTAATCTTCCGCTTTCTCACATTATGGATCCGGTCTACGCGACGGTTGAAAACAGCGATGCAATTTGGGTGGAACACGTTGAATACAAAGGCTTGCTTGGCGTCTTTTACCCCAATGGGGAAGATGTGAAACAAATCACAGGGTACGAAGGACTATTAGGTGTCCTTTATAAAGGCATCCAATACGAAATTTATCCCTGTCTTATCTTTCTTGGCATTGGAGCGACGACCGATTTTGGCCCGTTGATTTCCAACCCCAAGACCATGCTTCTTGGCGCGGCGGCCCAAATCGGCATCTTCGTCACGTTCATGCTCGCCGTTGCCTGCGGGTTTACCCCTGCTCAGGCCGGTTCGATTGGCATTATCGGGGGAGCCGATGGCCCCACGGCCATTTTAACGACCACAAAATTGGCCCCTGAACTGCTTTCTTCCATTGCCATTGCCGCCTATTCCTATATGGCCCTTGTCCCCTTCATTCAGCCTCCGGTCATCCGCTTGTTGACGACCAAGAAGGAACGCATGATCCATATGGATATGCCGAAACCCGTCTCCAAAACCAAGAAAATCATCTTCCCGATTTTGGTTACGGCCATCGTCGTCCTCATCGTTCCTAGCTGCGCACCGCTTATTGGCTGCTTGATGTTTGGCAACCTCATCAAAGAAAGCGGCGTTGTTCCGAAGTTAGTAGAAAACGCCTCCAACGCCTTGCTTTATATCGTCACGATCCTTTTGGGGTTAACGGTAGGAGCGACGGCTTCGGCGGAAACCTTCTTAACCGCGAAAACCCTCCTCATCTTCGTCCTTGGCGTCGTCGCCTTCATCATGGCGACTGCAGGCGGCGTGCTCATTGGCAAATTGATGTGCGTCTTAACCAAAGGCAAAGTTAATCCGATGATTGGCGCGGCGGGCGTCTCCGCCGTTCCGATGGCGGCCCGCGTCGTCCAAAAAGAAGGAGTTCGCGAAGATCCTTCCAACTTCTTGCTCATGCACGCGATGGGACCGAACGTGGCTGGGGTGATCGGCTCTGCCGTTGCTGCCGGCTTGCTCATGATGCTTCTGTAAGAATATGAATCACCGCATCCTTGCTTTTGAAACCTTGCCGTCCACTTCGGATTATCTGAAGGAAAACCTTTCTTCTTTGGAAGACGGGGTTGTCGTGACGGCGGTTTCTCAAAACAAGGGACGCGGCAGAAGAGGGAGAAGCTGGGAAGCTTCGAGAGGGGATTTGATCTTCTCCTTGTTATTAAAGGATGTATCTTCCTCCGCCCTCTTATCTATTCTTCCATTAATTAGTGGGGTTGCCCTCTCTTCTGCCTTAGAAATGCATGAGGTGCGCCCACTCATTAAATGGCCTAATGACTTATATCTAGAAGACAAAAAGATCGCCGGAATCCTCTGCGAAGGAATCGCAGAAGGAGAAAAGCAATCCGCGATTGTTGGAATTGGAATCAACCTTGCCTCGCGTTCCTTCCCTCTAGAAATTGCTTCCAAAGCAGAAAGCCTTGGAAATTTGGGCTATCAAATCTCAAAAGAAGAACTGCTGCAGGAATTCTTAGAACACTTCGATAGCCTTCTGCAATCGGCTTTATCGGGCCAAGCGGATTGGTTCCCCCTTCTAGAAAGTCGCGACTATCTAAAGAACCGACAAGTTCACCTCAACTATTACGGAGAAAACCTTTGCGGAATCGCGAGGGGAATCGCTTCTAACGGAGCGTTGCTCGTAGAAACAGACGGGCAAATCAAACAGGTTACTTCGGGGGAGGCGATTCTATCGCCCGACCCGAATAATAATAAAGAAAAGGAGCTTACACATGCTTAAACCATCGGATTTGGAAGCCTATGGCATCCAAGGGGCAACGGAAGTTATCTATAACCCCTCCTACGAAATGCTTTTCGAGGAAGAAACAAAATCCACCCTCGAAGGTTATGAAAAGGGCCAAGTGACCGAACTTGGTGCAGTCAACGTCATGACTGGCGTCTTCACCGGTCGTTCGCCCAAAGACAAATATATCGTCGTCGATTCGAATTCGAAGGATACCGTGTGGTGGAATTCTCCCGAATATCCTAACGACAACCACCCCATGAGCGAAGAAACCTGGGCTAAAGTTAAAAAACTCGCCATCGAGGAACTCTGTGGGAAACGCCTGTTTGTCGTCGATGCGTTCTGCGGCGCCAACAAAGATACCCGCATGGCCGTTCGCTTCGTTGTCGAAGTTGCCTGGCAAGCCCATTTCATCCGCAACATGTTCGTCCGTCCTAGCGAAGAAGAGCTCAAGAATTTCAAACCGGATTTCATCGTTTATAACGCTTCGAAAGCCAAGGTCGATAACTTCAAGGAACTTGGTCTCCATAGCGAAACCTGCGTCGCCTTCAATATCACTTCTCGGGAACAAGTCATCCTCAACACCTGGTATGGCGGCGAAATGAAGAAGGGCATGTTCTCGATGATGAACTACTATCTCCCCTTGAAGGGCATCGCTTCCATGCACTGCTCCGCCAACACGGACAAGAAGGGCGAGAATACGGCCATCTTCTTCGGACTTTCCGGAACTGGCAAAACCACCCTTTCCACTGATCCGAAGCGCTTGCTTATCGGCGACGACGAACATGGCTGGGACGATAACGGCGTCTTCAATTTCGAAGGCGGATGCTATGCCAAAGTCATCAACCTCGACAAAGACTCTGAACCAGATATCTATAACGCGATTCGTCGCGACGCTTTGTTAGAAAACGTCACCGTTGATGCAAACGGCAAGATTGATTTTGCCGATAAGTCCGTCACGGAAAATACCCGCGTCTCCTATCCGATTGACCACATCGAAAATATCGTCAGGCCGATTTCCCATGGCCCAGCCGCGAAAAACGTCATCTTCCTTTCCGCGGACGCCTTTGGCGTTTTGCCCCCTGTTTCGATTTTGACTCCGGAACAAACCCAATACTATTTCCTCTCTGGCTTTACGGCGAAACTTGCGGGTACGGAGCGTGGCATTACCGAACCCACCCCAACCTTCTCCGCTTGCTTTGGCCAAGCCTTCCTCGAACTCCATCCGACCAAATATGCCCAAGAATTGGTGAAGAAGATGAAGAGAAGCGGAGCCAAAGCCTACCTCGTCAACACCGGTTGGAACGGCTCTGGCAAACGCATCTCCATCAAAGATACCCGTGGCATCATCGACGCCATCTTAAGCGGAGCGATCCTTTCCGCCCCGACCAAGAAGATCCCGTTCTTCAATTTCGAAGTTCCGACGGAACTCCCGGGCGTAGATTCCCACATCCTTGATCCGCGCGACACCTATGCGGAAAAAGGCGTTTGGGAAAACAAAGCCAAAGATTTGGCTGGCCGCTTCCAAAAGAATTTCGTCAAATACGAATCCAACGACGCCGGCAAGGCGCTTGTAGAAGCCGGACCGAAGCTCGACTAAGTCGATTTCGACCCAATGTCCCCCTCCTTTTTGAGAAGAAGGGGGATTTTTCTTACACGAAAAAAAGCTGCCCGAAGGCAGCCGATGCACTGATTGGCGGAGAAACAGGGATTCGAACCCTGGCTGGAGCATGACCCCACTAACGGTTTTCGAAACCGCCCCCTTCAACCGCTTGGGTATTTCTCCAAGTTTAAGGTGCGATAGGTATGTTACCATTCCTTTTTCTTCTAGGCAAGAAGGACCTTTTTGCGTTTTACCACATAGTGGTATATCCTTTAAGAGTTATGTGGAAGCAAGTTCAGGAAACCTTCATCGCCAATTGGCCTTATATCGTTTCGCTCTTTTTATTACTTGCCGGGACCACATTAGCCATCGTTACGATTGCCGTTTCTTCTTCCAAACACAAGAAATTCGTCGAAGAACTGGAACGCACGATGGATTCATCGCGCATTTTTATCATTGATATCCGCTCGCAGATGGTTCGCGATTTTGTCGTGACCGCGCCCCATGCGATCACCAACCCCTATCCTTTGGCGGATTTTTATCATCAATTCCCCCCATCGGAGCAAAAGCGCGTCATCCAATGGGTGAATGCCGTAAGCGATCCGGAGACGAGCGCCCCCGATTATTTGGAAACGGATACCAGCGCGGGTTCCTCCAAAACCAAAACCTATTTCTCCATGCTTCAGGTCGATTCGTTTGACCCGGAACAAGGGATCCTTCACCTTCGTTCCTATTTGCTGAAGTCGATGGAAACCAACCAAGCCAATAGCCGAAAAACGAAAAATCGCGGCCTTGCTTCGATGAAGCAATATCAGCTTGGCTTGAAAAACGGTTCCAAAAGAAAAGGCGCTACTTTGGTGTTCCATTTTGCCTACCGCCGCATCCAAGATAAAGACAAACCTTTGAATCCCTTGGTCATGAAGCAAGTCCAAAACGCCGTGTCGCCTCTAGTCACTTCCCGTAGAATCATGATGCAAATCGACGGCAACGAATTCATAATTGCCGATTTCCATATCCCAGGGATGCCGGATGGTTTGCACCTTGCCAAAGATTGCGTGGATGCCATCCGCCGATATTTGGCCATCAATGGCTACGCGACCAAAATCGATTTCCGCGTGGCTCTAGTCGAGCACCGTCTCTTCCCAACCAAGGATGACGCGGCGATTCTAGAAGAAGGAAAGCGTTCCGTATCCATTGCTTTCTCTAATCCCGCTCCGATTTATTTCTATGAAAAAGGAAAGGAATCCTTCCGGAATGACCCAGAAAGCAATGATTCCTACCGCACGGAAGTAGAACGCATCATTCACGACAATAAAATCCGCACCAGATTCCGACCCATTTATTCCGTTCAAGAAGAAAAAGTGTTTGGCTATTTGATGAAAAGCGAGCCCATCAACACCTATTTCGATTCCATGGATGACTTGCATGATTATGCGGCGAGAACCGGCGACGACCACGATTTGTTTGCTACGATTGCTCGTAACTCGGTTCCGGTGTTTGTAAACGAAGTCAAAGACCCCGACTCCCTTCTCTTCTATAACGTCCGCGTGGAAGACCGCGACTTCATGCTCTCGGTATTTGCTAGACTTAAGGCCGCCAAATCCACGCATATCGTCTTCCTCTTCAAGGAATCAGACATTCGAGCCCATTTCGATTCAAACCACCCGGAAGACATCGTCAGCGACATGAAGCAAATCAAAGCCAAAGGCTTCCATGTTGGATTATTGCTTGAAGAAGGCGAATTGGGACTCCCCGCTTCGACTTATAGCGCCTATGATTATTTCGTTTGCAGCTTCCGCTTCGCTGGAATCGCTACAAACATGGACGCCAAGATCCGCTCCAAACTTCATAGTTTGGTCGAGAAATTGCTCCGTTACAACAAACCGATCATCGCTAGCGACATCGAAGGATGGGATGCCATTGAAATCATCGTCCGCAGCGGGCTGAAGTACATCTCCAGCGAATTCTTCGCCCCCTACGATCCGATGCTCAACCCGATTCCAAACAAATCGATGAAGAAAGTTCGCGACATGAGAAGATAAAAGGAAAGAAAACAAAATGGGAAAACAAACAATCAAAAACGAAGCCATCACCAGCAGAGACAGCGACTTTGCTCAGTGGTATACCGACGTTTGCCGCAAAGCGGAATTAATGGATTATAGCTCTGTGAAGGGCTTTATCGATTATTTGCCTTATGGCTATGCCATTTGGGAACAAATCCAAGACTTTGCGAACAAGAAATTCAAAGAACACGGTTCGGAAAACGTCTATTTGCCTTGCGTTATCCCCTCTTCGTTGATGGCCAAAGAAAAAGACCACGTGGAAGGATTTGCTCCGGAATGCTTGGTCGCGACGATTGGCGGCAACAAAGAACTCGACGATCCGCTCATCATCCGTCCGACTTCAGAAATTCTTTTCTCCGATATGTATAAGCGTTTGGTTTCTAGCTATCGCGATTTGCCAAAGATTTATAACCAGTGGTGCTCCGTAGTGCGCTGGGAGAAGACGACTCGTCCCTTCCTTCGCGGATCGGAATTCCTCTGGCAAGAAGGACACTGCTTATTCGAAACGGAAGAAGAAGCCAGAAAGAATACGATGGACATGCTGGAAGTCTACGACTCCATCGGTCGTGACCTCTTGGCTATTCCGTTTGTCAAAGGCAGAAAAACCGAGCATGAAAAATTTGCCGGTGCGGTGGAAACCTGGTCCATCGAAGCGCTCATGCACGATGGCAAAGCCCTCCAAAGCGGCACCTCCCATTATTTGGGAACGGGATTCGCAGAAGCCTTCGGAATCTCTTATTTGGGACGCGACAATAAACTCCACGCCCCCCATCAAACCTCTTGGGGTGTTTCCACCCGTTTAATCGGCGCGGTCATTATGGTCCATGGCGATGACAATGGCCTTGTTCTGCCTCCTCGCGTCGCTCCGATTCAAGTCGTAATCGTCCCGATCCGTCAACAAACCCCGGGGATTTTGGAGAAGTGCGAAGAAATTCGTCAAAAACTCCTCAAGCAAGGCGTCCGCGTCAAGGTCGATTCCTCTGACCATACCCCTGGTTGGAAATTTGCCGAATGGGAAATGAAAGGTGTCCCTCTCCGTCTCGAACTTGGTCCGCGGGACCTCGAAGCGGGTCAAGTTACGCTTAGCAAACGTTATAACGGCGAAAAACTCGTGGGAAACATCGAAGCCGTTGAAAGCGAAATCCCGGCATTACTAGAAACCATCCAAGAAGAGATGTATCAAAAGGCCAAAGCTTTCCTCGATACCAAAATCGTGGATGTGGACAATGTAGAAGAACTCAAAGCCGCTCTTGAAAAAGGCGGATATGCCCGCATGGCTTATTGCGGATGCCCGGAATGCGAAGATCAAATCAAAACGATCACCAATGGTGGCACCGCTCGCTGCATCTATAAATATATAGAAGAGGGGGATGCGGTCTGCCCCGTCTGTGGCAAGAAGTCCAAAATCATCGCTTATTTTGCTAAAGCTTATTGATGAAATGACCTAAAGGACGGCGGAAATTGCCGTCCTTTTTCGTCTTCACCCCTAAAAGAGGGAAAAACACTAGCAAGGCCTTGCGTTTTGTTTTATATTATTACCCGCACGGAGGCGTACCCAAGAGGCCGAAGGGGACGGTTTGCTAAACCGTTAGATCGGGGTTAACCTGGTGCGAGGGTTCGAATCTCTCCGCCTCCGCCACGAAGAACATGGAAGACACGCTTAAAACAAGGCGTGCCTTTTTTGTAAGCGCCAAAGGTCTCCGCAATCGAACTTTTGGATAGCTTTCTATATCATCTAGCCAGAAGGTTCGAAACTGATTGGCATATCAGAATCTAGAAGATTTCAAAATCGACCTTTTGGGGTTTGGGTGGGCAAGTATGGCACATCGTTCGGAAGGGTTGGCGGTCGATCGTCATGGAAAGTGTCGAGGGGAACCTCCCCTCAATTGCACAAACTTAATGTAACTCTCATAGGTGTTTCAAGATTTATCGGAATTTTCCAACTTTTCCCAATTCCGATAGCACAAAATTTTGTGGTTTGTCTGATCCGATTCGTAACGTCGAGCGAGTGAATGCCCTCCGATAGTCGGGGGTTCGGTGAAGCATATAGTTTTGCACAGTTGAAAAGGGCTCCTTGCAATAGCCTTGCGGACCAACGCAAGCATTGAAAGGAGCCAAATGTCGAATACCGACGACCTAAGTTTAGCGCACGCCGGCTGGAACTGTAAGCACCACGTCTAAGTACCGGAGAGAGGAGTTCTACGGCCTCAAGCGGCTGGAGATCGGCCAGATCCTTCGAAGGCTTTGCGAATGGAAGGGGTTCGTCATCCACGAAATCACGGTCACTCCCTTCCTTAATTCCATTCATCCAAGGAGAACGAGAACGACGGATAACCATTGATTTTCCGTTTCCTTTTTTGAAAATAATAAGGGGCGTGTGTTGGCGGAGCAGTAGGTATACGCAGCATGAGAAACAAGTATTTGATTGAATCTCAAAAACTCTATGGGACTTGTTCACCTCTCCGTAATGAAACCCGAAGCAAGAGGCAGACGGCTAATCTGCAACTCTTCCACACGTTTCAACAGATTTAAATTCGGTGCCTAGATGGTGTGCGGTACTAGATTCCCTAAGTCGATCGCCCTTGTGGTGTAAAGGTGCGGAATCTTTTTTTAATTCGTGTCGAGAATATCGACGTGCATTTCCACGTTAGCAATAAATCCTCCACGTGGGTAATGGAAGGAAAACGCGCTAAATGGCAGAATAGAAAAACGTGTTTCAGGGGTCTAAAAAACGAAAAATTCAAAAAACAGTACCCTTAAACGCCATTTAACTGCATAATTATGGGGTAGGAGAACGAAATGAAAGAACGCATTTACCCTCGAGAAAAGTATCTTTCTCCCCTTCGGCCTTTTTATGATAGCAACGTTGTGAAGGTCATCACTGGAATTCGGCGTTCTGGCAAATCTTCCATTTTGAAATCGATTATCGCCGAATTAGAGGATAGAGGTTTAAAAGAACGGATTATTTACCTGCCGCTAGATCGGCGTGGCTTCAAAGAAATTGCCACCCCTAAGGATTTGGAGGAGAGGGTTGAGGCTCAAATTCAAGACGATGGTCGGTATTACCTCTTTATTGATGAAGTCCAAAACGTCAAAGGCTTCGAAAAAGTGGTCCTTCAATATGAAGAAGAGGGATATTCTATTTTTTTGACGGGTTCCAATTCCTATTTATTAAGCGATGAAATCTCAACGAAACTAACCGGTCGTTACGTTACCTTTGAGACCTTCACGCTAGATTTCCACGAATACATCGAAATGAAAAAATTCTTTGGAAAGAAAGTAGATGATAATTTGGACGTGGAATTCAATCACTTTCTCGTCGAAGGGGGCTTTCCACAGGCCATTGAATTCGATGATCCTTTGGCGAAACAGCATTACACCAAAGAAGTGATCAACGAGATTTTTAGCAAAGACGTTAAAACGAGAAACCGCATTTCTAACGTTGCTTTATTCGAGAGAATTCAGTCTTATATCATTAATAACTACGCTTCCCCTTTTTCGTTACAAGCCTTTTGTGCCTCGTTGGAAAACGCCGGAATCAAAACCAAAGCCGCTACGGTTAGGCATTACATTGACGTTTTGAAAGAAGCGAAGATCATTTACGAATGCAACCGGTTCGACCTCAAAAGCAAAAAGGCGTTGGCCAGAGAGCAAAAATATTACCTTGCCGACCTCTCCCTTTATTTCTCAACAAACACGGACAATAGCTTCAATTACGGCCCCTCCCTGGAAAATATGGTTTACCTCTATCTAGTCAGCAATGGATATCAAGTAAGCGTTGGGAAAATCGGTAACTTAGAATGCGATTTTATCGTTCGAAAACCCGATGGGGATTACGCCTATATTCAAGTAACGTATTCTCTTTCTGCGGGAGACTCCAAAACAAATGAGAAAATCAAGGAGAGGGAATATCGCCCGTTCCGTAGCATTCGGGATGGATATCCTCGATACATTTTGTCTTTGGATCGGTTCCGTGATTATCAAGAAGGCGTCCATCATCTCAATGCGATGGACGTATTCCTTGGCAAAGAAAAAATATAATTCAATAAACCTAGTTTAAGGGTATCAAAAACAATAAAATTCAAAAAACAGTACCCTTAAACGGCATTTAACGTTAAAAGAGAGTCCTTTTTCGTGGACGATTTGTTATTTTGAATCTCTGGAATTCGTAACTTCAAAGGGGTTCGCCAAAGCGTTTCTCACGCTTTCTTTGGCCACACGGATTTCCCGTTCCGATAAACCTTCAGGGGCAAAAGAAATATCGGTAGGATTAAGACCGGTTAAAGCGCAGATGCAGGTTAGTCCTACGATGTATCTTCCTAATCCATAAGTCATGTGGTCACAATCATCCCGAGTGAGATGATCTCCAAGATAAGAAGTGCGCGCATTTTGAATGGCCGTGCCGTTAGGAATAATCAACTCGATATCTTTATTTGGCAAAACCCGGGTCTTAACCGCGTTTAGGATGCCTTGATACATGGTATTTTGGTCCCGCCCATAGTTTTCAAACCAAGGATTTAAGCTTTTCTGCGCATAGGCCCAGGTCATGTTAAAGGCGTAACGAACATGGGGGTTGGTCATGCGTTGCTTTACGTAATCGACTAATAAAGGGAGACGGGCATAACGTTCCGCGAGTCCGCTATCTCTAGACCCTTGTTGAAAGATAATCCAATCCCAATCCGCATAGAAAAGCCCATCGTCGATTTTGTGGTTGCCTTCTTCTCCATCCGCGGAGGAAATGATTTGGCCTTGGCTATCAGAATGACGGAAGACGTAGGGGGAAGAATCCCTATCCAAGAAACTTAAATGTTCTTCAATCGTGCAACCCCCGCGATATAGGTTAGCGACTAATACGTTTTCTAATCCTGCTGAAGTGGCGATTTGCCATGCCCATTGGATGGTGTCGTCGGAATAGCTATTGCCGATAAAAAGGATTTTCAAACTTTGTGGCTTTCCGGATTGATTGATTGGATCCATGCACACCTCCTTTTCATAGGATTCCTAGATACTTATTACGTTAGATTCCGAATGAGCAAACTGCAATCCTTCTTGTTTCCAAAAACAAGATTTGGAAATAAAAAGGTTCGAAACCGTGACAAATCCCTATAGGTCTCCCCTCTTTTTCAGAGAGAGGGACGCGAACAAAAAACGAACCATCGGTCGTGAAAACGGGATTGATAGGGGGGCTAATTGGGGATTATCATGTTAAAAACGGTCAAGATTCTTGTCCGCAGTTTCCTATTTACGGGGGATAGAATATGAAAAAAATAGGAACGACAATCCTTCTTCTCACTGCAGTTTGTTTATCTGGCTGTATTTCTAACGAAAAAGAGACCTACGATTATTCCTTGTATCGAAGTTATGTAGGGAATTTGAAGGGCATCGAAGTTTATTGCTGGGAAAAAGATGAAAATTGGTATTCTGGCATAATGCCCGGCACAAATAGAGTGAAGCGTTATGAGGAAATTGTATGGCTTCAGGACAACCTTCCTTGCCCATTAAAAACAATGAAGCAAATCTTGCTCGATTATCCAAAAAACGAAATCGCCGCTATTATAGTTGTTGATGTTCCTCCCATTGGTTGGAATGGAAGAATTACTGATGACAATTACGAATCATATGTTTATGTTTGCGAGCAATTGGGAATTGACTTCCCGTATGGTCAGATTTATTGATCACACATTTCCTTGAAGTAATTTAAAAAAGAATAAGACACAGCATAAAATAACGAATACAGTTGCAAACAGATTTGCTTTTTTGGCCACATCGGTTATCTAAAAGTGTCCCCCGGCAGAAAATCCAATCGCGAAAATTTCATCTTTCGTTTTCTAGATTTGAAATGTCCCTTTTTTTCAATATGAAAATATTTTCATTAGTATTTTCTTTTTTCTTGGCGTAGCCTAGACCAACGGAAGGAGGATCCGATGAAAAAGAAGTGCTTGACCCTAATAGGATTATTGCTCCCTTTGACGGGCTGTTCCTCCACGGATGTGGTTCCTCATGCGTTATACGCCTCCGTTTATCCTGCTTATGTTTTAGCCAAAGAAGTGGTGCAGGATTTATTGCCTTTAAAAATGCTAACCCCCTTTGGAAGTGAACCCCATGACTATGAACCTAGCGTCCGTCATATCATTGGGCTAACCGAATGCAAAGGCTTATTGCTTCAGGGGAATTCCTTGGAACCTTGGGCGGACTCCCTTCCCAAAGAAGTGAAAGAGAAGACTTTTGACGTTTCCAAAGATATCGAAACGATGAAAGTGGACGGGGTGATAGATCCCCATGTTTGGATGTCTCCGAAAAACGCAAAGATCGAATTAACTAATATTTTGGATTCCCTTATCCAAATCGATCCTACTCACCAAGAAGACTATGAAGAAAATGCGCGGATTGCTTTCAAGAAAATGGAGGAATTGGATCAGCGGTATACCTTGGAACTCCAAGGGGTGTCCCGTCCCTATTTAGTGGTTTCCCATGCTTCTTTTGGCTATTTATGCCGCGACTATGGATTAGAACAAATCTATGTTTCGGGACTCTCCCCTGATCAAGAGCCAACCGCGAAGGGATTAGAACAAATCATCGAAGAAGTTCGCCTCCATCAAATCACGACGATTTTCTACGAAGAATACGTTTCCTCTTCCATCGCGAAAAAAATTGCTGAGGAAACCGGATGCAAAACCGAAGTGCTTTCTTCTTTAGAAACCATCGAAGAAAGCGAAGATGAGAAACAAACCTATTTCTCGTTGATGGAAGAGAACTTAATTCGAATCAAGGAGGCCCTGCAATGATTAAAATGGAGCACGTGGGATTCCGTTATGAAGGGACGGAAATCCTTCATGATGTGAATTTTGCCATGAAGGATGGGGAATTCGTTGGAATCCTCGGACCTAACGGTGGGGGCAAAAGCACCTTCCTCCGTTTGGCTTTAGGTTTATTAAAGCCGATCAACGGGACCATCCAAACCCAAGAAAAACGGATTGCCTACATCGCCCAAACGACCTCGATTTCCGATGCTTCTTTCCCCGCCAGCGTTGAAGAAGTGGTCTCCCTGGGCCTTGTTGGCCCTCATCTAGGCTGGAATTACAAAGAAAACAAAAATAGACTCCACGGTACCTTAGAAGAATGGGGACTCACCCCCTTTAGAAAACGCCTCGTCAATGAGTTAAGTGGAGGTCAACTTCAACGCGTGAAAATCGCCAAAGCCGTAATTGGAGAACCTTCATTGCTGGTTTTGGATGAACCGGATGCTGGGATGGACGATGAAAGCCATCACGCCTTGCTAACGATGATTCAAAAACAAAAAGCACGGGGGACGTCTATCCTTTTTGTGAGTCATCACCCCGAGGATTTGCATGAAGCCGACCACGTTTATTTTATTGAACAAGGTTCTCTCATCGATTATGCGGAAGAACTGGAAAGGGGGCATCATCATGTTAGCTTATAGATTCATGCGCGTTGCCTTATTGGCCTGTGTGCTTCTTGGTTTAACGTTGCCGTTATTAGGCAATACCGCCGTTTTTAAACGCCTTTCTTCTAGTGGGGATGCCTTGGCTCATTCTTCCCTAGCTGGGGTGGCGATCGGCTTAGCCGCGGGGCTTAGCCCCTTATGGATTTCAATCCTTTGCTGCATCGTTTCTTTCTTCTTGATTGAGTTTCTGCGGAAGAAATTCAATAAATATGCTGAAATGGGGGTTGCCGTTGTTCTTTCTGCCGCGGTAGGAATCGCCGGCATTCTCTCCTCCTATTCCTCCGCCTCCAATTTCGACGCTTATTTGTTTGGCTCGTTGCTATTAATTTCGGATACCGAACTTTACTGTATGATCGCTTTGGCCGTTGTTGTTGTGGCCTTTTCCCTTTTGTTTTTCCGACAAAGCTTTGCTTCGATTTATTCTCTCGATGAAGCCAAGGTTTCTAAAATTAAAACGGGCTGGTTAACGTTTGGACAGGATTTGTTGCTTTCTATCGCCGTGGCGATTGGAGCCAAAATTGTGGGAAGTTTGGTTGTTTCTTCCTTGTTGGTATTGCCCGCCGCGGTCGCCCTTCAATTCAAAAAAGGGTACCGCTTTACGGTGATTGCCTCCCTTATCGCCTCGTTAATTTCCATGATTGGCGGCCTTGTGGTTGCTTATTATTGTGATTACAAACCGGGGGCGACGATCGTTTGCTTTGCGGTTGCCGTCCTAATCCTAGTCATGGCAATCAAAGGGATTGTTCTTTTGTTCCGCCGCCTTCGATATAAAAAAGCGGCTTAGTTCATCGACCAAACCGCTTGGATTTTGCTTATTCTGCTTGAGAGGCAATCGCGTCCGAGATTTTGCCAAGCAAATCCTCATCCGCGTACCTCGCGGTTTCTAGAATTCCGGAGAACAAGGTATCCTTATCGGCTTTGCCGTGGCATTTCACGATGAGCTTGCGGCATCCAAGTAGCGGAGCGCAGGCGCTAGAAGCTGCTGCAAAAGGCTTCTTGGCTTCCTTGATTCCCTTGAGCTGGAACAATACACCAAACTTCGAGAAGATGTTACGCTTTAAGGCCGCGGTGAAGAGGCCTTTAACAAAATAGGCTCCTCCTTCGGTGGCTTTTAAGAAGACGTTGCCAGCAAATCCATCCGCAATCACGATGTCACAGATGCCATCTAACACCTTGTCGCCTTCCACGTTCCCGATGAAGTTTAAAGACGGAATTGCTTTCAATTTTGCATACACGTCCTTCGTCAATTCGTTTCCTTTGCCTTCTTCCATCCCAACGCTTAACAGCCCGATGCGCGGAGAGGCGATGCCCAAAACCTTGGCATAAGCATCCGCCATCAAGGCAAACTGGACGAGGTATTCCGGTTTGGAATCCATGTTGGCTCCCGCGTCGACGAGGCGAACCATTTGGCCATTCACTTTGGTGGGAAGAGTCGCGATTAAAGCCGGGCGCTTCACTCCGTCGAGGCGTTTGGCTTTGAAGATGCCGCCTGTTAAAAGCGCGCCGGTAGGCCCGCTAGAGACCATGCCGTCAATATCGTCGCGCTTGGCGATTTGATCAAAGGCAACGGCGAGGGAACTGTTGGGTTTAACTTGAAGGAAAGTCGCGGGATGGTCTTCGTTGGTCACAACGTCTTGGGCGTCTACGATTTCCACGCGGCTCGCATCCCATTTTTCCTTTTTAGCGTAGGCTTCAATGATTTCTTTTTTGCCTACCAAAACAAAGGAAAGTTCCTTGGAAGCATGATAAGCCTTGGAAACGGCCGCTAATGGGGCCTCGGGGGCGTTATCGCCACCCATAATATCAACGATGATTTTTCTCATGACGCCTATTGTAACCGCGTAGACGGGGTGCTGTCCAATTAGAAGAGGGCTTATCATGGGATAAAAAACGGCCCCGTCTACCTTCTTTTCTTGGTTTTGCTATAATAGGACAAGTCTTATGAAGATTGAATCCCTTAATCGTCGGGCCAAAATCATTACGATCGCCTTCCTTTGTTTCTATAGCGCCCTCTTCCTTTTATGCGGAATTTGCATTTTGGCCGTGAATCAAAGCGCACTCCGCGTCATTTACGGTTCGGGCGTTATCCTGTTATGGCTAGGGATTTCCTTTTATCTCCTTTTTATGCTTGCTGGCTCCAAAAAAGAAGACCCTCTCAAAAAAGGGAAATACGAATGCCTCGCTCGGTTTTTGTTTTTCGGTTCCTTTGTCCTTTTCGGCGTTTTGATTCTTTGGCTCGAACGTTATTTGGATTCCTCTTTCACCAAACTTGATTTTTCAGAGGAAAACTCTTCTGCCAATTCGGCTTATTTCTTTTTGGGTCTGATTGCTGGAATTTTTGGAATCGTGACCCGTTTGCTTAAAGGAAGCCGCAACCCCGAAACCTATAGCAACCACCGCTACGTCACTCTTCGCACCGTGCCCTTGCTCCTTGTGTGGGTCCTTGTTTTTCTTGCCTTCTTGTTTGGGCAGATTTACTGCAAGGCCTGGGCTTCTCCCGTTGGGTATCTATGGATCCCCTCCCTTTTGATGTTTGCTACGATTTTATCCGAGTACCTCACCTATTCCAAAAACATCAATCGAGCCTACTTTGTCGCGCCTTTCTTTGCCATCCTTCTCTCCTTTGCTTTGCTCGGCCTATTTTTCTAACGAAAAAAGGCAGAGTTGTGGTAGTATCTACGGGCATGAAAAACGAACCATTGTCTCCCCAACAAATTGATGAATATCTCGCTCATTCCGTGAATAACGGAACCGAAATCCTCCGTTCCCGCCAGGCGGGGTGCTTTTTTTGCGAAAGCCTATTCTCCGCGAAAGAAATCCACGACTGGGATAGCCAGTCCAATTCTTTGACGGCTGTATGCCCAAGATGCGGCATGCATAGCGTCATTGGCGATGCTTCCGGACTCCCCATAGATGAAGAAATTCTCCATGAAGTTCGCAAAGCGCGCTTTACCGATGATTACATTTCTCTCCATGCGGATATTGCCGTCCGTTATTGCCAAAATTATCTTAACGGCTTGGTTTGCCATAACCCAATGAATGAGGCTCTCTTTGTTCGCTACTGCGACATTTTAGCGGACCTCCAACACCAAGGATCGGCGTTGATTCTTGGCAATTTCTATGAAATCGGCGGCGAATTTACCCCACCCGATTTAACGAAGGCCCTCCATTATTATCGTCGTCCCGAACTCCATACGAACCCTGATGCTCTTGTGGGGATTGGACGAATCATGCAACGCTGGTTTGGAGAGAATAAGCACGACATGCTGGCCTATGAATATTATTCCCAGGCCGCGGCGTTAGGATCCTATGCCGGCGTTTATCAAGTCGCCCAATGCTATTTTGATGGATATGGGGTGAAAAAGGACCCGGAGATGGGCTTTGCCATGCTTCAATCCGCCTATGCCGACGTGTTCCAATCGTTTACCAACTCGCAAAATAACGTGGATGATTTTGTGAATTATTCCTTGCGCCTAGGGGAATGCTACCAAAAGGGAATCGTGGTGAAAAAAGACCCCATGGCCGCCCTCCGCTATTACCTTTTCGCGGAATTTGGGTGCTCCACCCAAAATGGTTTTACCCCCGACATTGAGGAGAATGCCGCCATCCGCAGGAAGATTTCCCG
This sequence comes from uncultured Mollicutes bacterium, assembly GCA_900539595.1. Classification (GTDB taxonomy): domain Bacteria; phylum Bacillota_I; class Bacilli_A; order RFN20; family CAG-826; genus Alloenteromonas. The sequence goes on along the minus strand of UQCQ01000004.1, from coordinate 47,196 downwards.
TCGCATCCACATGCTTGCCAAACCGTTCTCCTTCACCAAAGGGGAACCTGTTTACGACCAAGATAGTTTCTATGATTCTTTCTGCGATTCTCCCGCCCCCGCGCTTCCCAAGTTCTTTAGCCTAAAATCTTGGGACCCCACCACAGGGATTTTACGCTTCACCGTTCGCTATATGCTTCCTCCTCTCATCGTGGATTTGGCAAATCTATATTGCGGTATCGCCGGAGAGGAAATCGAATGGGAATTCCATGACATCGCCGAATTCCGCATGGCGGGCGAGCAGGATACGATTTTCGATCGCATCGTGAGTCCTGATGACAATTCGTGGTCTTTTGAGCATGTTTCTTCCTCTGGCCAGGGGCAAGAATCCATTTATTTAAGATTCCGTCCTAAAGCGGATGAAGAGGAAGACGGAATTTTAGAGGAGAAGCCCTCCGATGAAAAAAACAAATAAAACGGCATTGGCCTTTTTGAAACCCTACCGCATTCGGGTCTTTTTGGCCCCTTTGCTTAAAATTGTCGAATGCATCACCGAACTTGCCGTCCCCTTTATTGTTCGTAGCGTCATTGATCAAGGCTTAACGGAGCCTTCGATTGGCGAGGCTTACGGCAGTCATTATGGAGACACCAAATATATTTTGGGATTAACCTCTCTGATTTTCGTGTTTGCCGTCGTGGGATTTGGTTGCACGATGATCACCCAGTATTTAGCGGCCCACGTTTCCAGCGAATACGCTTATACTTTGAAGAAAGAACTCTACGATCATTTGACCCACGCCTCCTCCAAACAGGTGGAAAATTACGGCAAAGGGAAGGCGCTCAATTTATTGACCAATGACTCGTTCTCCATGCAAAACGGCGTGCAGCTATTTATGCGTTTGATGGTCCGCGCCCCCTTCCTCGTTTTGGGGTCGGTCGCCGCGGCTTTCTTCATCAACGTCTACGCTGGTTTAGCCGTATTAGGTGGCTTAAGTCTCTGCGCTTTAACCATCTTCATCGTCATGAAATTGACCCCCAAGGAATATAGCACCCTCCAAAAAGAGCTAGACCGTGTATCGACATTGGGAGATGACGCGATTGTAGGAGGTCGCGTGGTCCGCGCCTTCAACAAGCAGGAAGATGAAATCGCCTCCTTCCAAAAAGAATCGGAAAAATATCGGAAACAGGCCCTTCGCATCCAAAAGATGAATTCCTTCATCAATCCTTTGACTTTTGGATTCGTAAATGCCGCCATCGTTTTAATCCTTTATTTTGGCTCGTTTCAAATCCAACTAACGGGATTATCCGTGGGTTCAATCGTCGCCCTTGTTTCCTTCTTAACCCAATCTCTTACCGCCCTTATCCAATTCACGCGCCTTGTCACTTCCATTTCGAAAGCGCTGGCCTCAAAGAAACGCATCGACGCCTTCTTTGCTTTAACTCCCGATATCGTTGATGGGCCTTTAAAAGCAACAAAGAAAGAGACAAAAACCCTCTTCCGTTTTGAAGACGTCCGTTTGTCCTTTGGCGGGGAAAACGATGCCCTGTCCCACATTAATTTCGAACTTTGTCCCGGAGAAACGATTGGTATCATCGGGGGCACCGGAAGTGGGAAGTCCACAATTTTATCCCTCTGCAACCGTTTCCTGGACGCTAGCGGAGGACAAGTCTATTTCCAGGATGAACCCATCCAAAAATGGAACCTTCACACCCTGCGTGATCAAATTGCCTTGGTCTCTCAAAAGCCTCAAATCTTCCAAGGAACGATTCGCGATAATTTGCTGCTTGGGAATCCTCATGCCAGCGAAGAAGAAATCAAGGCGGCGATTCAGGATTCGTTATGCTCGGAATATTTTTGCCATTATAAAGACGGCTTGGATCACCCGATTGAAGAGGGAGGCGCTAATCTAAGCGGCGGCCAAAAACAGCGTTTGCTCATTGGCCGTGCCCTTTTATCCAAGCGCCCCATCTTAATGTTAGATGATTCCACGAGCGCTCTTGATTATAAAAGCGACTTGCTCGTTCGCGAAAACATCAAAAAGAGAGGGGGCCTCTCCGTTATTTTAGTTAGCCAAAGGGCGACCTCCATTCAAAATTGCGACCGTATTTATGTCTTAGACAAAGGCCATATCGTGGGAGTGGGAAAACATGAGGAACTATTAACCTCCTGCCCCGTTTATTCTGAAATCTATCATGCACAGGTGGATGCCCAATGAAAAACTTCAAAGCCTTAAAGAAATACCTTCGCGGTTCCTATGGAATCGTTGTTTTAAGTTTCGTTTTTGCTTTGCTAAGCGTTGCCACTAAAATGGCTGTTCCCTTCGTGACTGGATTAGGGGTGGATGTCATTCGGGCATGGATGAAAAACCCCATGCAAGAAGATCGTTATTCCCGTGCCTTATTGATCGATTTAGTTTTGATGATCGGCCTCATTTTATGTGGGACGGTCTTCCGTTATTTCTTTGATTTCACGACGGCCTATGTTGGCCAACGCTTGGTCAAGAAGATGCGGGACGATGTTTATATCGCCTTAAACGAGGTGCCCGTTTCCTATTTGGACAGGAACCCCCACGGGGATTTATTGCTCCGTTTGACGAACGATATCGAAAACGTCCAAACGGGTCTCATCACGGGGGCGGGCGCCCTTTATGAAGGCATCGTTCAAATCCTCATCACCATCGTCTTTATGTTCTATTTGAATTATTTCTTGGGATTCGTCGTCGTTATTCTCACCCCGTTAAGCATCTTGACGTCTCGCTTTATCTCAAAGCACAACGCCCAATATTTCAAACTGCAAAACGAGAAATTAGGGCAAATCACCGCTTTCTCCAGCGAATCCATCACCAACTTGGAAGCCATTCAATCCTATGGGTTAGAAGAAAGAAAAGCGCAAGGGTTCGACGAAAAGAACCTAGAGCTGAAAGGGGCAAACTTCAAAGCAACTTTCGCCGCGAGCTGGATCAACCCCTCTACCCGTTTGGTGAATAACATCATCTACGGTTCGGTAATTTTATTAGGGGTTTGGATGATTCTAGAAAGCGGAACCGCTTGGAGTTGGCTTGGTATATCCTTCAGCGTTGGTTCCCTTTCCTCTTTCTTAACCTATTCCTATCAATACATGACCCCGTTTAATGAGATTGCCGATGCCGCAAGCGACATTTTCTACGCGGACGCTTCTTTAGGAAGAGTGATGGAAACCCTAACGACTCCTAAGGACATTGATATGGGAAATCGTCCCTTGGGACAAGAAGTCCAAACCTTGGAAGCCAAAGACATGGTGTTTTCTTATGATGGCAAGCGAACCATCATCCAACGGTTTAACCTCGATATCTATAAAGGGCATAAGATTGCCTTGGTGGGTACTACGGGATGTGGCAAAACCACGATCATCAACCTTTTGATGCGTTTCTACGATCCCCAGCAAGGGGGATTCTATATGAATGGCATCCCGACGCAAGAAGTCTCCAAAAAAGAGATGAGAAGCCATATTGGGATGGTCCTTCAAGAGACGTGGCTATCTAAGGATACCATTGCTGCAAATATCGCCTTTGGAAAGCCAAATGCCACGATGGATGAAATCGTGGAGGCGGCGAAAAAAGCCCATGCGGATGAATTTATCCGCCGAATGCCCGAAGGCTATCAAACCGTTGTGAGCAACGCTACTGGTCTATCTACCGGCGAAAAGCAATTGCTCTGCGTGGCTCGCATCCTTCTTATTCAGCCAGAAATCGTCTTGTTGGACGAAGCGACCTCCAACATCGACCTTCGCACCGAATTAGCTTTGGGCAAGGCTTTTGATGAATTGATGCGGGGCAAAACTAGCATCGTCGTCGCTCACCGCTTGTCCACGATTAAAAATGCGGATTTGATTCTTGTGATGAAAGACGGCGCGGTTTTGGAACAAGGAAATTTTTGGGAATTGATGGCGAAAAACGGCGCATTCGCCGATTTGTATCGTAGCCAACTCGCTTAAATTACCAGAATAGATTTCGGCAAAGCCCATCGCTATGGTGGAGATAATAGAGACAAACGGTTTTTCCTATTCCCAAAATATCCAGGGGCTTTCCGATTTGAAAACCTTTCTTCTGAAAGAAGGGAGCGACGTCCATATGGTCGATGGGGCAGGCTAAAAAGATGTCGCTTTGAGGGTAGCGGCGCATCCAATCTTGCAGCAGCAAACCGCCCAAGCCTTTGTGGCGATAACTAGGATCGATAAAAAAGGAAGTGATGGCTAATAGGCTCTCGCTTGTACTGCCACAATCTTCTAATAAGGAATCGAGTTCTTTCCAAGAAGAGGAATGGGGAAAGAACGCTTTTTTCACGTCGTGAGTAAAGATGAGCCCGCCATAAACGCGGCCTTGTTCTTTTAGAATCAGAATGCGGCCGGCCTCCAATTCTTCTTCCTTTGGCTCCAAAGAAGAGGGAAATTCGATTTTCCCTTCGAGTCGATTGGCTTCTTGAATGCGGCGGAAGCATTTTTTCGTCGCTTCGAAGTCACAGAGTTTAGCGGTGGCGATTTTAAAAGACATGAGAAAAGCATACTGCAAAGTCATTTCTTCGGGCAGGGTTTATGGTTAGAATAATGGGATGACGGAAGGAGGGGGGTACCATGAAAATTACTTTTTGCTATAAAACGGCCTTGGATAAAGAACAAACCATGATTCCTTATGATGGGATGGACGAGGTGGCTGTTTCCTTTGAGGAGGCTTCGCGAAATGCCTTGTCTGGGATTACTTCTTTAAAATACGCCCCCGACTTCGAACGCGTCTTGGATGACTCCATTCCCGATAAGAAGCAAGAAGACGAATTGGTTCATTTTCGTTTGTCCGATTGGGCAATGATTGCTTCCATCGCCGATCAAAATTTCGAACCCATTTCTCTTCTCTTGCTAAACCGTAGAGATCACTCTTTTGCCTTGGTTTTAAAAGGCAATGAGCCCGTTGTCCAAGTGGAATTCCATGGGAAATTGCAGGTTCAAGATGATGCTTTCGAATCGGCTTATGAAATCGAAGATTATCTAGAAATCACAGGGATTGACGCTAACGTTTCTCTTTCCGCTCCTCCGATCGCATCAAAACCCATTGATTTAGGGGAAGCCCCGGAAGAAAAAGAGGAAGACGACGTGGATATGGAGGCGATTCAGCAAATTGCCCGCCCTCATTTCGAGGCGGTCTCATCCTCTAAGCCAAAAGATTTGGGACGTTCTCAATGGGAAAAAAGAGAAGAGTTGGAAGCCAAAATCGAAGAGCCAGAAACCCTGGATATCACAAGCTTCAAGAAAAGTTTTTCCGGCAATTCCAAGAAAAAACCACGTAATTTAGATGGAATTTCATTAAACCCAAAACCTTCTGCCCCCTCCCCAAAACCTGTTGCTGCTAAAACGGAAATGCCGGCTTCATCCCCAAAATGGAAAGAAGAGGAAGAGGAATACCAACGCCCCAAACTTCAAAATGCATCTTTTGAATCCTCCAAAGGAAAGGTATTGGATTTAGAACGCAAGGAAGGCGGGTTTCGCACCCAACCACGTTTTATTTACCGAAGACATACCGACTGGGATTATCTTTTCACTCGTCAAGGGAGCGAGAATGACGAAAAATCTTTTGTGCAGGTCAACCACCTATTGAAACAAAGACGGTTTTTCGAACTCTACCCCACCTGCTATTTTGTTCCTAATATCGTTCCTAAAAACGACCCCGTCTTTCAGATGCTTAAGAACTTTCATCCGGAAGATTGGATTGTTTGCGCCTGTTTATTAAACCGTTCCATGGAACTGCAGAGTTTCGTTTTGTGTCCCAAATCCAATTTGGATAAGGCAGTTGTTATTGCCTCTAAAGGGAACGATTATTTGGTATCTTGCATCTCTTCCTGCGGTATTTTGATTAAGGAATACCGCCAAACCGTTTTTAGCAAAGAACTTTGTCTGCGGAAGGAGGAAACGACCCCTCTTCCAGTTAAAAAACCAAAAATGGAAAAAGAATTGGAAGATCCGGAACCTGTTTTAGAGGAGGAAGAAACCATCCCTTTAAGGAAAACTCCGAGAAGGCGTTTGTTTTTATCCCGCAAATTTGAGCGATGCTGTCAGGAACGGGCGGAGGTTTATCGCGCCCCCTTTGAAAAAGCCCTTCGCAAGCTCTACGAAACTGCAATATTTGGAGAAGACCAAGAATGGGTGGATTATCTAAAAAAGCACGATAATGCCTCTATTTCTACTCCACACGTCCGTTTTGAAAAATTCCGTTTCGACGATTTGGCGGAAACACGTACCGACCGGGTTTTCTTCCTTCGCGGCGATGAATTTTCTTCTCGTGGCTTGAACCGAAACGACATTGTGTTCGTTTACTTGACTCAAGGCGCGGAGGAACATGATCGACAAGGGGAAATTGCCCTACGGTTAGATAAAGCCACACGCGATGAAATGGTTATCGAACAGGTTTTATTGCCTTATGAAAGTAACCATATTGATGAACTGGCTTACCCCTCACTTACCCAATATCAACTTCTTTTGGCTTCTAGAAAACAATTGCCGCACGCTTTCGTTGGTTCAGCAGGAACCGGAAAGACAATTCTATCTTTGAAAGAAACGCTGGATTTAGGAGATGTAAATAAGAGAGTTCTTTATTTGACCTATCAAAAAGACCTCAAGAATTTTGCCGAGAAGAAATTAGAAGAGCTCCACGCGAGAAACGTGGAGACCCATACTTGGAAAACGTTATGCCGGTCTTTGAAACTTCCTCAATCGGATTGTATGGACGACAAAAGCGATTTCGAACGTTTCTTCGGCCTTTTGGAAGAAAGAAACAATCGCCTATATCGCCGTGTGGCCAATTGCTTTGAAGGAAGCAAAGAAGATGATTGCCTTGTTTGTTATTCCTTTTACCGAGGGGTATTAGAAGGTTTAAGCACCGACGTTAATCCAACATGTGACATCCTTTCCTTATCCACCTTTCTTGAACGCACGAAAAAGGAAGAAGGCTTTAGTTTGGAACAGAAACAAGCCATTTACGAGGTGGGAAAGGCGTATGAAAACCATTTAAAGACTCAAAAGAGAACAACGGATAACCGCCTCGCCCATGAATTGCTAAACGACGCTAATGACCTTGAAGGATATGACGCCATTGTTATTGACGAATATCAGGATCTCTCCGAAATTCAATTTGAAGCCGTGTGCGCTTTGCTCAACCACGAATATCCATCGAATTTGTTCAACCTTTATCTATACGGGGACGATAATCAAGCGATTAATCCGACGATTTTCGATGTCAAAGATGCAAAACGCATCGTAAAGAAATGCTTTGGAAATCAAGCAAACCTCTATGTTTCGAACCTCAACGACAGTTATCGAAGCGGCCCAAACCTTGTTGGATACATTAATGAAGTCTCCAAAATTCGTAGAAAAGCCATCGGTGCCCGTAACGCTGAAGTCGATTCGATCCAAGAAGTTACGAAGCGCGAAGACGAGGAAGACGTCTTTGTATCTCTAATTCAAAACAAGGAGAGTTTCGAAAAACTTTTGAATGCAGTTTCCGTTTCGAATCGCGATTGTGTGTTCTTGTTCCCCAATGCGAAGATGCGAAACGATTATCAAAGGAAATATCAAAAAAGATATCCGGAATTCGTGGAACATTCTTTCCTAAGCGTTGGGAATGCTAAGGGCAGAGAATGGGATTCCTGCGTTCTTGTTGATTTCTTTTCCTCTTCCAAAAAGACTTTTGAATCCATGCTTGGAGAAGAAAGAAAGGGGAAGCACAGTACCTTGCATCGCATGCTATTTAACCGGTACTATGTCGCATTAACCAGAGCTAAAAATCGCATTGTGATTTTTGAATCGAATGCCCATGGTATTATCGAAGAAGAATTGCTTGCTGGTTTACGGAAACTCCAGTCTGAAAAAGAAGTGCTTTCCTACTTCAAAGGAACCATTGATCCAAGCCATTGGATGGAAGAAGGAGAATACCACTTTAATCGAGATGAATTCGAAGATGCCATTCGGGCTTATTCTCGCGCTGGCGATTTCCAGGATGCAAAATCTAAAATTGATATTTGTCGTCGCTTTGTTTTGGCTTCCGAAAATGCACTCCCTTATTCTGAAACTGTAAGGCTATATTTGAATCATACTAAATTACATTTGCTAGGAAACTACTATCAAGAACATGGAGAAGAAGAAAAGAAACAGTTCCTTCACTCTCTCTTCACAGATCCTCCTGATACGACAATACTTTCTCAAGATTATATAACCCTGCTTCCCACTTTTACGGAAGCAGAGAAGAAATTCTATTTCTCTCGGTTGTTAAAAGATTATAAATTGACATTAAAATAGGAGCATATTTATGACTAATGAAGTAGAAAAGAAAGAACAAACTAATGACCTTCAAAAAGACTATGTTGATCGCGTCTTTGCCAAAGCTGCAGAAGGGCTTGAAAGATTAAGCGAATCCTATCAAAACATTTCTCAGATGGAGACAGAACTTGTTACTAGGATTGAAAAGGTTGAGACTACGTCCTCTTCCATTCAATCTCAAATGGAGTCCCTTGGAAATGATGTTACTCGTTTTGAAAACGTGTTCTTGGAATTTCAAAAAACGATTTCAAAGGTTGAAGAGCTATCATCTAGCCTTACCCGCATTATGGAAAAATTATCGGTGGCGGATTTGCGGGATTTAAGCAATAAAATCGATGAGACGAAAGACGCCCTTGAACGCGAGGAAAAGAAAAAACGCAAAAACGATGATAAAGGTGCAAAACCTGCATCAAATTTTGGCAAAAATCTAATTAAAAAGAAAAGAAGATAATTGCAAACCCCTTATTTATGGCTAGAGATCCTGCAGTTGTATCGTACACAATGTCCCATATCCGGTCTAAAAATACCGGAATTGAAAAAACTCTGCGCAAAGCCTTGACGAAAAAGGGAATTCGCTACCGATTATACTCTTCCAAAGTATACGGCCATCCCGATATTGTTTTGCAGCGTTATCGCATTGCTATATTTTGTGATTCTGAATTTTGGCACGGTTTTCATTTTGAAGAAAATAAAGCAAAGATTAAAACTAACACTTCTTATTGGATCCCCAAGATTGAACGTAATATTGCCAGGGATGAAGAGGTAAATAGAAAGCTGGAAAGCCAGGGGTATGAGGTCTTAAGATTTTGGGGGAATGAGATTGAAAAAACGCTGGACCAGGTTGTAGATAAAATTCTATTGGCTATTGAGAAAAGAAAATGGGTTTATAATCAGATTCAATCTATTCGTGAATTGACAACATTGGTATATATCGAAAAAGAAGATTCCTATTTAATGCTCCATCGAGTAAAGAAAAACCATGACTTAAATCAGGGTAAATGGATTGGCGTAGGGGGTCATATTGAAAAAGGGGAAACGATTTTAGATTGTGTTAAGCGCGAGGTCAAAGAGGAAACTGGATTAAATTTAACAAAGGCGAAATATTTGGGAAAGATCCATTTTTTAAACGACGCGTACCCGCCGGAAGTAATGTATTTGTATAAAGGGCTATCCTTCGATGGCAATCTCATCGAATGCAATGAAGGCGATCTTCAATGGATTAAGAAAAATCAGATTTTGAATTTGGAATTATGGGAAGGTGATCGTGTATTTTTACCTTTGTTAGATTCCAATTTACCTCGTACATTTACTTTGGATCTCGTTTATAAAAAAGGGAAACTTGTAGATGTAATCGGGCCGTATTTCCCACCGAAAAATAAGAAGAAAATTAAGAAAAAATCAAAGGCTAACAAACCGAATTAGCGGAAGCGGTATTTCCCTTTCCCTTTCCCTTTTATGGCCTTAATTTTTTTGTTGCTGCACAATTTTTTAACAATTGAAGTTGCGGTTGCCGGAGAGACTTGTGTTGCCTCCAAAATTTCAGTTCGGCCAAATACCTCGTTTTTGTTTTTTACATAGAAGTCGCCCAGAGAGTCAGCAATATCATCTTTAAAGAATGGACGGATCGAATCAGCAAAGGCTTTGGACTCTTTGCTACGTTCTTTCTTTTCTATGGATCGTTGCAAACTCTTTTGCTCTTTGAAGGAAATACGGGCTTTTGTAACGTGAGTTTCCGTTTCTTCGTGATATTCAGCGGAAGGAAGTTTCCTTTCGCTTAGCGTGGTTTGAATGAACTCTAAGCCTTTTAACGACCCTTTGCCGATTAAGAAAAAGTATTTTTCAATCAGGGGATGTCTAGGATATGATTTCCCGTTTTGCGCCCCGTATCCCATTAATCCCGGGTTGGTTATTTCGTAATAGTCTTGTGAAATGGTTGTTAGCAAAGGCGACTTGGATCCGAAATCCATATTTTCCAAAGCATTAATTAACGTCTCTTCGAATACTTCACGACTTTTTTGTTCTTTTAGAGCTGGAAGGTTGGATTCCGCAATTTTACTAACAAATTCAAAATAGGAAAAAAGTCCGCCTTCAAAGCTAGAATCGCCGGATATAAACTCGTTTAATCCCTCGTATTTGCGATTGAGAAGCCGAATTGCAAGGGAATGCCACGGATAAACGCTTGTAATCGAGGTATCGCTACCAAACATCAAAAGTCCAGATTTTGTCGGATGTATTTGGCCATTTAATTCTTTTGCTGCCCTAATTTTTTGCAAAAACACTACATCCTTATCTAGTACCCACTGGTTATGGAATTCGTGGAAACTCTTCCGATATTTTTTAAAAGAATCCGTTAATAAAACTGTGACATCTAAGGACAAGATTGCTTTTGTATCTGAAGCAAATCCATCTGCGCTTTCTTCCATAGATTCAATGGTGGATTCACTACAAATTTGATTTCCAGTTTCCGTTCTTAGGAAGGCTCTGTTTTGATAAATGATCGGTTTCTGTTCTGGTTTCGCTTCCGGAATGATTAACGTTAATCCAAGTTTCCCTGATTCTTTTTCGTAAATAAAATTTTCTTGAGTGAGAATATTTCTATTTATCTTTTGAGCATCGTTAAGAATATTTTGAATTTGATCAACGATTTCATCTATATTTTTTAGCCCTTGGAACTTTTTACATCCCTCAATCACTTTATATCCGAATGTTAAAATTCCGCCATGCGAATTTGCAAGGGCAGAATACGTTTCGCAAAACATAGGTTCCCATCGGAATTCTGTATCGATAAATACGATGTTTTCTTCCATTTTATTTTTCTTTTTCCTTCCACTGAAAATTTATTTTTACGTTGGTTAAAGTATAAGAAAATATCGATTAAAGTTCAACCCAATGTATGGCTATGAATGTATAAAAATTGAAAGTTATTTTCTTCTAAGGACTCTTCGTCATTCGTGCCGTATACTTATGGAGTCTTATGGATAACAAAATTAAAATTGATCCCAAGGAATTGGAAGAACTTGCCACAGCGTATGGCTTACTTACGCATTGCATCGAAAAAGAGCACTTATTAGAACTTAATGATCCAGTAAAAGAGAAACGAGTTTCCATTTTATATGTGACGGTTTTCATGCTTTCAAAACAACTAGATGGCCCCTCCTGGCAGTCTGCTGTTTTGTCCTGCATGGATGTACTGGCAAAACGGAAACTCAATCTCAAAAACGGACGTGAAATTTCCTTCCCGGAATGGGACCCTGACGATTTGGCACATTTGGAGTGCTATCCCATTTGCGATGCCGTCATAAACCTTTATGCCTGGAACCGCGCCGCCGCCTGCCCTGACTTTCCGCCAGAAGATTATTTTGGTCCAATTTTTTCCTTGGCTGGATATGTCTTGGATGGCGTTAGCCGCGGCTACAACGTCATGGATGAAACGATCAAGGAGTTGGAGAAGGGATATTTAGATCGTGTCTACGCTCAGCTAGGCCACCCCGAAAAAGGACGTTTTATGCTTCAAAAGCAATTGGAAGCATTATCTTCCATGATGGATCAATTCGTCTCTTCCCCGCAGGCTTAAAGGGCTGATAGAGACAATATAAAATGGGACGGCTTTACAGACCGTCCCATATTTTTTATAAGGCTTGTCTTTTTTAGTCCAATTGGGCCCAGAAGGTATTGAAGGGCGGAACTTCGATGGTCTCGGCCTTACGGTATTTCTCTACCAATTCCGGATCGACATATTTGGACGGAACATAGATTTCGTAAACATATTCGTCGAACCAAGCGGCATCCATGATATAGAAGCCTTTTTTGCCGTTCTCGGTGCCCCAAGTATTTTCGACTTTGTAACGATTGGGTTTTTCGTTTTCATCGAGATTCACCCCTACAAAAGTCATCGCGTGAGAGACACAGGCGGTGCGATAATCCAACTTCTCCCCTTTGCTTAATTGAGGGTGGGTTTGGAACAAGTCATCGGGGCAGAAAATATCTTTGACGAGATACCCTTTCTTGCGGAGCGATTCTTGGCAGACTTCCGCGGCGAACCACACGGGCTTTTTGTCTTTCAAAGCGGCGATTAAGGCAGCCTTAAATTCCTCGAGCTTGACGTTGAAGAAGCTGACTTCGGCACCTTCGACGACGTTATTGACCAAGTTGCAGCCGTATTTCACATAGGGTTTATAGTCTTGGACGGGCGCGTGGCAAAGGCAAACGTAGTCGTCTAAGTCTTCCTGAATATAGGTAGAGAAGAACTCTTGAGGCGTGCAGGCGGGCAAACGCTTAAAGTGGTTGTCTTTGTCCGTGTATTCGAAGACGAACGATTTGGGCGGGACGCCGATAGAAGCGATGAGAATGCGGTGGATTTCTCCTAGCATCTTTTCCTTCATTTCGCGTAATTTCTCCATGCCTAGATCTTTGTTTTGGCGGAGGATTTTTAAATCGCTAGCAAGGATAAAATGGAGATAACGATTGAGGTCTGTCGTATCTTGGGAAACCGCTCCATCTTCCATGAGGGAAGAAGGAATGACGCCATATTTATGGACCAAGTTCACGAACATCGTCCAATGCCCACCGTCTTCTATCGCACTATCGAGGAGGAAGCAAACCTCACGGTCGTCTAGAGGCTTATCCAAACGTTCCAAGTTCTTTTCCAGAAAGAAGTTGGCCTTTTCGAGCTTATCGTAGAATTGGAGATACGCTTGGCTGAGTTCGATGTTCTTCACGCCGAATTTTTCAAACAAGATGGTGCGGATGACGTTGAGGCCTGCAAACATCCAACAACGTCCGGAGTGGCGTTGATTTGTGATTTCTCCTGCATCGACTTCAATGGAGAAAACGTTTGGGTTTTCGGCGATTTTAGTGTCGTTGATGCAACTGGCGACGATCCCGTTTTCGTGAATCGCGCGGCGAGCAACGCGCAAAGAGGGGTCTTCTAAGTCTTTTTCAAAGTCTTCAAGATCTAAGGGGGTAATGGAAGTATTCATAAATGTTAAGTAGCCTTTCTAAGTCCAAGTAGGAATTATTGAGTGTCCACAAAAAAAGGCAAGCCCTTTCCGGTTTTTACGGCCAAAAGAAAAGAAATTATCTTTCTTTTTTTGGGATTTCGTGTACCCTTTTAGCGATGAAAAAGCCAGTCTCTTCGCCTTTGCCCTTGCTCCTAGGCTCTTTAACCCTGCTATTAGGCTCTTGCCGGATTAATCGAGTCGATGGCTCTTCCGAATCGTTGCCTTCGTCTTCTATGCCGACTTCTAGTTCTAGCGGAGAGGAACAATCAACCCGTTGGGCGAAAATTCTTTTCGGAGCGGAAACCCATAGCTCCGTTGTCCCCATTCGGGCGGATGCCATCCAAACTTCGGGAATCCGCGTGACTTCGATTGACGGAAGCCGTAAATGCACGGGGGAATCGGGCCAAGCCCTAAAAATGGGATCCTCCTCCGAGGCCGGCAGTCTTCAAATTGAACTCTCGTCCTCACTATATTGGTCTTCCGTTCGTATTTTGGCTTTCCCCTATGAAGGAGAAGAGCCCTGCAAATTAACTTTTAACCTCCGCGGTGAAGACTATTCCCTGTCTTCCCGTTGCGCGAATTCGGAAGCAGCAAAAGAAACTCTGAACCATCACGAGGACCTTTCTTGTTGGAGCGACGTCACGGGGTTATACGGGAATGCCGATTCCTTTAGCTTAACGAGTCAAACCCGCGTTTATGTCGCGGGAATCGCTATTGAATTCATTGGAGGAACCAAGGAGGATAGCACCGTTTCCAGCGAGTCTTCTAATAGCAGCTCCACCTCCTCCGACGACATGATTCCGGAAGAACCCTATACCCCCAGCGAACACCGCGATGAATGGGAGACCTGGATGAATGACAGCTACACCAATTACATCGATTTCTCCGCTTCCACGACGTTCCGCCTCTCTGCTACGGAATCGGAAGACGGCTTAACCGCGACCTGTTATTTCTATTCAGAGGAAAGGAACCGCTTCATAATTGGAGAAACCCTTCGCAAAGATGGTGTTTACACGAATTCCAGCGAAGTCTCCCTTTATTACAACGCCTTCCGCGATTTGCCCAAGAATTATGGGTATTATACGAATGCGAAAAAAAATACGAATGCCGTGATGAAGGAACTTTATCCTCTATACGGGGATTCTAGCCGCCTTTATACAGATTATAGCAGGACCGATGGCTATGCCACCGTTCAGCCTCCTCTTAATATGCCATCGGGATTTAAATACTACGAGTTGGACCTCGCCTATGAGCCCAATAACGGCTATGCCTCCGCGGAAAAAGTCAATCGCTCCCGCGCAGGAAGAATCGTTATCTTCCCCTTTGGAACGAAGAATTATGGCGACGAGCCTTATATCGTTAAAACTCTCGACCATTACGCCCATTTCCGCGAATTCGCCAATTACTTGGATGGCTGGGGTGCCAATTATGATGGAGCTTCTAGCGATCTTGGGACGGGCAAGGTCTTGGGAGACTATTCCAAAGTCGGCCCCCTTGAAACGAAAAGCGTCCGATAAGTTTCATTAACTTTTATTTTCCATCGTGTATAATCCCTCTTGCTTTAGGAGGGCTTTTACTATGTATTCCAATTCCCATTTGTCCTTGCTCCGCCAAGCCATGGAGAAAAAAGGCATCAAGGCTTATTTGATGAAAACGGGCGACCCCCATAATTCGGAAGAGCCCGCCCCTTATTACTCGGCGGAACGGCGTTTCTTTTGCCCTTTTAGTGGGGATAACGCCTATGTGATCGTGACGGAAAAAGACGCGGTTTTGTTTAGCGATGGCCGCTTCACTTTATCGGCGAATGAGGAAATTAAGGGCACCCCCTATGTCTTTATCGAGCTTTATCGTCCCGGAAACCCCACTCCAGAAGAGTATCTCCGCAATAACGGCCTCTACCCGCTAGGCGTTGATTTTTCTTATCTCTCCCTCGCTGATTTAAAAGAACTAAGAAAAGGAGGAGAAGTGCAAGACGTTTCCTTCTTTAATCTTGTCGAAGATGTTCCTTCCCTCTCTCATGACCCCCTTTGGTCCTTTGATTCACCCGCTTACCAAGACCATAATCATCTAGAGAAACTAGAAATCGTCCGGGAAGCCATGAAAGAAAAAGGCGTAGAAGCCCTTCTCCTTACGACTTTGGATGACATCGCCTATTTGACGAACCTAAGGGGCAACGACCTCTTGAACACGCCTTTATTCTATTCCTATGCCTATTTGACGCTTCATGAAGCTCACTTGTTCTTGGCCTCGGGCCGTTTGGAACATCTAGAAGGCTATACCCTTCATGATTTAAGCGAAATCGCCCCCTTTGTTAAAGAAAGGCAAAACCTTTTAACTTGGGTGGATGAAAAAGAATGCAACGCCTCTTTGGCCTCGTTACTAAAAAATCCTTTTGACGCGGAAGTTCCTACCCGTTTGGAAAAGGCCGTAAAAGGGCCAAAAGAAATTGAAAACATCATCTCCATCCAAGAAGAAGATGGGGTGGCCCTTTTAAAATTCATCGATTTCCTCGATCAAGCAAAACCGGATTTAACCGAATGGGAAGTCGTGGAAAAACTTCATGGATTCCGTGCCGAAGGGAAACGTTTTCTCGACGAATCCTTCACCACGATCGCCGCGATGGGTTCTAACGCCGCGATGATGCATTATGCTCCTACCGCGCAAGCCTATTCCGCGCGCAACTCCGATACGATACAACTGCTTTTAGATAGCGGAGGCCAGTATTTAGGAGGGACCACGGATACCACGAGAACCTTCTTGCTTGGCACCCCGAGTCCGGAATATATCCGCGATTACACCTTGACCCTTCGTTCGCTGATCGCGCTTTCTTCCTGCATTTTCCTCCAAGGGGCCAATGGCCAATGCATCGACATGATGGCAAGGGAAATCATGTGGAGAGAAGGAATGGACTATAAATGCGGAACGGGTCACGGAGTAGGCTATTTAAGCGTCGTCCACGAATCGCCCAATGGCTTCCGTTATCGCCCCGCCAAAGGCAAAAACGATGGGGCGAACCTCGTTCCCGGCATGATCACGACCATCGAGCCGGGCGTTTATAAGGCCAACAAGTACGGCATCCGCATCGAAAACAACCTTCTCTGTGTCCCCGCCTTTGTGACTCCGGATGGCACGTTCTACCGCTTCCAGACCATCACTTACGTTCCCATCGATACCAAGGCTCTAGATTTGACGTTATTAAGCGATTCGGATATCGCCTGGATCAACGCCTATCATCAAGAGGTTTTTGACCGCTTGTCGCCCAAGGTGGAAGGGCACCTTTTGGACGTTCTAAAAGAAAAGACGAAGCCCTTAAATCGATAAGCTTCGCCCTCTTTTATTGTTTTAACGGCACGATTCGATGCGGCCACTGGTAACGAACGAGGCCGCAATTAGGAATCATATACGAGACGAATTCCTCGTTATTTAAGTCGTGGAAATAGGTCTCGACTACCCGCGACATACCTCCGTGAGCTACGATTAGGATGTTTTTGTCAGGGCACGTTTCTTCGAGTTCGTGGAGGAAAGAATAAACGCGGTACGCCACATCCAAATAGCCTTCTCCCCCGGGGTAACGGCAAAAGAAGTGCTGCCGTTGCTCTTTGTATTTTTCGCTATGGCGGGACACCCCTTCGAATTGGCCGTAATATTCTTCAGCGAGGCGATTGTCAGTAAGAAGGGGGATATCCCGATCCCCTCGAGCGATTTCCGCCGTTTCATAGGCTCGTTTTAACGGAGAGGAATAAATGATGTCTAAAGGAATGTCTTGGATTTTGATTCGAAGTTCTTCGGCTTCTTTTCGCCCCGTTTCGTTTAAGGAGATATCTTTTCTCCCCTGAATTTTGTAATCAAGGTTCCAATCGGTTTGGCCGTGACGCGTGTAATAAATTGCCATGTCCGCAATCTTACCACAAAAAGAGCTTCTTCTATAAGGAAGGAAAGCGGAGGTGATATAATGCAGCCCGAAAGAAGGACGAACCATGGATTGGAAGCTTGTCGATGTTACCAAGGACACGAATCATCGATTCCTTAACGAATATACCCTCCATTATGAGGTTTCTATGGGGGATAAGACTCGTCCCTATGATTATTTCGTGGCTTCGAGAAACGAACCCACTACGCTTCGTTCCATTACCCGGGATTATTCTCGCCCCGACGGGGTGGTGATGTGCCTTTATGAAATCGACTCTGCGACCCAAGAGGTTTCCGTTTTGTTTACCAAGCAATTCCGACCCGCTTTAGGCGCCTATATGACTTCCTTCCCTGCGGGATTATTGGATCCCGAAGACCCTGATATGCTTGTTGCGGCCAAGCGCGAAGCCAAAGAAGAAGCGGGGGTTGAGATTGATGATATGGAAATCCTTGCCCCGGCCTGTCCGACTTCCAGCGGACTTTCCGATGAACTGGATGGCTTTATTTTGGCTAGAATTGTAGGAAAAGAAGAAAAGAAACTCGAAGATTTTGAGGATATCTCCACCCGCCTAGTCCCCTTAAAAGATGTCCCGGCGATGATGAAGGATCCCGCTTATCATATCCCCCTTCCCGTCCGACTTTGCCTCCATTACCTGCTAGAAAGATTTGCTCGATGAATTCCCCTCGAAAAGATTTGCTGAAGAAACGCCATTATAATTTCGACCTTGGCCCTTTGGTCAAAGGGATGCGTTTCTATTGGGTCCCCTTGATTTTGCTTTTAGTTCCCATTCTCTACATCATGGGATATGGGATGCACTTTTATTCCGCGGAGCCCGAATATTTTTTAGGAACGGACGAGGTTCTTGCCTCCTCCTTCAGTGGGTATGAACTAGCCAAAATGGGGTTAGGAGGCCAAATCACCTTGGGTTTCTGGGTTTTTAGTCTTGCATTGCTCGTGGTTTCCGCAATCTTGCTGTCCCTTTATCCCATTTTCCGCGGCGTAAAATACTGCAACATCGTTTTTGGCATTCCCTGGGTTTTCTTTACCATTTGCAACACATCCTTATTGATTGTGATTGCCGAGCAAGTCCGTGGACTCAATATCGCCTATTACCAAGCGAAAGAACTCGATTTCCCCGATGGGATGGGACCCTATGGCTTGGCCAACAGCACCTATTGGGTCTTGTTTGTCGCCCCTTTGGGCTTGATGCTTTGGTGGTGGGCTGCCAATTTGATTAATTTGTTTTATTCCAAGAAAAAGAAAGCTTTAGGCGAGGTTCCTTCCCAAACGGAAAGCCAAATCCAGGGGGAGGAAGAGAAGAAGCAGCCCGAAAGCGAGTTGGTTCTTAGCCATGAAAATCACAGCGAGGATGCTCAAAGCGAGGAAAAATAAGAAAAGAGAGAGGGTTAAGACTTCCGCCCTCTTTTTTTCTTGGTCCTTGAACCGCTTCGCCATCAAATGGAGTTCATAAAAATATCCAGGATATCCGAGGAGCAAAACGGCAATGGGACCAATCGCGGGACTCAAATCGCCAAGGAGGTTCATGCTGGAAAGCACGATGCCAATTACGGCCAAAACGGCCCCGGCCGCATCGATTTCTAAAAGCAATTTCCATTTGCTAAAAATTTCAGGACGGGGATCCTCTAAGCCATAATGCTCAAAAAGGACATAAAGAGGATGCGCGGCCCCAAAGCAAAGGAAGGGAACCCAAAAAGGATATTGGGGATCGGGAAAAGTAGCGCGCAAAAAAAGAAGGATCGTTCCACCTATTGCCAAAAGGAGCATAAGAGCAAATCCTAGGGGCGCATATTCGTTATCCGTCTTTTTTTCCATTTCCCCATTATAAGGCTTCTCTAGTAGAAATGGCTAGATGCCGTACCCCTCTTTATCCAAGGGAAAATCGGTGAAAATTTACGAAAAAGTAAGTTTTTTGAATAAAGGAAAATTTATCCGTTTAACAAGATTATTGTTTAAAAAAGTAAGAGAAATTTACCAAAATATTAAGAATAGAAAAAATCTTGGTACATGTCTCTTGAAACTTCAAAAAAACGCTTTATGATAAACAGGCTCATTGGTGACCGCACCCCTAGTCTCCAGTGAGTTTTTTCTTTCTAATAACCCTGCTAGAATATGCCCCATGGAAAAGAACATTCTCTCTCTTGATTTGGGAAAAGGATCCCTAGGAATTGCAATCTCCCGTTCGGGGATGCTAGTCTCCCTTCTTCCAAACCTGCGCTTCAAGGCTGGAGATTACGAAGAGGCGATCCGGCTTTTAGAAAAAGCAGTAGAAGGAGAGAAAATTGAGCATATCTGTATCGGCCTCCCCCTCTTTCCTAGCGGAGACCCCTGCGAAATGACCCCCATCGTGAAGGCGTTCATTCCCAAGGTAGAAGCCTTGTTCCCAGGAGTGAAAATCACCCCGGTGGACGAAAGAAATTCCACCGTAGAAGCCAGCGCCCTTCTCCATCAAGAAGGAGAAAGAAGCAAAAAGCAGCGGCGTCATATCGATTCCGCCGCCGCTGGAGTGATTTTGCAACGCTATTTGGCTTTGATTGGCCAAGACTAGGCCTTTGAGGCCTTTTTTTCTTTTTCGGAAAGAATCGCGCGAAGGTCGTCACAAGTAAAGTAATACGATTTGCCGCAGAACCCGCAATCCACGTGAATGGTCTTCCCTTCCTCGGCGATTTGAGAAAGCTCATTCAGGGGCAATAAGGATAAGGTCTTTCGGCTCTTTTCTTGGCTGCAAAGGCATTTCCATTCGATCTCTTTTTCGATTTTGGTTTCGTAATCTTTTTCGCCCAATAGCATTCCTAGAATTTCTTCCAGGCTATTTTGATGGAAATCCAGGGCTTCGAGGCTTGGCATTTTATTCCAGACATCATGAATCGCTTTTCGAGTGGAATCATCCGCAAAGGGCAATGCCTGCACCATATAGCCAAAAGCCCGATGAAGCGTTCCATCCGGATGGAACAAAACTCCAAGTTTGCAATAGGTTTCGATTTGCTCGCTTTGAACAAAATATTCTTCCATCGCCTTTTCCAAGTTCCCCATGTCGCAGAGGACGGAAGATTGATACGGCTCTTTTAGTCCTAAGTCTTTGGTGACGATGAATAGGCCAGGTCCCGATAAAACGGGGCTAGAGATCGAAGCGGAATAGGCTTTGACATGGATGAAGGAATCCGCGTTGGCGATTAAGTCTTCCTTCCCGTCGAAACTCTTGAGTTCCGCGGATAAATCGCACCCCTCTCCTTTTAAGGTGCTTCCTAGCATCGCGCTTAAAAGCATCAAACCCCCGATTCCTTGGAGGGAGCCCGAAGAATAATGGCGAAGTTTCACGGCTTCTTGGAGGGATGACGTGCAGTCGCAGGCAAAACCCATCCACTCGCCCTTTTCGCCTAGATATCGAAGCAAACGGTCTTTCATGCCCCCATTCTAGACATAAGCATGAAAGAATCAAACAAAAAAGAAAAAGCGTCGATAAAGCGTAGGTTCTGCTTCAAATTTTAAACAAAGAGCATTTTTTAAGAAGCAGTTCTATTTTTTTTCTTCGATTTTGTGTTAAGGTAAGTTCAGGTAATGTGGGGGTCGGAGAGGAGATATTCAAAATGGAAAAGAAACCAAGAAAAGAATACCGCAATGTCGAACGCTCGAAAACGGCTTTAGCCGATGGACTAGTTCGGCTTCTATTGAAGGGCAGACCCTTTGCCAAAATTACCGTTTCGGAGCTTTGCGAAGAAGCGGGGGTGAATCGCGGAACCTTCTACAACCACTATTCGACGATTGATCAAATCGCGGATGCGGTGGAAGACAAATACCTGTCCGCCCTGAATGCGCGGATGCATGAATGTGATTTTGCCTCATCGGAATCGATTTTGATGTTTTTCAACAACTTAAACGAATACCTGCAAGAACACCAAAATCAGGCCATGGCCATTTCTCGTTGCCTCCCCGCCCAATTTTTTGACGAAATCCGTCATCAACTTTGCAAGGCGACTTGCCAAGGACTAGAAAGCCGCTGCGCCAATTACCCCAATGTGCGTGAAATTTCTCGTGAAGTGGAAGTCGTTGCCCAAGGCATCGCCATCCTCTACACGGAATTGATTCTTGGCAAGAGCGATATGACTTACGACGAAGCCGCCGCCGCTTGCTCCGGAACCTTGTTCCTGCTGTTCCAAAGCCTCGCTCAGCGATAAAGCCCGTATTCGATGAGGATCTTCCCCTTTCGGGAGGATCCTTTTTCTTTGCAAAAGACGGCTTTTCCCTTTCCACGGAAAGTAAGAATCGTCCCCTCTTCGACTTCCATGTCTTTTTGGTGCAATGCACTCGCGCCCAAAAAGATTTTGCCGGCGTCGATCGCTTCCTGAGCTTGAGCGCGGGAACAGGAGAACATCTCACTGACGATGCCATCTAGGCGGTTGCTGGATATCGTCCCGTGGCGAATTTCGATGTGGGGAGAGAAATTCATTGAGGACAGGGGTACGAATTCGACCTGAACCTTATGGGGGCCGACCTCTTGCAAGGAGGCGATTTCTTCTTGAAGGGAGGGGAGACAAAAGGAATAGGCTTCCGCCCCTTCGACCAAGACGTCTCCTAAGGCATCCCGTTCGATTCCTTTTCCAAGCAACGCCCCTAACACCTGACGATGTTCTAGTTTTTCTCCGAATTTCTTGCCACTAGCTTCGATATGAAGACAAAGCATGAAGGACTGCAGGTCAAAATCTTCTCCCTCTTCGAGGGGCTCAGGAAGGAAAATGGCCATCTTTCGTTCCGCGGAAGGGTACCCTCCCGTAAGGAAAAAGCGATTGGAAGGAAAATAATGAACCAATTCCCTCCACTCATCCTGCGTCAAAAAGGAAGAAGACAAAGGGCAGGACCATTGCTCACTATGGAGATAAAGGTCGCGAAGGTGTCCGAATAACGTCGAATCTAATGCCATAAACAAAGAAATTTTAACGGATGGGAAGGAAAATAGAATATGATACCACCATGACTGAATTGAACTTATCAATCGCCGCGAAATGCCTCCACTGCCAATCTCCCCGCTGCGTGGCTTCTTGCCCCCTTCAAAATCGGATTCCTGAGATTCTTTCTTTTTTGAAGGAAGGAAAGGAAGAAGAAGCCGCGAAACTTCTCTATGCCCAAAATCCTTTTCCAGAATTGACCGCGCCCCTATGCGACCATGACCGCCAATGCAGAGGGAACTGCGTCCTAAACGCCAAAGGGAATCCCGTGGATTTCCCTTCCGTGGAAAAAGAAATCGCTTCGACTTACCCTCGTCCTTTGGCGACAAAACCTAAAAACGGAAAATCCATCGCCCTTGTCGGCGCCGGTCCTGCTAACTTGTCGCTAGGCTATTATTTACTCCAAGAAGGATATGAAGTCGCCTATTTTGAAAAAGAAAAGGGAATCGGAGGAGCGATTCGCTCCGGCATCCCCGCCCTTCGTTTTCATAAATCCCCCTTATTTAAAATCCAAGAAGATTTAGAAAAAATGGGTGCCGTCTTTCATTTCCAAGTGACAATCGGTGTGGATAAAACGGTAGAAGAGCTTCAGCGCGAATTCGATGATGTGGTTTTAGGCATTGGGGCCGAAAAAGAGAATCTCGCAAGCCTAGCAACCGGGGATGGGGTAGAAAGCGGACTCGTTTTTCTTCGTCGCTTAAATCTAGAAAAAGGACGTTATTTGAATGAATACCGTGCTTTAAAAAGCGATCATTTCGTTTGGGGCGGAGGCAATGTTGCTTTGGATTGTGCTCGTCTAGCCAAGCGGCTGTTAGGAAAAGCCACGATTATCTATCGCCGTTCCGAAGCGGAAATGCCCGCATCCAAAGAAGAAATCGAAGCGGCCAAAAAAGAAGGGATTCGTTTCCTGTTCCTTGAAAACATTCAGAACGTAAAACGGGATAAAAATGGAAAATTGGCCGAAATCGAAACCATCCAAATGGAACTAGGAGAAGTGGACGCTTCTGGTCGCCCCTCCTGTCATGAAATTCCTGGTTCCGTTTCAACGCGCCCCTGTACCCATCTTATTTTGTGCTTGGGGGAAAAACCGACGTTTGAAACCTTGAAAGTGGATCCTAACGCCTTGCCCAAACACGTTTATTTGAACGGAGATTGTGCCTATGGGGCTAAAAACATTGCTAAGGCAATCGCCTCCGGACGAGAACTCGCCAAAACCATCTCGGCAAAATAAAATTCTAAAAAATTAGCACTCACCACTTGCGAGTGCCAAAATAGCACGTACAATAATAGCGCTTAGGTTTGTTCCTAGGCGCTTCTTTGTTTCCAAAAAATAGAAGGAGGACATCCATATGCAATTCAACAACATGGGACCTGAAGATTATTCCCAAGATCCAAACATCCTGGAGAAATTCGGGAGAAATATGAATGAACTGGTCAAGCAGGGAAAACTCGACCCTGTGATTGGCCGCGATGAAGAAATTCGTAAAGTCATCGCCGTTTTGGCCCGCAAAACGAAAAATAACGTCGTGTTGCTTGGCGAACCTGGCGTTGGTAAAACCGCTATTTTGGAAGGCTTGGCGGAGCGTATCGTCAAAAAAGACGTCCCAACCACCTTACAAGATAAAGAGATTTATGAACTCGACATGGGTTCTTTGATCGCCGGGGCGAAATACCAAGGCGAATTCGAGGAACGCTTAAAAGCTGTCTTGAATAAAATCAAGGAAAGCAAAGGCAAGATCGTCTTGTTCATCGATGAACTTCATTTGATCGTCGGCGCCGGCAGAAGCCAAGGCGCGATGGACGCCTCCAACATGCTGAAACCGCTGCTTGCTCGTGGTGACATCGAATGCATTGGGGCTACTACCCTCAATGAATATCGCGAATATATCGAAAAAGACCGTGCGTTGGAGCGTCGTTTCCAACCGGTCATGGTGGGCGAGCCTAGCGTCGCCGATACCATTTCGATTCTTCGTGGATTAAAGGAACGTTATGAATCCTTCCACGGCGTCCAAATCACGGACTCGGCTCTTGTTGCTGCCGCGACTTTAAGCAACCGCTATATCACCAACCGCTTCCTACCCGATAAAGCCATCGACCTTTTGGATGAGGCCTGCGCGGGCATCAAGATTGAAATCGAATCCATGCCGACCGAACTCGATGCGAGCTCCCGCAAGATTCGTCAACTCGAGATTGAACGTGTTGCCCTAGAAAAAGAAAAAGACGAATCCAGCCAGAAACGTCTTGCCGCGATTAACGACGAATTAACCCAAGAAAAAACCAATTTCGATGCGATGAACAAGGAATGGCAAAAAGAGAAACAGGACGTCTCTGCGGCAAAAGAAGCGAAGGCGCAGCTAGAAAAGGCGAAGTTCGAATTGGGCCAGAAGTTCCAGGAAGGCGATTACCGCGAAGCCAGCCGCTTGCAGTATCAAGTCATTCCTGAACTTGAAAAGAAGATTCGGGAAGCCTCTTTGGCCTCCAAAGACACCGATCGTCTTGTCAACGAAGTGGTTGATGAGGAAGAAATTGCCAAAATCGTCGCTCGCATGACGGGCATCCCTGTTTCCAAGATTCAAAAAGGAGACCGCGAAAAGGTTTTGGAATTGCCTGAAATCCTTCGCAAGAGGGTCATTGGGCAAGACGAAGCGATTAAGCTCGTCTCGAACGCGATTCTTCGCCAACGCGCCGGAATTCAGAACCCGAATCGCCCGATTGGGTCGTTCCTCTTCCTTGGACCGACAGGTGTTGGTAAAACCGAAGTGGCTAAAGCTTTGGCGGAAGCTCTCTTCGACAATGAAAACAACATCATTCGCATCGACATGTCGGAATACATGGAGAAATATAGCGTTTCTCGCTTAATCGGTGCGGCTCCAGGATATGTTGGTTATGAAGAAGGAGGCCAATTGACCGAAAAGGTTCGCCGCAATCCTTATTCCATCGTTTTGTTTGATGAAATTGAAAAAGCGGATCCCGAAGTTTTTAACCTCTTGCTTCAAATCCTCGACGAAGGTCGTTTGACCGATAGCCAAGGACATTTGGTCGACTTCAAGAACACCGTCATCATCATGACGAGCAACTTGGGCTCAGAATACCTCTTAAAAGGCGAGAAAGCCCCGGTAGACGACTTGTTGCATCATACCTTTAAGCCGGAGTTCTTAAACCGCATCGACGAAATTGTTTACTTCGCTCCGCTTGGACGCGATGTGCAATTCAAGATTGTCGAGAAGATGCTCGGCGAACTCTCCATCCGTCTAGAAAGCCAATACTATTCCGTTTCCTTCACCAAGGAGCTTAAGGAGCATATTCTGGATAGCGCCTTCGATGAGGAATTCGGCGCTCGTCCGCTCAAACGCTTCATCCAAGATAGCGTTGAAACTTATCTAGCCACGAAGATTCTTCGCGGGGAACTCTCCACGAAGAAGAAGTACGTCTTGTCTTGGGAAAATAACGACTTCCGACTCGACGAAATCGCCTAACCAATTGCCCTCTCCCCTAACCCGGGGGAGGGTTTTAATTTTGCAAAGAACTTCACGCAAAAGGCGAAGAAAATTGCTACAATAAAAATATGGTTGATATTAACGTTCTTAAGAAATCCTACCGTTCCCGTCCGCGGACTTCCGTTGTGGTTCTCGGCGTTTTTGGGATTCTCATCGGGCTCCTTTGTCTTTTTTTAACGCTCTGCTTTGATTATTTTCCTTCTTTCTTCAAGCAGCTACGGGATTATGAAATTACCTTTGCTGGAGAAACAACGAATCTGTTCGATTTTGCCGCGGCTAGTATTTCCCCGTTTATCTGCTATTTGCTGCTACTTGTTCCTTTATGTACCTTAAACAATATGGCTAACCATCGGGCGTTCTATTTGTTTTTTAGTATCCCCGCTGGCATTTTAAGCACGGTTTATGCTTGCTGCGTGTTCGTTGAAACCTTTCCTCGCTTGCTCACTTATATCCCTTATGAAGGAACCGATGCCATCGTGAAGCAAATCTATCTATGGATCCGCGTCGCTTATTGCGCTCTCCTTTTAATCACTTCGATTTTGGCCTGCTGCTATAACTCGACTTACCCCTTCAAGTACCGTCAAATCTACGCGTTAAGAAAAGCCCGTGTGAAAGAAGCGGACGAAGGAAATTCCCCTCTTAAAAAAGAACAGATCAAAAAAGACTTCTACCGTTATTACAAAAAACAGGAATTTGAGAAGCTGTTGATTTTGCTTTATCGCGATTTTCCAAGCGACCCCAATGCCAAAATGGAGGAAGGGCAATGGAGAACCGCCATCCTCGAGATTCAAATGGCGGAAGCATCCATCCGCGAAAAAGAAATCGCGTTCCTTGCTAAAAACGACCAATATTCCTTGATTCGACAAATTCGCTCTCGCGCTGTTTCTGATTGCGAAAACGATCAAATCGGTCAACGAAAGGCCAAGGAAGACCAAGCCTATTTCGAATATCTGAAGAAAAATGCTCCCAAGGAGAACGTTGCTTCTTCGGAAGAAGAAAAGAAATAAAGCACAGATTACAAAGCAAAGGCGGCTTCGGCCGTCTTTTTTTGCAGGAAGATTTCTCCTCCGTTTTCCTGAATTTGCGGGTATAGAAAAAGCGTAGGGCATTAGGCGTTCCCCTTTGCCGCTACGCTTTTTTGTCAGTTATTCGACGATGACGGTTCCGTCTTCTTGGATCGATATGGTATCGCCGGTTTTCACCGCTTCGAGGAATTCGTCGCCGAGTTCATCGATTGCGATAAGCCCGCAATCATTCCAAACATTGCTTAAAATGATGCCGCTTGCGGCTAACGGGTCGATATGGTGAGAGAATAACCATGCTTTTGGAGCAAGATTACGGACGGCTACGGTTTGAATGACCATGCCGCCTGTAGTCGAGCCAATCGTTTCCGGCAAGCAAAGCGCTTTGCCCGTGATGTTCTTTTTATAGAGTTCTTTGTTATTTTGATCGCTGACGATGATCTTTTTGCTGGTAGCTAAAAGCGCACTCGTTTGGCAGGAAGCGAGGGTATTGAATCCCGTATGGGTCACCACGGCTTCCCCGTGATAGGTTCCCGCTGCAAGAACGCGTCCATGGAACGTTTTCATTTAGGCAACCTCCTTTTGTCCGGTGATGATGGCTAAAACGTCCTCATCCTTGAAATAACGTGATTTGGTATAGGTTCTAAGCTTGTTGGAATTCGTCATGAGGGGTTTGGCTCCGCTGATGGGATTATCTGCATACATAAGAGGGCAGATGTAGCTAAGGTGAGCCCCCGTAGAAAGGAGTTTTTCATAACGATCTGTCTCCTTGAAGGCTTTGATGACCGCGGGAGAAGTAGTGAGGACCGTATCCACGACCAATTTTTTCTTGCCGCTTTTGGCTAAACCTTCCACCAAGGCATCCGTCCAATCGCAGAGTTGTTTGAACGTGAGGTGCGGGCAGCCGATGAAGCACTTATGGGGCTTGCAGCTTGGCTTCTTCCACATCATGGGGTAGGAAGCGTAAACCCGTTCGAGTTCGGCGTCGTCGATCACGTATTCTTGGACGTTTTCCTTCAATAAGGTTTTGCCAAGACGCTTGGCTTCCGGGGTGATGCCTTCGATATGATAGAGTCCAACGGCTCCGTTAGAAGCGGTAGCGGCCCCAAAATCCTTCAAATAGGAAATCGTATCTTCACTAGGAAGTGGGTCCAAGAAGCGGTCCAATCCCTCCACATAAGGGACTTCCGCCATCACTTTCATTCCGATGGCCGATCCTAAAATCTGGGCTTCTGGTTTTTTGGTCGTTTTCACGATGATCTTCCAGGTCGCCTTTCTTCCTTCGTCGGTGATGAAGCCAAACGCAGGGGTGCGTTCGAGGATGGATCCAAACATATCGAGGATCCCCGAATTGCGGTTGCACCGAGCTCCTAAAACGGAGTTAGCAAACACGACGGCGCTCGACTCGCTCCAGGAGATGATGTCGCCTTCTTTTGGAGTATTGCCGACTTGTTCTAGATAGCAGGTGCAGGTGAATCCGCTGGGGTCGGAGAGGCCGATTGCCTCGAGTTGCTTCTCATAATCCTTTTGCTTGCTGTACATGAAAACGCTGGAAACCAATTTTTCAATCGGCGAGCAAGAGACGTTTTTGTAGTCCAAGGGACGGGGATCCATCGTGAACCCCTCTTGCACTTTACATCCAGCTTGGATGAGTTCATCCATCAAGGGGTAAACCGGTTTGAGTAAGGAAAGCCCAAAACTCGTGACGAAATGAGCTTTCTTGTAGGTGAGGGGTGCGAGGTGCGTGGCGCCGAAAGCATCGCCATATCGGACCAGGACCTCCATCATTTTGGCGTAGGTTTCGCCTTTTTTGCCCGCGAGGATATCTTTTTCCTCGTCGGTCAATTTCATTTTTGGTTCGTACATTTTTCCTTTCCTTCTTTAGATTTTCATCGCGACTTCATAAGCCCGCCAAATGACGGAACGGAGGTTGCCAATGCTTAAACAATCGCCCACCAAGTGGACCTTACCCGATTCTTTGGCCAAGGGGGTGGGAATGTAACCCGTAGAAACGATGACGGAATCGCAGGGCAATTTCGTGACGTTTCCGGCTTTGTCTTTGATGGTGACGAAGCCGTCTTCGATGGAAGAAAGCTTGGTCTCCAGATAGACGGGAATTTGATGTAAGGCAAAGTAGTCGCGGAGATATTGGCTATTGGCCATGCAGATGCCGCGTTGCTTGATGAGGTCATCCTGCATTTCCACGATGAAGGGCTTCTTGCCATCCAATGCGAGTTCATAAGCGACTTCGCATCCGGTTAATCCGCCACCAATCACGGCGACGCGATCCCCAACCTTTTCCCCGCGAAGGAAATCGCAGGCTTCCAAGGCTTTATCAAATCCTGGGATCGGCAATTTACGGGGTTTAGAACCCGTCGCAACGATGACTTGGTCTTCCTTTAAAGACGAGACGTCCTTGATTTCGGAATTGAAATGAACCTCGACGCCGAGTTCTTTCATTTGCAGGCGATACCAGGCTAATAAATCGCGCAGTTTGCCTTTGAAAGAAGCGTTAGAAGCAGGGATGAAGACGCCACCCAATTCACCAGATTTTTCGTAAATGACAGGATGATGCCCACGGAGGGCTAAGACTCTGGCGGCTTCCATGCCGCCGATTCCGCCACCAACGATGGCCACTTTCTTCGGGTGTTTGGTTTTTTCGATGTGGTGGACATTAGTTTGCATCGTTTCGGCATTGACCGCGCAACGAGCCATATGGAGAGAATCGCTTAAGGTTTGATCGTTTGAAGTTCCCTTGTAATGGGCCATATTGAAGCAGCCGTTATGGCAGCAGATGCAAGGACGGATTTCTTCTTCTTTGCCCTCTTTCAATTTGCGGACAAAGGCTCCATCCGCTAGGAATGGACGGGCTAACCCAATCGCGTCGAGTTTGCCTTCTTGGATGGCTTCTGCTGCCACGCGGGGATCCATTCTTCCTGCGCAAACTACAGGGATGGAGACAAAGTTTTTGATGTGCTCCACGTCTTCCAAGTTGCAATTTTCCTGCATGTAAATCGGCGGATGTGCCCAGTACCAGGCATCGTAAGTTCCGTTATCGCAGTTCAGCATATCGTAACCGGCGTCTTGAAGGTATTTCGCGGCCTTTTCGCTTTCTTCCATGTCGCGTCCAGCTTCCACGAATTTTTCTCCCGGCAAAGCACCGGAATTGAATCCTTTGGTTTTAGAAACAACGGAATAACGTAGCGACACCGGGAAATCCTTGCCGCAAGTGGCCTTGATCGCCTTCACGATTTCCACGGGGAAGCGATAGCGGTTTTCGAAGGATCCGCCATATTCGTCCGTGCGCTTATTGACGTAACGCAACGTGAACTGATCCAATAGATAGCCTTCGTGGACTGCGTGAATCTCTACTCCGTCCACCCCAGCGTCTTTTAGTAATTTTGCCGTTTTGGCGAAAGCTTCTACGAAATGATGGATTTCCTTGATGGTCATTTCGCGGCTTGGGACTTTGTCGCTCCATCGATTGGGGGAGGGGGAAGAAGAAGCGCAGATCTTGTCGAAATTCATGATCGGCTTGCTGAGCGCGCGGAGGAAGCGGTTGGTATAGAGCTTTTCCATGGCGGGGGAAATCGTGAAGGAACGGCCGAATCCAGCGGTTAATTGCACGAACATCTTGGCTCCGTGGGCGTGGATTTCATCCATTAAGCCCTTTACCTTTTTATACATCCCCTTTTTCCGATACAGCCATTGCCCAAGCATTGGGTTGTAGACGGGCTGGATGCCCGGTAAGATTAAACCCACTTCATTTTCTGCTTTATCGAGCAAAAATTTCGCGGCTTCCTTATCGAAATGATTGATTTCCATCCATCCGAAGAGGGAGGTTCCGCCCATGGAGGTCATGACAAAACGGTTTTTGATTTCGCATTGTCCGATTTTCCAAGGCGTAAACAACGGTTCTAATTTTTGATCCATTGAGAATTCCTTTCTATTAGGGTCGATAAAAATATAGCACTGCAAGGACCCATGCGGTATTTCATTATCGATATAACGATGAAAAATCCTTCCCATCAGGGAAGGAGAGGATTATTGTTGTAGGGTAAGGAAAGAAGGGAAAGATGCTTTGGCTTATATTGGCGTTAATCGCTGCGCTTGCAACTTCGTTAACCACCGTCTTTGCTAAAATCGGAATCAAGGATGTTCCATCGGATTTTGCAACCTTTTTCCGTACCGGCATCGTATTAGTTTGTGCCGCCGGGCTTTGTTTTATTACGGGGAGTTGGAACCAAGTCCCTAACCTTACTCCAAGCAATTGGATTTTTTTGGTCTTGTCCGGTCTATGCACGGGGTGCTCTTGGCTTTGCTATTACCGTGCTTTGCAGCTTTCTAGTGTTAATCGCGTTGCTCCGATTGATAAATCAAGCTTCTTACTTACGAGCATTCTGTTCCTTATTTTCTTCTTTAACGATGTAACTAAAGGCGGGGATCCCTTGGTAATAGGAATGTTATTTGCCTCGATGGCTTTGATGCTAGGAGGCACCCTTCTTATGGCGTGGCCGAAAAAAGAAGAGGGACGTGTATCGAAAAAGTGGATTTTTTATGCGGTGGGGTCCGCGGTATTTGCTAGCCTCGTCTCTTTGTTCGTGAAGATCGGTTTGCAAGGAATGTCATCGGATTTAGGGACGTTTTTAAGGACGGTAGTCGTTTTGATTTTCTCAGGTGCGATTGCCTTGGCAAGAAAACAGACCAAAGGATTGAAAGCTGTCTCCCCTAAAAGTTGGGTCTTTTTGACTCTATCAGGCTTAGCCACGGGGGTTGCGTGGCTTGGTGAATATTACGCGTTGAATATGGAAGGGGTAAATCCTGTCGCGGTGAATGCGATAGGGAAACTCTCCATTCTGCTGACAATGCTATTCTCTGCAACGGTTCTAAAAGAGCGCTTTTCGTGGAAGTCTTTACTGGGATTAGGCCTATTAACTGGCGGAATTATCCTAATCGTCGCGTTTAGTCTTTGAACGTGAACAAATTGATGAACAAATTGATGAACAAATTAAAAAAAGTGCGATAACAGGCTGAAATAATCTGTTCATAATCTGTTCACATCCATTGACACCATGAACAAATTGTGGTTAATTTCTTGTGGATAGTGGTTACGAATATGGATTATGCAGAAAACGAAACAACGGAATTGAAGTCCATTTACGTGGACGATATCAAAAAGGAAATTATTGCCTTTGCTAACACCTTTGGTGGAACTATTTATATTGGCATTGAAGATGACGGTCGTATTTGCGGAGTAGAAGATGCTGACGCGGTGATGCAACAGGTCATGAATGCTGCTCGCGATGGGATTAAGCCAGACGTTACGCTGTTTATGCACGTC
This sequence comes from uncultured Mollicutes bacterium, assembly GCA_900539595.1. Lineage (GTDB taxonomy): Bacteria > Bacillota_I > Bacilli_A > RFN20 > CAG-826 > Alloenteromonas. Next base: position 15,148 of record UQCQ01000004.1, on the reverse strand, counting down.
CACGATATTGATACTGACGAGGGCAAAACCATTGTCGCGATAGAAGTGCAATGTGGCGCTCATAAACCTTATTATTTAGCTTCCAAGGGACTTCGTCCTGAAGGTGTGTTTGTTCGGCAGGGCACATCTTCTGTTCCTGCGTCGGAAACAGCGATTCGCAAAATGATCAAAGAAACGGACGGCGATAATTTTGAAGACATGCGTTCCTTGAATCAGGAATTAACCTTTTCCAAGATGCAGGAGGAATTCCAAAAAAGAAATCTGAGCTTAGCGGATATTCAAATGAAAACGCTCGGGCTCATCGACTCGGATGGACTGTTCACCAATTTAGCGTTGCTTCTATCAGACCAATGCCCTCACATAATCAAAGCAGCTACCTTTGGCGGAGTTAATCAGGAGAAATTCCAAGATCGGCGTGAATTTACCGGTTCGTTGCTTAAGCAACTAGATGATGCCTACGCCTATTTGGATATGCGGAATCAAAATGTGGCTACCTTCAAAGGCCTTCATCGCACAGACCACCGTGATTATCCTGAAACGGCCATTCGGGAAGCGTTACTGAACGCCGTTGTCCATCGCGACTATTCCGTTTTAGCCAGCACGCTTTTAAGCGTTTATTCCGATCGAATTGAATTGCTTTCTGTTGGAGGGCTAGCCGGAGGCATGTCTTACGACGACATCATGCTGGGGGTGTCTTATTGCCGTAACAAGAAACTTGCCAATATTTTCTATCGAATGGGCTTAATCGAAGCTTATGGGACCGGCATCAATAAAATCATGTCGTCCTATGAGGCTTCTCGACGAAAACCCGAAATCATCATTACGTCTGGCGCCTTTAAATTTATTTTGCCCAATCGCCGCGGAACTCCCGCGAATACGGTGAAAGAGGATGTAGCATCCTATGTGGAGGCGGAACGTGAAAATATCGTTTGCTCCATTTTGTCGGATCATTTACCCCATGCTCGCTTAGAAATCGAAAAAGCGTTGGGGACATCCACCTCTACCACGCGTAGAATCCTTCAAAAGCTGATAGATGAAGGGAAAATCTCCTCCACGGGAACTACGAAAAACGTGATGTATTTTGTGAAATGAAAAAGGACCGACCTGCAAATCGGTTCTTTTAAAATGTAAATTTTTGTCCATTTTCTTTCGACGGTTACGAACTTATTTAAATTTACGAAAATTTTTTCGACAAAATTTCCCAAAAAAAGTTCTAAGTAAGGTGTGGGAGGAACTCTTTATGGAGCATCATCCCAAAAACGTCGCGCGACCCCCGGAAAGGATTCGAAGCCATGCTCGACAAGGCCATCGCCGTTTTGGCACTTCTCGATTTATTGTTGCTTCTCCTCAAGGACCTCCGCTCGAAGCGAAAGTGAACGAAAAAAGTGTGCCGAAGCACACCTAAGTACACTATTTAGTATAGGGCTGGAAAGCGTGGCGTCAATGGCCCTGGGAAGGATTTTGTCCTTCTCAGGGTTCATTTGCCGCTTATTTGGCTTCCAATTCCTTCTCGAGGAGGTCGACGAGTTCGCTCATGCGTGACACGACGGCTTCAAAGGGTTCTTTCGAAGTCAAATCGACGCCTGCTTTTTTGACTTGTTCGATCGGGAAGTCGCTGCCGCCGCTGCGGAGCAAATTCACGTAAGAAGTGAAGGCTTCCGGCTCCTTGGCTTTGACTTTTTCGTAAATCAACATGGAAGAGGTGAAGCTCGTCGCGTATTGATAAACATAGAAGGGGGTGTAGAAGAGGTGGGGGATATAAGCCCAGACCAAGGGTTTGAGCTTTTCTTCCTCAATGTCGATGCCGTAATATTGCTTATACAGGCGCGTCATGATGGAAGAGAGGACCTGATAATTGATCGGTTCGCCTTTTTCTGCTAACAAGCTGGCTTCGTATTCATAATGGCCAAATAAGGTTTGACGGTAGAAGGTGGAGCAGATTTCATCGATGGCTTTTTGGAGCAAGGCGATGCGGTCTTCGTGAGATAACGTGCCAGAAGCGAGAAGGTAATCAAGGAGGTTATGCTCGTTGAAGGTCGAGGCGATTTCGGCGACGAAAATCGTGTAATCCTGCTTCAAGGTCGGCTGCGATTCTTCGCTATAAAGCGTATGCATGGAGTGGCCAGATTCGTGAGCAAGGGTGAAAACGTCATCGAGTTCGCCTTGGAAATTCAAAAGGATGAAGGGGTGGTGGTCGTATCCGCCATTAGAATAAGCCCCCGTCCGTTTGCCTAAAGAAGGATAGACATCAACGTATCCAGGACGCAAAACCTCCTTGGCCTTGTTTTGGAAATCCTCTGGGAAATCCTTTAAGGAAGCAAAGAAAAGATCTTTGGCTTCCTCGTAGGTGTATTTTTTGTTGGATTTGGCAAGTTGGAGGAAGCGGTCGTAGGAGCGGTGCTTTTCAAGCCCGAGATATTTTCTGCGAAGTTCATAATATTTCTTTAATGGAGCGCTGCCTTTTTCGCTGGAGGCAACCTCGATTAAGCTATGGAAAACGGAAGTGGGAATCGCGTTGTTGAAAAGATGCTCTTCTAGAATTGATTCATAGCCGCGGCTTTTTTGGATGGCGAGTTGATCCTGAAGGACGGAATTGTAGATTTCGCCATAGGTGTTTTTATGCTCATCATACCAAGAATAGAGGCATTCGAAGATGGCTTGACGGTCTTCGGGCTTTTTGGTTTCGGCGATTAAGCTCGTCCAGTTCGAAAGGTTGATTTCCTTCTTGCTTCCGTCCGACAAGGTCACTTCCTTGGGCTTATAGTCGGCGACGGTTAGAAGGGAATAGAGATTTCCGCCCTCCCCGTGAAGCGGGGCGTAGGAGGAAAGTAATTTTTCCTTCTCAGCATCCAAGACATGTTTTTGTCCGCGGAACAATTTCTCAAAGGAGAAGGAATATTCACTGAATTCAGGGTGCTTTGCAAAGAAGGCATTGACGTTATCTTGCCCATAAGCAAGCAATTCCGGTTCAAAATAGGAGGCTTCGGCGATATAGGACTGGACGGCGAGTTCGACTTTGCTTTCGTCGCTTGTATTTTCGACGTTTCTCCGATCGCGATCCGCTCGCATTGAGGCGAAGAAGGCGAGGTTGATGTAGGTGAGGGTGAATTTCTTATCTAAAGTTAGATAGCCTGCTAGTCCCTCTTCCGATGCGATTTTCCCTTGGAATTTCTTCACTTCGGGAACGAAGCTTTTTAATTTTTCGATGTCGGATAAAAACGCTTCTTCGTTGGGGTAGAAGACGCTTAAGTCCCACTGTGTTTGTTGTTGGTCCATAAAACAAACTCCTTTCGGAAGTATTCTAGGCTAGTTAAGGGGGAATTTCATCCTCGGCACACCGAAGAAAATACAAAAAGACAAGAGAGAATTACGGCCTTACCGACCAAGCGGCAATCGAATTGAAATTATCCGAATAGAGGAATTCGGACTCCCCTTCTTTGCCTAGCATGGATTCATAGATAGAAGAGACGCTTCCCGAAACGTCGCTGCTGCCATTACGATAAGTGGAGGAATCATCCCAGCAAAGGCGATAAACGTGATTTTGGACGTTTTCTAAGGTCAAAGAGAAATTCACGTTTAAAGTAATCAAGACTTTGATCGCAAGCTTTCCAGAGGCCGTGGAGAGGGTTTTCATGCGCTTGGAATCGATGTCGACATAGTCGCCAACGATATCCGCGTTGATTTTCATGTCAACTTTCGACTGGGCGATTTTGCCCAAATCGATCCCCAAAGAGAATGTGGGCGTATCGGTAGGCGTCGCTTCGCTAGGTCCAGAATAAGAAAGCAATACGTCTTCGGGGTGAATGGCCGCGCCGGAAGTATCGGAATTTTCGATGCTGCCCACGATCGAATCCGACATATTGAGCATGTAAGACATAATCCAAGGAAGCATATTGGACCCAAAGTCTTTTCCTTTGACTTTCTTTTGGTCCTGCTTCCATTTGGCTCCGATACCAAAGATTCCACCTTCTTTGGTGGCACGACGGACCAGTACGCTGCCTTCCGGGTCATTTCCCGATCCATGGTAATAGCATTCTGCGTAGGTTTCTGCGTTGGTGACTCCGGCGAATTTGTCAATATGAGTTTTGATATAAAGCATGACGCTTGCCCCGTCGACTCGCGCGTAGACGTCCCCACTCAATGTAACTCCAATCCCGATGATTTTCGCCGAAGCGGAGAGGGTAAGGTGATAGGTGGTGACTTTGTTATTCGGAGTGATTCCTAGCGAAGCGGTGTCGATGATGTAACCGGCAAGGCTAGAGATGGAAGAATAGTTGACGAATCCTTCAGTAGTAGAGAAGTGGTGGAGGTCCTCTTCGGAGGCGTCAAGGGAAGTGATGCCGATGGTAATATCCATTTCCTTCAAGGAACCTTCTTCCCCCATTTGGGTTTGGATCCGTAAAGACGTAAGTGGACCAGCCCCTTCTTGGTCGGCGATTTTATCCCCGAAGCCCAAAGTTAATACCAAGGGGGTATGAGTTCCGAATAAGGAGGTGGGGAAGGTCAAAACCCTTTGGTTGGCAGAAGAGACACAAGATTCCAACAAGGGGTTGGTTAACGCGTCGAAATAAAGCCCATTGCCAATCTTGCCGAGCAAGGATTCGGTGGAGGCGTTAGAGAAGGCATTCATTAAGCGTTCGAAACGAGGGTCATCGCTTTGGAGGAAGTTTATCGCCAACGAGAGAATGTCGTTAAGGGAATGAATGGTGAAATAGCCTTGCATTCCGTTTTTGCTGTCGGGATCCTTGCGGTTTTCGTCTTTTTGACTGTTTGCGTTCTTGGAGTCGTAACGGAAGATCATTTTGTTGATATCGAGATTCGTCGCCGCGTCTATGCTGCTAGGACCTGTTACTTCAATATCAATGTTATGGTCGTTGATGTATTTGGCCTGACGGTCGACGAAAGTAGCCTTGCCCGCTCCGCGTTTTTGCTCCAAGTCAAAAGCAAAAGAACCGGAGAAGACAAATCCTTCTTCGGGACGGTTATAGACTGAATGGTCGGCTACAGCAGTAGTTCCAAGCTTCAACAAATAGCCGGATAAGGAGAAGGTGGCTTTCTTTGTCCTGACAATTTGGCCGATTTGGTCCGAAATGGAGGGCAGGTGGTCCCATAAATCATACGATTCGGGATTTTGGATTTCCGGCATGGCAAAATCGCGGACTTTCAAAGAGCCTGATTCGATGGAGAAGGGCCCAAGGGCCAAGTTAGATAAAGTAATTTCGGCAACGGACTCCCTTGAGCTCAAAAGGATATCCGCCGAGCCCGATGCAAAACCGAGTTTGCTGAAATCCAGGCCGATCCGTACTTGATTTGCTTCCGTTTCTAGGTGAGAAATCGCATCGAGGATAAAGTCATAACGTCCCGCCTGAAGGCCTTGATTTAACGCCCCAGCCTTAAATGCATCTACCGCTTCTCCAATGGCTCCCGTAGTTTGAAGGAGCCCAGACAATAACCCCCCGTCCTCGCTGGATTCGCCATTGCCTTTGAAAGCGTCATTGATGTTGGAAACAAGAGCATCCAAAACTGGCTTTGTCGTTTTGACTTTCAAAACGTCGTTTAAATCGAAAAAGACGGCATTCGAATTGGCTCCTTCGTTGCCATAAAGGTGGAGACCAATGCGATTTTCCCGCTTGGTTTCCTCTTTTATGGTGGCAAGGCTAATGTTTGCGCCAACTTCTTGCAAAACTGAGCCGTTAAATTCCAAATCGGCGGATAATCCTAGTTCCAAGGTTTCGTGAACCGCATCATGGCCAAAGGAAGTGGAGGTGGAGGGGATTTCGTCTTCGTCGTGACCTAATACCAAGTTGCCATCCACTCCAAATTTGCGGTCCTTGATGAGATGGCCCATTTTCTTGAACAGGGCGGTGGAATCACTTAGTTTTTGGTAAGAATTGACGTCCTCGGGGATCGCCCAATTTTTGTTTTCCGTTTTGCTTTCTAGTGCGAAAGATGCGGAGAGGTGCATCAAATTGTCCGTACCAAAAGTTAGGGAAGAGATTCCGCTATTTTTTGCCGGCAAATCAATCCCGGAAAAGGAATAAGACGAAGAAGAACGTAACCCAATGGGATAAAGGGCACCCCCTTCGGTTAATTGGAGGTTCCAAGTGAAATAGGGGAGGCCGTCGATAGAAGTTTCTTGTACGTGGTTTAAGGAATCTAAAACCACAGACCAATCGATGCTAAAGGAAGAGGAGGAACCGGACGAGCCTTCCGAATCCGAACTTTTAAGGAGGTCCATCAATTCATCGATGATCCAAGACAAATCGCCATATTGATAGCAGGCATATCCATTCAATTCGGAATCATAACGAACATCGTTTCCGTTGCTTCCGTCAAAAATAGTTTCCTTGAGGTCCATTTGGTAACGAAGACGACTATTTTCACTTTCGCTTCGGCTTAAATCCAAATCCAAAAGGAATAAATCAGAGGCTAAGAATAACCCTAAATTCACCTTTTTGCCGTTGTAGCTAACGGGGGCGTTCATCGCCAGTTTCAGATGATGAAGAGATGGGGCGTCTAAGGCTAAATCCAAAGAAACACCGGAAAAATCAATCACGTTAGCAGAATCTCCTGCTACTTTGTCCAGAGTGAAGGTACTTCCTTTTTTCGCGGACAAGCTTATCCCGTCGTGAAGAGAAGAAGTAAAACTAGAGAGGAAACGGTCTCGGACCTCAACCTGCAAGGAATTGGAATCCCCGCCATTTTCTCCCTCAAAAGGCAATCCGCCTTTGACGCTAGTAGTAAAAGGAGAGCAAGAAAGAAGCATGGCTAAGCCAAGAGAACTGGTTAAAAGAGTTTTTTGGAATGGCTTCATTTCTTGATAAATACGGTCTATAAAAGACCAATATGCATTATATGCATATGAGTTTCAACATCACTCTATTTCCAAAAGAAAGGGGGAAGAAAAAGACTCTCCAAATTGGAGAGTCTCGATGTTATCGGCTATTTTTCCGGGTTTTCCATAGGAACATCTTTCGAGACTTCCTTGGGGGATGCCGTTTCAGCTTTTGGCTTTTTCCGCCAGGAGAAGAGCAGGGCAAGGATGACTTGGAGTGGCGCTCCAACAATCAAAATGAACCATAACTGCTCCGTTTGGGGGCTGAAGAAGGCGAAATGGAAACAGAAGCAAAGAAGAAGACTCCATAAGAAGCAACTGACTACGACGAAGGTAGCCACTTTATTGTGATAGAAGCGGCGGGTTTCGATCGCAATGAGAAATAAGGAGATAGGAATCATCCAAAGGAATACGGCGAATAATTCTAAGGAACGCATGTTCCGGAAATAATATTCGCTTAAGAAAACGGAGACAGCCACGAGAACAACAAACATGGCAGTCATTGCAATGATTAAGGCTTTATTGATGGCCTGGGGGTCTTTCTTTTCGTCCGCGTGAATGACTTTCTCCGCGCTTTCGGGCTCGTGCTCTTGGGTCAAATAATCAACGCTCACCCCAAAATAAGAGGCGAAGTCCATCAAAATATCAATGCTAGGGCACGTATATCCCAGTTCCCATTTGGAAATGGATTTATCACTATAATGAATTTCGGAAGCGAGTTCTAATTGCGTTAAACCCTTGGCTTTTCGGAGGGAAGAAATGTTCTTTCCAATCGTCGCGGCGAGATTTTCCATGCATCAATTGTACGTTTCCTCGCCCCTTTCGTCAAAATGGAGAGACATTTTTTGAGCAGATAAGGACTTATTTATCGGAGATTTTTTTCAAAATAAGTACCGCGTGGGCGCAGGGAGTGATGGAGCAAGAGACGATCTTCCGGCCCTTTTCGGCAAACTCGTTGATGGTGTTTTGAATTTGAATCGCCATCTTTTCCGTTCGTGGTTCGTAAGCTAATGCAACGGTTTTATATTTCACCTATTCCCATTGACCGAAGCATTGTACATGCCACATCCATAGGAATGGATTAAGAATTCGTGAGAATGAAGCGACAAAAAAGGACGGCTTTTGGCCGCCCTATAGAAGTAGGATAAACGTTATTTGGAAAGGTAGTAGTTCCGGTGCCCTTTGTTGGCCTCGTCTACGCCATGTCTCCACGCTTTTCCGCCTTCCTTGTCGGTAGGCTCTGCATAGATGCCAACGGCCTGGTATTCGTCTCCGCTAAAGGAGAGGAAGTTCGTGGAATAGGTCTCGCTAACGGAGTCCCACCCATTGGAATAGACACCGTTATCAAGGTTGGCAAGGACCAAATCGACGCTAGCCTTGGCCAAGGAGAGACGATTGCCGGTATTTTCCGCATGGAAGCTCACCCCGCAATCCACATGCAACGAATTCAATGCGTGGACTTTGGTTTGGCCGTCTTGGGCGAGGAAGGTTCCGCCGCCAATGACGAGGCTGATGTCATCAAGGATATTAACACCCAATAAACCATTGAGGTTCAATTTGAGAGTATAGGTGACGTTATTTCCGTCTGAAGAAACGCTCTTGGAGAATCCTTTGTAAAGATCTTCGAAGTGGAGGGCGTCTGCAAGTCCGGAAGAAGAAGTTCCTTCGCTATTATTTTCAAAATAGGATTCATTAACACCGAGAACGTATTGGAGGACGTAGTTCAATGCATCCTCTTTAAAGGCGCCTTCCTTGTTTAGTTTCACCGAGTCGCGAACGTTAGCGAGTTTGCCATAGTCCGAATCGCGGGTTAATAGCATCTCGGTGGTTAAGTTGCCTTCTGCGTCTTCGCGTCCATCCGAATAATAATAGAAGGATGCATCGCGCGATCCGCCAAGTTCAAGCGGACGGAAGTAGAGGTCATTATCCGGAGCATTCAAACCGCGGATGACGGGGATGTCATTCAACGATCCCGCCATCTTGATGCGCGCGCCTTCTACCGACATCGCCATATTGGCTTGAACGAGTTTGGTTTCGTAATCGCCAAGTTGAAGTCCAACGGTTCCTTGGAGGTCGTAAGTCGATACACCCTCCCCTTCTTTTAATCCGAGGACGGTAGTTTCAGCCGCATAATCGATAAGAGAATATAATCCAGAATAGTCGTCATAGTTCTTCTTTTCTTCACCTAAGGAAGCAAAGGTTTCATCTTGGGCTAAATCCGCCAAAGCGATACGGAGATCGACGCTAGTTTGCTTGCCTTCTTCTCCGCTTAGAGTTTCGACTTGGAGGTTTTTGAGCGTCTTGTCGTCATTGAAATTCAAGGACAAGGTGATGGAACCATCCATCCCGAAGGCGCTGCCGTTTAAGTCAAATTGAGCTTTATTTGAGGCAAAAGAAGAAGAATTTAAGAACGAATAATCAGCGATGGCAAAGTAATTGCCACTAGAAATATCGCTCATCAAGCTCGCTTCCGCGCCGCTAGAGAAAAGACGGCTGATGCGGGCGAAGCGATCATCGGAATTGGAAACCAAATCTTTGACCGTATTGATGACACCATCGAGGCCATTGGTTCCGATTTGGCCATTGATGCCGGTAGAAGAAGTCGGGTCTTTCCGGTTTTCCGCGGCCACTTTCGTTTCGTCCGTCATGACGGAAGGATCGTTTTTGGAGTCGTAATGGAAATAGGCGACGTTATCATTGCTGAACAAGGCTTCGCCCTGGTTATCTATATCGATTGCTAGGTGATGGTCTTGATAGTAAGAAGCCCCACGTTCGGTGAGATTTAACGCCACAGTCCCTTTGATTTTGGCAGGATTGACCGTTTCCTCTCCCTCTACGTTTCCCTTGCCGCCACTAAAATCCAACGCGACACGGCCATTTAAATCGAGTCCTTGGGTTTTATTCGCGTCTTTATAGACGTCTTGGGTGCCAAGATAATTGATGTTGCCCTGCAATTCGATGCCAAGCTTTTTGTCTTCAATCATTGGCTTGATTTGGTCGACGACGGTCGGAAGATGAGTCAACTCGCCCCAGGAAAGCATGTCCTCGCTGATGAGGGGTTCTTGGAATTCGGGGGTTTCTAAGACGACGTTTAGCGTCAGCGTCTGCAAAACGAGATTCTTGATTTCGATTTTGGCGAGACTAGAAGCGCTGTCTCCGCGTAAAGTCAGAACGATTTTGGCTTCGTTAAATCCGAGGGACTTCAAATTGAGTTCCAAGGAAATGAGGTTATCCGCAATCGTGACGTTATCAATCATGTCGACGATATCTTCGTAATGCTTTTGCTCTAAATTGGTGAGCAAAGCTGGCTTTTGATAATCGGATTCCCCTTGGAGGACTTTCAAAACCTTGTCGAGCGTCGAAATCACTTGGTTCAGTTGCTCGTCGGTCTTTTTCTCTTCAACGCTGCCTTCTGGGTTGGCGGGGTCCGCCGTGGTTTCACTCTTGAATTTGCCCATGAGCTCATCCAAGGTGGTCTTGGTGGTGCGTGCCTTTAAAGCATCTCCGAAATTCAAATAAGCTCCGCTATTATCAGAATCGGTATTCTGGATAAGAGCGCTTAAGGTTTGGCTGCCTTTTTTCGTGCCGTTTGCATCAAAATGGGTGAAGGAAAGAGCAGCGTCCGCGCGGTTGAAATTCGCGCCTTTAATCGCACCATCGGTTAATTTCCAAGACAAATCGACGTTGCCACCCACGTGCAAATTCGCTTTTTCGTGGACTTCCTTTTTGCCAAAAGTGGTATACGTTCCCGCCTCTCCTTTGACGTGGTGCTCCATATCAACGTCTAAACTGACACCGAATTTAGGAGTGGCGACGTAAGAAGCAATGCGGCGATAAAGCTCCAGGGAGTCATCTAATCTTGGATAGGCTTTCCAAGCCGCTGGAACCGTCCAATCGAATTCGCCAACGCTGGCTTTGGTCGTGACGTCGGCGGAAAGCTGGATGGTCCAATCTTTGCCTTCCAAAAGTAGCTGACGTCCTTGCTTTCCGTTTTGGACTGCCGGCATATCAATATGGGTTAAGGAATAATTCTCATCGCTACCAAATCCAATGGAATAGGTCACGTTCCCTAAAGGCAAATCCAAGGTGAAATAGGGTTTTCCTGAAGCGTCCTTGCCTTCTTTCATTTGACTCAAGGCATCCATCATGGCATCGGTGTCGAAGCCACTGGAAGAAGAATCGCCGGTCGAATCACTGGTATCGTTTCCACCAATCTTGCCATAGGTATCGATATTGATTCCGCCCTTGGTCAAGATTTCGATGATGTCGTGGAGGACAAAATCTAAACGCCCGTATTCGTAAGAGGGGTTGCCACCAGTAATCGGATCGGTAGTAGAAGTATCGACTTCCCGCAAAACGGAAACCTGATACCCGGCATCCCAATCATGTTCATTTCCATCGATATCTGCGATGTTGAAATAGAGGTTTTTCTCCGTTTCTCCATCTCCAAGCAAGCCAAGGTTTAACTGGCGTTGCAATCCGTTGTAGGCTAGCGGCAATTCCGCGGAAAGGTTAATTCCGGAAAGAGAAAGCGAATTCAATGCGAGTTTGATTCCCGCCGGTTTTCCTGGGATCGTGGAAATGTGATTGTCGTAATAGGTGTTCGTGACGCTGCCATCTTCTTGTGGGAGCGAACTTTTCACCGCGCCAGGAATGGATAAATCCAAGGTGTTGATGGATAAGCCTAAGCCGCTGGTAGCGGATTCGAGGATGTTGTTGACGAATTTTTCCGACGGCGTGACCTTTTGGTCTCCCTCGCCATTAGAGCTCGAAAGGTGATTGGTGATCGTTTGCTGCGGCAATAAGAAGAAAACGCCCGCGGCCGTGACGCCAAAGGTCGTTAAGCAAGTTAAGCCCCATAATAAGGTCTGTTTATGACTTTGTTTTTTGTTGTTGTTCTTTTTCATGATTGGATTCCCCTGATTGAATTTTATTTTTCGATTTGACTAAGAAGCGCTGCCTCCGTTTTCGGATATTCTGGCAAGGCTCCGCTTGGTTCTGGTATGCCCCCTTGAGGAAGGGAGGAGAAGTAGACGGTAGTCATGGTTCCTGCACAAGGGCTCCCGATTCCGCTAGACAAGGTGGCTTGATATTTTTCTTTGTTTTGGAACCACCGCAACGTTAAGTCGGAAGTGAAGTTCCACCGCAAATGGACGTAAGAGAAGTTGGGCGGCGCCTTGAGGTTGGAAATCGTCTTCATTTGTCGGACGTACCGAAGGGTCGAGGTCAAGGGGTCGACTTCCATGTCAATCGTGTAGGTCCCGTCTTTATTTTTCTGGACCTTAGTCAATCCTTCCCCAGAAAGATCTTCTTTGCTTTCGGTTAAATCGGAAACGATATAAACGAGCCCATCGCTTACGTTTCGGCCCATTTCTTCTTTGTAGGTTTTGTTATCCACCTTTACGGGTTTGTCGGAAGCGTAGTTCGGCGTGGACCCCCAGTACTTGGTGGTTTGATCCCCTTCCTGGTACATCCGGTTATACAGCTTAACGTAAGTAGAGGAGGAATTGGATTCTTCAAAATAACGGTCCCCATCGCGCATTTGGGTGGATTCGATCCGTTGATCGACAAGGCCCATCGCGTTAGAAGAACCAACAGAGACGGAATAAGAAACTTCTTTCTGAGCGTAAATTCCATAGGCGGCGTTAACGATTTCATAGGGCTCCATTTTCGTAAAAAAATCGCCGCCGGACTTTTTGACCTTTTGGTATTTGGCCATAATCGCGTCCATGTCGGCTTCATATCGAGATGCGTCGCCATCCGTGATAGACAAAACGGGTTTTAACATATCATGGAGCTTTAACCCTGCCGCCAAACCAAGGAAGCAAGAAAGAAGAACCATGGTCGGTGCTTGGAAGCACTTGGGGTCAAAACGTTGGGCTTCTTGAACTTGTTCCATACTTTTTACCGCTACCATTTTAGAAAGGGCAAAGTCAAAGTCACTCTACTTTCGCATATGTATACCTGAGAAAAAGACTCTCCAAATGGGAGAGTCCAATTTGAGGGGGTACGTGTATGCGTTTTCAGGCTTTTTTGCCTAATAGAAGAAAGAGATGATCGCCTTCTTTTGCTTCTAAAATTCTGAAGTTTGGTTCCCATTTTTGTCCTTCTTTTATCGCGGAATCGAGGTCACGGGAATAGGGGTGAGCGCGTCCAGCATGGGTGGCCGTCAATTCAAAACGAGACAAATTATGAAGGATAAGCAAGTGTCCCTTTGGCTTTAAAACGCGATAAGCCCGTTGGACAAATGCATCGACATCCAAGAAATGGGGATAAGCGTTAAAAACTACAATCCAATCGAATCCTTCCCCTTCAAAGCGAAGGAAGTCCCCAGATTCGAAATGAAGATGGGGATTACCCTGATATTTCTCTTTCGCCTTTTCAATCATCTTGGGGGACAAGTCTAGCCCCAAAACGTCACAACCCGTTTTCTCGTAGAGGAAAGGGGTAAGAATTCCCGTCCCACAGGCAAGGTCAAGAACCTTGTCCCCGTTTTGGATGGGAATGTCTTTTAGGAGCAAGCGCAAAGAAGAGGCAGTCGCCTTCTCTTTTTCGTCCCAAGAAGAACTTTGGGTATCGAAAAATTCCTGCATGGAAGAACTCATTGGACTTTCTCCGTCAAGAATGCACGCAAGTCAGCGATCTTTTGATATCCGCCATATTGTCCTTTCATCGCCGCAAGTTCGGCATAGATTTTCTTCCCGGTGAAGACTTCCAAAATCTCGTCGGCTTTTGCAGCGATATCAAAACCCACGAAAGCGGAAGGATAGACGCTAGAAGCGACAAAATAGGTATTGATGAGATGGATTTCGATGTTTTGGTAGTAGGCGTTATAGGGAAGCTGAAGATAGACTTCGCCATTTTCCACGGCTTTCACTCCATCAAAGATGGTCTTGTCTTCCTTGAATAGCCCAATGGTTTTAGCCATACCCGCAGCATCTAAAATCATGATATCAATATTGCCGCTGATGGCGGCAAATTTCTCTTTTTCAATGCTTTGGACTCCCGCCACGGCAAGGCCTTGGTCCGCCAAAACGTTGATGACTCCTGCTACAGCGAAAGAAGGATCGGTTGGATTGGTCGACAGGTAGTCTTTTTGACCCCAGTTGCCGACTCCGCCAAGATAGACTTTTGGTTTTGAAGTCACGTTTTCCACATGCTTGGCGATGTCTTCTTTGGCTTCGTTGACGCAATTTAAAATCGTCTGGCTTCGGTCTTCTTTCCCGAGCAATTTGCCAAGGCTAGTTAACGTCGTGGCAAAAGTATCGTCAAAAACCCCTTTCTTTCCGTATTTGACGGTAAAGACCTTGGCCCCGCTTTTCTTTTCCATCTGCTCCGCCTGCTCGTTAGTTTCATAATCGCTGATGATCAAATCGGGGGCGCAGGTAACAATTTTTTCAAGCTCTGGCTTCTGGTGCATTGGTCCGCCTTCTCCGCAGGTTGGCAAATCTCCCCATTCATTGGCATTCGCGTCAAAATAGGGGCGAGCAACGCCGCTAAAGGGGGCGGAAGCCCCACGCTTAGAAGGGTTATCGATATCTTCGATGCCCACCAAGCGTCCCTTTCCGCTTTCAAGATAGGAATAATAACGAAGGGCGCCTGCCCCGACACAAATGATTTTTTTGATGTCGGATGGGACGACGCTCACCTTCCTTCCGATGCCGTCGGTCACTTCGACTGGTGTGACAATGGAAGCGGAGGAATCTTCAGAAGGTTCCTTTTTTGAACTGTTACTAGCGCCTCCGTTTCCGCAGGACGCTAATAAAGCCGCGGATAGAAGAAACAAGATGGATGGTTTTTTCATGAATTTATTCCTTTCTTATTTTGAAATTCAATATACGCTCCGCCTTCTTTTTGAATAAAGGCGGCATCTACCTCGTAAATGTCGGAGAGGATTTTTTCGTTTAAATCGATTTTGCTAACGTCGTAAGCAAGATGAGTTTCCTTTAAGAACAGGAAGCGATCCGCGACGGAATAGGCTTCGTTAATGTCGTGAAGGCAAAGAAGAACGCAGGTCCCAGAATCAGCAATTTCTCTAACTTTTTGCAAGAATTCGAGCCGAGCCTTCACATCCAGCGAAGCGGTTGGCTCGTCTAATAGAAGAACGTGGGGCTTTCCCACCATGGCTCTAGCAATTCCTACTCGCTGTTTTTCCCCACCGCTAAGTTCATCGACGTTGCGGTCTCGGTATTTGGCAATCCCCATTTCAAATAGGATTTGGACGACGGCCTCTTTATCTAACGGAGAAGGATTCCATGAAAAATAAGGGAGACGTCCCAATAACAAATAATCGAAAACGCTTAATCCGCCCCC